>NZ_CAJMYY010000001.1:0-505552 GCF_905220185.1 Paraburkholderia sp. J11-2 | reverse complement strand
ATCGGCCAGTTGGCCCTGCATGTTCGTGATCTGGCCGTTGATGGTCGTCACGTCACCGGCGAGGTTCGTCACATTGCCCGCGAGATTCGACACGTTCGTGTTCGTCGCGTACAGCTGCGAGCCGTTCACCGCGTCAAGGCTCGAAGCGCTCAGCGCGCCGTTGGCCACGTTGTGCAGCGCGACTGCCGAAGTGGCACCCGTGCCGCCCAGCGTCACCGAGTTATGTGCCGACGAGTCGTACAGAACCGCATCGTTGAGCTTGCCGTTGATGTTCGTGATCTGGCCGTTGAGTGTCGTCACATCACCCGAGAGCGTCGAGATGTTGCCCTGGATGGTCGTCACGTCACCGGCGAGGTTTGTGACGTTGCCCGCGAGGTTCGACACGTTCGTGTTGGTCGCGTACAGCTGCGAACCGTTCACCGCGTCCAGGCTCGACGCGCTCAGCGCGCCGTTCGCCACGTTATGCAGCGCCACTGCCGAGGTCGCACCCGTGCCGCCCAGCGTCACCGAGCTATGCGCCGACGAGTCGTACAGCACCGCATCGGCCAGTTGGCCCTGCATGTTCGTGATCTGGCCGTTGATGGTCGTCACGTTGCCCGCAAGGTTCGACACGTTCGTGTTCGTCGCATACAGCTGCGAACCGTTCACCGCGTCGAGGCTCGATGCGCTCAGCGTGCCGTTGGCCACGTTGGTCAGCTTCACTGCCGCAGACGCGCCCGTGCCGCCCAGCGTCACCGAGTTATGTGCCGACGAGTCATACAGAACGGCATCGTTGAGCTTGCCGTTGATGTTCGTGATCTGGCTGTTGATGTTCGACACGTTACCTTGCAGCGTAGTGACATTGCCCTGAAGGGTCGTCACGTTGCCTGCCAGATTCGACACATTGGTGTTGGTCGCGTACAGCTGCGAACCGTTCACCGCGTCAAGGCTAGATGCACTTAGCGCACCGTTGGCCACGTTGTGCAGTGCTACTGCCGCGCTCGCACCCGTGCCGCCCAGCGTCACGGAGTTGTGCGCCGACGAGTCGTACAGAACGGCATCGACGGAGCCTCCGCTGATGTTCGTGATCTCGCTGTAGAGATTCGAGATATCCGACGTGTTCTTCGTAACCTGCGTGTTCGTCGCAAAAAGTTGCGAGCCATTCACCGCGTCCGTGCTGGCCGCCGTCACCTGGCCTGCCGCCACGTTCGTGACCGTGCGCTCGTAGCCCGAAGCGCCAACGCTCACCGTGCCCGTCGGGCTCGTACCCGCGTAGGTGTAAGTCGTGCCGCCGATCACGCCACTTGCCGTACCCACAGCCGCGCTCGTGGTCGCTCCGTTGCCCAGTGCAACGGAGTTCGCAACCGAAGCGTTCGCAGCATTGCCAATCGCGATCGCGTTGGCCGCCGAGGCCGCCGCCTGCGGACCGATTGCCGTGCTGTTCGTGCCCGTTGCCGACGAGTCTGCCAGCGTCGAGTTCGTATGGAAGTACTTGATCCCGCCGCCGTTGTTGATGTTGTTGACGGTGTTCGAGAGGTTCGTGACGTTCGTGTTCGTAGCGTACAGCTGCGAGCCGTTCACCGCGTCGAGGCTCGATGCGCTCAGCACACCGTTCGCCACGTTGTGCAGCGCCACCGCCGAGGTCGCGCCCGTGCCGCCCAGCGTCACCGAGTTGTGCGCCGACGAGTCGTACAGCACCGCATTGGCCAGTTGGCCTTGCATGTTCGTGATCTGGCCATTGATGGTCGTGACGTTGCCTTGCAGCGTCGTGACGTTGCCCTGCAGCGTCGTGACCTGGCCTTGAAGCGTCGTGACCGAGCCCTGAAGATTCGAGATGTTGGTCGAGTTGACCGTAACCTGCGTGTTGGTCGCGTAGAGCTGCGAGCCGTTCACGGCATTGGTGCTCGCCGCCGTCACCTGGCCCGCCGCCACGTTCGTGATCGTACGCTCGGTATTCGCCGCCCCCACGCTGACTGTACCGGTCGGGTTCGTGCCCGCGTAGTTGTAGGTCGTGCCGCCGATCACGCCGCTCGGGGTACCGACCACCGTGCCGGTGGTCGCACCGTTACCCAACGCCACAGAGTTCGCAACCGAGGCGTTTGCACCGTTGCCGATCGCCACCGAGTTCGTGTTCCCGGCATTCGCTCCGCTGCCCATTGCCAGCGAGGTAGCACCTCCAGCCACTGCACTGCTACCCATCGCAATCGCGCTAACGCCCGAGGCAACCGCGTTTACGCCCAACGCCAAGGCGTTCCCTGCCGAAGCAGTCGCCGCATAGCCCAATGCGAGCGCCGTAGACCCCGTGGCCAGAGAGGCCGTGCCGATTGCAATCGTAGAGGCGGCCGACGCGGTTGCGTTAATACCCATTGCAATGGAATTGCCGCCCGAGGCAACCGTGTGGTAGGTATTGCTGCCGGCACCTATTGAGATATCGCCGCTAGAAGTCGCACTGCTTCCAGTACCGATGGAAAGTGCAGCACTAGTGCCGTTACCGCCAATGTTGCCGCCATCGAGGGCAGACGCGGCCGCGCTCAGCGACACAGCGGCAAGCCCGACAGCCGCAGAGCATCTCAACACCAACGCAGACGACGCCTTCTTCTTGCGGCCGGTGGCCAATTCCGAAGCGGCGACCCACGTCCCTGTCGCTTCATTCCAAACTGAACGATATGTCCTGTTCATTTAGCAATCCCAATTAATCTATAAAGATGTTCAAAAAATATTTGTGTGTCCGTTCCCAGCTGAAGCCTCGTTCAGACCGGCTCGAATTGCCTCGCTTCGCGGCGAATCCCGGCGAAGCGCGAATCATTGATTTGTTTATGCAGTTCAGTCTGACGTGCCGCTCGACTCCATATACGTAGTTTCTGCTCCGACAGCATCGGAACCAATCGGAGGAATTCGATTACGCGAAATGCAGCGCCACATGCAGCGGGCGGATAAAGACGAATCACGGACGGCGCTGCCAGACGGCGAATGCCACGTCGCCGTCGCAACTGAACATTCCCGTCTATCGGGTGCTCCCCAATGGGCGGCGAGCAGGCGTGCGATCCATGTCGGATGTGCGCACACTCTTCCCGCTATGAAGCATGCGATGTTACGGAGGAGAAGAGGCGAGACGTATCAGAGAACTCTTAATTTCTCTGCATCGCGCCGGGGAATAGAGCTAATGCAAAACGAAATATTAAGAATGTTTTAAATGCACGATGTCGCAATGCGCGGCGCTGCGCCGGTCAATGCTGTCCGTGAAGCAAGTCCAGGGTGAACGACTGAGGGAAAACCGTTCGCCGCACCAACCGCGACGTGCAGTGGAGAACGACCCATCGCAACGGCGCGGCCGGCCGGCGCAAGCACCGCAAGGGGGATGTTGACTGGTGAAGCTAGTGAAAGGACACGTCGAGAGACGTGCCTGACAGAGATAGATGCGAGCGCCGCCGCGACGAGTGGCGCACGAATGCAAGAATTGGCCGAACTGGCAAGGACTCGCCTTGCCGTCTGGTTTAGTAGCGGGACGACTGCGAAGCGATAGCTCGCCACGTACCATCGCGCCGGACGAATACGTCGGTGAAGGTGTAGTTCTGCGGCTCATCGGTCGCAACGTGGCGGTATTGATTGACCCCCGTCACCACGGCCGTATCGCCATTGAATCGCACCTCGACGTCGGCCAGAGTTTGCGACGAACCAGGTGCGGGCGGCGGGGCGACCAACACATCCGACTTCGAACGGCGTTGACCATTGGCAGTCGTTTCGACGTACGAATTGTCGAGCAGACGGTCCAATACCGCCTTGTCGCCCTTCGCGGTGGCGCGCACCCAGGTTTGCTCCACCTGCTGAATCGCCGCTTCATCTGTCACCGGCTCCCTGGATTGGGCACCCGCACTGGCAAGCACGAGCCCCGCTGCAGCAGCCAGGAGTAGGCGTTTCATCATCTTGGATTCCTCTCTCTACATGACCATTCGGATCGCGAGCCTAACAAACGCAAGCGAGCGCAACCAGTTACGCAGCCCGAACTGTGTTCGAATCGGCTAACAAGATTGATCTTAGTTAAGCGGTTCGTCCGATCACATAGGAGGAGTTCGAAAGGCAAAGCGGTTCTCGATCTGCCTTTCGATTCAGCGAAACGCGTTGATGCGGTCCCGCGTGTCCCTGGCAGCCGTTGCAGCTGCCTGCGCGTAGTCTTCGCCATTGCTCGCGTAAATGATCGCGCGCGACGAGTTGATGAGCATGCCCGTGCCGTTTGCAGTGCGGCCCGCCTTCACGGTCGACTCGACATCGCCGCCTTGCGCGCCGATGCCCGGAATCAGCAGCGGCATGTCGCCTACGATCGCACGCACGGTCTCGATCTCCTTCGGGAACGTCGCGCCCACCACGAGGCCAAGCTCGCCGCTGGCGTTCCACTTTTGCGCCGCGAGCGAGGCCACGACCTGATAAAGCGGCTTGCCGTCAACCGTCAGGAACTGCAGATCGGAACCGCCAGGGTTCGACGTGCGGCACAGCACGATCACGCCCTTGCCCTTATGCGCGAGCCACGGCTCGATCGAGTCGAAGCCCATATACGGATTGACCGTCACCGCGTCCGCTTTGAAGCGTTCGAACGCTTCGCGCGCGTACTGCTCGGCGGTGCTGCCGATGTCGCCGCGCTTGGCGTCGAGAATGACGGGCAGGCCCGGATGCTTTTCGTGGATGTGCGCAATCAGCGCTTCGAGCTGATCTTCGGCGCGGTGCGCGGCGAAGTACGCGATCTGCGGCTTGAACGAGCTCGCATAAGGCGCCGTGGCGTCGACGATATCGCGGCAGAACTCGAAAATCGCGTCGCTGCGGCCGGCCAGCGCGGCCGGGAATTTCGTCGGCTCGGGGTCGAGGCCCACGCACAGCAGAGAGCCAGTGCGCTGCCAGGCGGCGCCGAGGGTCTGGGTGAAGGAGGTCATGATAGGAAGCTCGCAGCGAGCCGAATAAGGAAAACGGCGCGTATTTTACCCGGCTGAGGATCTCCGGCCGCGCCACGCCACCTCCGGCGCGGCCGCGAGACGAATCATCGGACGAAATGAGCGCATAGCGCCGCCATGCGTCAGGCCCGCGAGCGTGCGCCCTTGCCGCCGCGCGTCCCCGCCCGGCCGCGCGCTCCGGCACGATGCGGGCTCGCCGCCGCGCGCATGTCCATGCGCTCGACAGTGAACGAAAAACGCCGCACGAGCCGCTCCCCATGCGCGAGCACGGTCATGCCGTTCGCGTCGCCACCGCCGCGCAGATTCATCGCATTGATCGGATGATCGACGGGCTCGAAGCAGAAGAAGTCCGCGCCGGGCGGCGTATAGAGCACGTAATAGTCGGTGTTGGCGCAGATCGAAAGCGAGAGCCGGCGGCGCTCCCACACCACGGCGGCACGTCCGCTCCAGCCGCTGAACGCATGGTTCACGAGCTGCGCCGGCAGCGGATAGGCAATACCGAATTGCCAGGCAGGCGGCGCGGGCACGTGGCGCACCGGCAGCCAGTCCTGGCCCGAGAGCCACAGGCCGCTTGCGGGTGCGGAGAGTTCGGTGCTGGCGTCACGCGCGAGGAAAGGATGCACGCCGAGGCCGAACGGCAGCGCGTCGCGGCCCGTGTTCTCCACTTCAAGGGCGATCGTGAGCGTGGCGCCGTCGAGCGCGTAGGTGAGCGCCGAGCGGTACGAATAAGGTTCGCCGTCGCTGCGGTCGAGCACGAGCCGCACATTTTCTCGATCAGCGCTTTCGACGCTCCACGGTGCGAGCCAGCCGTCACCGTGAATCGGCAGCGGTTCGCTCGCGCGATTGCGCGGCACTTCGATATCGCGTCCGCCAAAGTGAAAGCGCCCCTCGCCAATGCGATTCGAATACGGCAGCAACGGATAGCATGCAAGCTCGTTCGGGTCCATGCGCGCGCTCACGCGCTCGCAGCGGCGAAACACGGGTTCGAGCGCACCTTCGCTGCGCCAGTCGAAGCGTGTGATTCCGCCGCCCAGTTGGGGCGCGACGTCGAGCCTCAGATACGCGTTCGCGAGCGTCACGCAGGCCACGTCGCTCGAGCCGGCCGCGCCGATGGCCACCGCCGAAGTGCTTGGCCCCGGCATGACAGGATGGGTGGCGGCTTCGAGCCGCGCGCGGCGCGCGGCGGCGGCAGGCGAGACAACGGGCGCGGAAGACGGCGCGCTTGCGGCAGCGCCTGCGTGAGTGGTGGAACGGGGGGATCGACGCACAGCGGAATTCGCGACGCTCATAAGATGCTCCTCGAGAGGCATGTTTGATTGCCGCCGCAAAAGGCGGCTCA
Source organism: Paraburkholderia sp. J11-2 (assembly GCF_905220185.1). Classification (NCBI taxonomy): domain Bacteria; kingdom Pseudomonadati; phylum Pseudomonadota; class Betaproteobacteria; order Burkholderiales; family Burkholderiaceae; genus Paraburkholderia; species Paraburkholderia sp. J11-2. The sequence goes on along the minus strand of NZ_CAJMYY010000001.1, from coordinate 499,294 downwards.
CTGGTGGCCTTCCGGCGCCGTGCGCTTGCTCGTCTGCTCGCATTTGCACAGGCCTGCGGCCGCTTCTTGTGTTCGCCCTTCTAGTGGTACTGGCAAAGCCAACTGCACACTATCGATCGACTGCATCTGTTGCTGAACTGCAACGGCTATCCGTCTATTTGGGCTGCTCGCTACGCGCGGCGGTTCGCGCACTCACCCGCGGTCAGCGCGCACCTATCGTCTGACATAAGCGCGCGCATGCATTGCGGGTGACACGCGATACAACGAATTCAAACGCGCCGACGCCCTTGAAACCGCGGTTCTTCAAGGCCCTGGCGGCCAATCCGGACCGCGAACACGCCGCCTGCATGCGGCTCGCGCGCGAGGGCCTCCTCGTCCATTTCCTCGCGCGCGCTCGTGACATAAAGCGTGTCCAGAAGCGCACCGCCGAGCGTAACGCAGCTTGGCTGCGCTGTGGGAATCTTTACTCGCTCGGTTTCCACGCCATCGGCGCCGTAACGCACCACGCGCTCGCCGCCCCACTGCGCGTTCCAGAGGCCGCCTTCGGCGTCGACGGTCGAGCCGTCCGGCACACCGGTGTCATCGGTGAGCGTGACAAACGTGCGCGGGTTTGCAATCGTTCCATCGGCGCCGTAGTCGCACGCTCGAATCTCGCGCGAGAGCGTGTCGCAGTAGTACATCGTCGCGCCGTCCGGGCTGAACGCGATGCTGTTCGAGATCGCCGGAGCGGGCAGCGGCAGGCGTTCGAGCGTGAGGTCGCGATTGAGCCGGTAAAAGCCGCCAATGGCTTGCCTCGGCGTGCCCTCGTACTTCGTGCCGAACACGAAGCGGCCCTGGCGGTCGCAGCGCCCGTCGTTCAGGCGCGTGGGCACGCCGGGCTCCACTTCAACAATGGTCTCGATCGCGCCCGTCTCCAGGTCGAAGAACGCGAGGCGGGACTCAAGACCCAGCAACAGCGTGCGTTCGTCCTCGCAAAGCGCGAAACACGCCAGGCGTTCCGGCATCGCCCAGGTCAGGTGCTTGCCGTCGCGCGGGTCGTAACGCGCGAGATGCTTGCCGGTGATGTCGACCCAGTAGAGCCGGCCGCGGCGTGCGCACCAGGTCGCGCCCTCGCCCAGCTCGCACTTCGCGTGCACGAGCAGTTCGGCCACCGCTTCGCTCGAAGCGCCATCGCTTGCGCTCATGCCCAGCCTCCGTCCACGATGATGTCCTGCGACGTGATCATGCGGCTGTCGTCGGCGGCGAGAAAGAGCGCCATGCGCGCGAGGTCTTCGGGCAGCAGTTCGGCGTCGATGCACTGGCCGCGCTTGATGTCCTCACGCCCCTCGTCGGTGAGCCAGAGGCGGCGTTGCTTCTCCGTCATCACCCAGCCCGGCACGAGCGAATTCACGCGGATGCCATAGCGTCCGAGATCCTTCGCGAGCCCGCGTGTGAGCCCCTGCACCGCCGACTTGCTCAGCGTGTAGACAGGCATGCCCCACTGCTTGAGCATCCAGCTGATCGAGCCCAGGTTGATGATCGAGCCCGCGCGTGCGGCTTTCATGTCTTCCGCCACGGCCTGTGCGGCAAACAGCTGGTGCCGCACGTTCACAGCGACGCACTCGTCGAAGGATTCCGGCGTGACTTCGGCCAGCGTATGGCGGCGGTCGTTGGCGGCATTGTTCACCAGCACCTGAATCGGCCCGAGCGCCGCTTTCACGTCGGCAATGGCGGCGCGCAGCGCGCCGATATCGGTGAGGTCGCAGGCCGCGAAAAGCGGCTTGTGGCGCGAGTCACCAAGTTCGTCGGCAAGCGCCTGGCCTGCGCTCGCGTCGATATCGAAGAACGCGACGCGCGCGCCCTGCGCCGCGAAGTGTTCGACGAACGACGCACCGATGCCGGTCGCGCCGCCTGTGATCAGCACCACGCGGTCGGCCAGGCTCGGGTAGCGCGCGTAGTTTTCATGCGCGTGGCGCGCGAGCGCGTTAGCGGGAGACGACATCGTGTTGGGCTCCTGATGAATGGCTCAGTCCGGGGTTTAATCGCCGGATTTAATCTCGTGTTCCACGGTTCTTCAACTGATCGAGCAGCACTGCCGCGAGCAGGATCGCGCCGCGCACGAGGTACTGGTAGAACGCGTCGATATTGAGCAGATTCATGACGTTTTCGACGGTGCCCATAATCAGCACGCCGATCACCACACCCGAGATCGTTGCGCGGCCGCCCAGCAGCGAGACGCCGCCCAGCACGCACGCCGAGATCACGTTCAGCTCGAAGCCTTCGGCCGCGTTCGGCTGGCCCGACGTGATACGCGAGGCGAGAATCACGCCCGCGAGCGCGGTGACTGCGCCCTGAATCAGGAAGATCCACACGCGCGTGCGCTCGACCTTGATGCCGGCGAGGCGCGACGCCTCCGGATTGCCGCCGATCGCGAGCGTATTGCGCCCGTACACGGTTTGATTGAGCATCACGCCGAACACGATGAAGCAGACGAGCGTCACCCAGATCGGCAGTTGCACGCCGAAGAGCGAGGCCGTGCCCATGGCGATGAACGTATCCGACGACACGCCCACGGCCTGGCCGTGCGAGGCGATGAAGCCGAGGCCGCGCACGATTTCCATCGTGGCGAGCGTGGTGATCAGCGCGTTGATGCGCAGATACGCGATCACCGCGCCGTTCACGAAGCCAATCGCGGCGCCCGCCGCCACCGCCGCAACGATGGCGATGAACGTGTTGTTCGTGGCGTTGAGCACCATCGCGCAAAGCACGCCCGCGAACGCGACCGTCGAACCCACGGAAAGGTCGAAGTCGCGCGAGGCGAGACAGAACATCATCGTGCAGGCCACCATGCCGATCTGCGAGACCGACAGCGCAAGGCCGAGCATGTTCTCGATCGAGAAGAAGTGATCGACAGTCAGCGACATCACGATGAACATGACCGCGAAAATCACGATCAGGCTGTACTCGGTGATCTGCTGCCACCATTTCTGCTTGTCGGTGGGACTCGGAATCAACGCGTCGGCGACGCTCTTGGCGGTTTCAGCCGCCAGATTTTCTCTTGCTTGCATTTCAGTTTCCTCCCCGTCCACTCATGCAGCCTTGGCCTGCACGCGCTTGGGCAGCGCGAGGTCAAGCACCGCGTGTTCGCTCGCCGCGCTGCGCGGCAACTCGCCCGAAATACGGCCTTCGCGCATCACCACGATGCGATCCGACACGCCGAGCACTTCCGGCAATTCCGACGACACCATCACGATCGCGCAGCCGCGCGCGGCAAGCTGGTAGATCACGTTGTAGATTTCATGCTTCGCACCGACGTCGATACCGCGCGTCGGTTCGTCCAGAATCACGACTTTCAGGTCCGGTTCGGCGAGCCAGCGCGAAAGAATCGCTTTCTGCTGGTTGCCGCCCGAGAGAAAGCGGATTTTCTGGCGGCGGCTCGGCGTCTTGATCTTCAGCAGCTTGATGAAGCGATCCGCCGTTTCCGCTTCCTTCTTGCGGTCGAGGAACATGCCCGCGCGCAGGAAATGCCGGCGGCAGCTGATGTTGATGTTCTCCGATACCGTTGCCATCGCAACGATGCCCTGCTCCTTGCGGTCTTCCGGGCACAGCACGATGCCATGGCGAATCGCGTCGCTCGCGCTTTTCACGCGAATGGTCTTGCCATCGAGTTCGATTTCGCCCGCGCGCCGCTTGTGCGTGCCGTAGATGAGCTGCATCAGTTCGCTGCGCCCCGCACCGACGAGCCCGAAGAACCCGACGATCTCGCCCGCCTTCACCTCGAAGCTGGCCGCTTCGTTCAGCGGATGGCCTTCAATGCCGCGCACGGCGAAGCGCACATTGCCATGCTCGCGCGGCGTGTAGTTGTAGATGTCGCTGATCTCGCGGCCCACCATTTCGTGGACGAGCGTTTCGCGCCTCACCTCCTCGAGCTTTTCATGCGAGGCGACTTTGCGGCCGTCGCGGAAGATCGTGCACGCATTGCACAGCTCGTAGATCTCGTCCATGCGGTGCGAGATGTAGATGAGCGCGCGATTGTCGGCGCGCAGTTCGCGCACGAGCTTGAACAGCACCTCAGTCTCGCGGTGCGAGAGCGAGCTGGTGGGCTCGTCGAGCGCGATCACGCGCGCATTGCGCAAGAGCGCCTTGCAGATTTCCACCATCTGGCGTTGCGCGATGGAAAGCTTGCGCAGCTTGGCAGCCGGATCGAGATCCACGCCCATGGCGGCGAGGCGCTCACGCACGAACTTGCGCGCCTCGCCACGCTTCACCCAGCCAAGCGCATTGGGCAACGCGCCGAGCAGCAGGTTTTCCGCCACGGTGAGGTCGGGCACGTACTGCAGCTCCTGGTGAATCACCGCGATGCCCGCGCCGATCGAAGCCGCCGCATCGGAAAAGTGCACCTCGTTGCCATCCATCAGGATGCGGCCGGAATCGGGCTGATACTCGCCGCCGAGGATCTTCAGGAGCGTGGACTTGCCCGCCCCGTTCTCGCCCATGAGGCCATGCACTTCGCCCGCGTTCACCTCGAACGACACGCCGTCGAGCGCGCGCACGCCTGGGAACACCTTGCCGATATTGTCAAAACGCAGTGTCGCTGACACTTCGGTTTCCTCTCATTCGATGCGTTGCGGGGCATGCGCCCCGCAACGGGAAACACCTCAAACCACGTCTCTCAAACTTACTTCGAAGCGAGACCCATCTGCTGACGCACGCTTTCCACGTTGTCGCGCGTGGCGAGCATGCCGCTCGTCAGCGTGAGCAGCGGCGGCTCCTTGCCTTGCGTGATCCACGTGTACATCAGGTCCGAGGTTTCCTCGCCATGGCGCTTCGGGCTGATGATGACGGTGCCGTAGAAGCCCGTCGGGGCCGGCTTCTTGAACTCGTTCAACGCCGAGTCCGAACCGCCGATGCCGATGCCGATCATGTTGTCGGCCTTGAAGCCGCGGCCTTCCGCTGCGCGCACGGCGCCGAGCACGCCTTCGTCGTTCAGCGCGTAAGCGACCCAGTGCTTGTACTGCGGGTTCTTCGTGAGCGCGATGTTGGCGGCGTTGAAGGCGTTTTCCGTGTCGGTCTTCGCTTGCGGCGCCATCACGATGTTCGCCTTCGGGAAGCCTGCGGCCACGAGTGCATCGGTCGCACCCGTCGTGCGGTCATGCGCCGTCGGCAGCTGCTCGTAAGTCACGTCGATCGCGCCGACGTCCTTCATGTCCCAGCCGCGCTTCTTGATTTCAGCGGCAATGCCATCACCCACTTGCTTGCCGATGTTGTACGCCGAGATGCCCATGTGCGGCACCGACTCGATCGGCTTGCCCGCGCCGTCCACGAGACGGTCGTCCACCGTCATCATCTTGAGGTTGTCGGCCTTGGCCTTGGCAACGATGCCCGGTCCGAGCTTCACGTCAGGCGTGCAGATGATGAAGCCCTGCGCCTTTTGCGCGGCCAGGTTGTCGATCGCGCTCATCACCTTCTCGCCCGAGGGCGCGCCGATCTTCACCAGCGTGAAGCCCTTTTCCTTCGCGGCCATTTCCGCGAACTTCCATTCGTCCTGGAACCACGGCTCTTCGGGCTGCTTCACGAGAAAGCCGATCTTCACCTGGTCGGCGGCCTGTGCAATGGGCGCTTGCGCGAGCGTCACGCTTGCGGTGACCGCGGCGGCTATCAGCGTCAGAAAGATGCGTCGTTGCATGTTGTCAGTCTCCTTGTCTTCTTCAGTCACGGGAAGGGTATCGGCCGCCTCTTCTTTTACCCACCGAAAACGCGCGGCCAGCGTTTCGGCGGATTGCTGCGTGTTCGTTATTCCTTCGTGCTGCGAATTACTTGTTCACATCTTTCATTCGTGATGCAGTGCCGTGCGGCCGCCATCGATCGTGATGCAGCTCGCGTTGATGAACGGCGCTTCGTCCGAAGCGAGAAACACCGCCGTCATCGCGACTTCCTCCGGGCGGCCAATGCGCTTCATCGGCGGCAGCTCCAGCGTGGCCTTGCGCGCGGCTTGCGGGTCGGGCTGCGCGTTCCACCAGTCGTGCGTGAGCTGCGTTTCGATGTAGCCCGGCGCGATCGCGTTCACGCGCACGTTCTTCGGCGCGTACTCGATACCGAGCGCACGCGTGAGCCCGATCACACCGTGCTTCGCCACTGGGTACGGGAAGCAGCCCGGAATGATCTGGAACGCGTGCGTCGAGGCGATATTGATGATGCTGCCCGCGCGCCGCTCGACCATGCCCGGCAACACCGCGCGGCAGCCGTTCCACACGCCGTCCAGATCGACGGCGAAGCAGCGGCGCCAGTCGTCGTCGGTCATCGTGAGCGGGTCGGCGAACACGTTGATGCCGGCGTTGTTCACGAGCACGTCGACCGGGCCGAACGCGCGTTGCGCTTCTTCCACGGCGGCGCGCACCGAAGCGCTCTGCGTCACGTCGGTTTGGACCGCGAGCGTGCGCGCGCCTTCGCAGGCGTTTGCAATCTCGCGCGCTGTGGCTGCGGCCGTCGCGCCATCGAGTTCCGCGAGCACGACGGCGGCGCCCTCGGCCGCGAACGCCCGCGCGATCGCCGCACCGATGCCGCGTCCGGCGCCCGTCACGAGTGCGACCTTGCCCGCGAGGCGATTCACTTTTGCGCTCCGTGCGCGCTCAGTTGCGTCACCCGCCAGCCTTCGATGAAAGCCAGCGCGTTCGCGCGCGTAGCCGCCGGGTCCTGGCCCGGCTTGTAGAGCGCCGAACCCAGGCCGAAACCGCTCGCGCCTGCCGCCAGCTGCGGCCCCATGTTGTCGGGCTTCACGCCGCCCACGGGCAGCAGCGGCACCACCGGCGGAATCACGGCGCGCCACGCCTTCGTCACGGCCGGCCCGAGTTGCTCGGCGGGGAACATCTTGAGCGCGTCGGCGCCGTGCTTGAGCGCCGCGAACGCTTCGGTCGGCGTGGCGACGCCGGGCACGCACGCGAGGCCCTGGAGCTTCGCGGCGAGAATCACATCGGTATCGGCGTGCGGCATCACGATCAGCTCGCCGCCCGCTTCGCGCACGTCGCGCACGCGCTCGGTCGTGAGCACGGTGCCCGCGCCGATCATCGCGTCCTCGGGCAGCGCCTCGCGCAATGCCGCGATGCTGTCGAGCGGCTGCGGCGAATTGAGCGGCACCTCGATGATCCGGAAGCCCGCTTCGTAAAGCGCGCGGCCATGCTCGGCGGCTTCGGCGGGTTTGATGCCGCGCACGATCGCGACCATGCCGCACGCGCCGAACGCAGCGACGAAGCCGGCGTGTGGCGTGTACGGGGCGGGCAGATTCAGTTCGGGTTCCATGTCGGCTTCCTGTTGCTTGGCTTCGTGTCTGGTTCGATTCCGCAGGCTCGATTCGTCGGTGCGCGTTTAGCGCGGCGCGACGAGTCCGGCCTGCACCGCAATGCGCCAGAGTCCGTGTTCGGTCGCATGACGCACGAGATGCGCGCCGCTGCATCCGAATGCGGCAAGCGCCATGCGGTAGCGCTCGCACAACGACTCGGCGCCGATGAGCTGCGGCGCGCAACCGGCCAGCGCCACGTCGCGCCGCGCCAGCGCCGCTTCGAGGCCTGCCAGTTCGTGCCCGATCACGAGCCCCGAGAGATAGTCGGGCTGCTCGTCGGCGGCGAGCTGGGCCGTGAGGCCGAGCGTGCGCGTGCTGAACGCCGTGGCAAGCAGGCCCACGCAGCCCTGCTCGCGCGCCACGCTCACGCCGCGCAGGAACGCGGCCGTATCGGGCTCGACGGGATGCTTCATCGTGCGACCCAGGATCGTATGCGCGCATAGCGCCGCGTAGACCTCGCCCGTCATGAAGGTGTAGAAGCGCGCAATGCGCTCGCCCTCCACGACCACCCATTTCGCGTGCGTGCCGGGCAGGCCGACGAGCGACGGTTGCGCCGCATTCTCGTCGCTTGATCCGCTCAACGCGCCGAAAATCTGCGTTTCCTCGCCGCGCATCACGTTGGGCAGCGCCCCCGGCTCCAGGACGCCCGGCACCACGGCGACTTCGGCGCCGCACGCAGCGCGCACGCGCACAATGCCGGCCACCAACGCCTGGGCGCTCGCCGGCGTCTCGACATAAGGCGCCTGCACCCAGCCCTGGGCGCTGCCGACCATGCCCGCCGCCAGCACCGGCAGCGCGGGCGCTTGCGCGAGCCACACGCCGCACGCTTCGTCGAAGGCGGCGTCGAAGCCGCCTTCTTCGGCTGGCACAGGCAGATTCATGATCCCCGCCGTCGAAACGCGCGTGGCGATCACCTTGCCTGCCGCATCGAACAAATACGCACGCAGCGAGGTCGTGCCCCAGTCGAGCGCGATGAGCGCGGCTTCGCGGGCGAGCGCGTCGTCGCTAGCTTCGGTCGCCGCGCCGCTTGCAGGCTTCTCACGCGCTTTCATCGGCGAATCCTGCGCGTGGTGGGCTGCGGCGCGCGCCAGCCCAGTTCCTGCGAAATCGCGCGCGCTTCGCGCTGCACGACCGCAATCAGTTCGTCCATTCGCTCGAGCGGCATATAGGGAATCGTGCTCGCCACCGAAAGCGCCGCCACGATCGCGCCAGACGCGTCGCGCACCGGCGCCGCGACACAGCGGATCGAAATTTCGTTCTCCTCCAGATCGAACGTGTACCCGCCCGCCGAGTAAGTGGCCATGCGCTTGAGGAAGGTTTCCGGTTCGAGACTGTGATCGGGGCGGAAGCTCACGCCCGCGAGCGTGCGGCGCGACGCGTCGAACAGATCGCGCCACGTTTGCGGCGTGAGGTCGAGCATCATCGCCTTGCCGATGCCCGTGGACGCGAGCGGCATGCGGTGCCCCACGCGCGAGCGCATCTCGAGCCCACGCTGGCCAGGAATCTTGTCGATGTACAGCACGTCGTCGCCGTCTCGCACGCCGAGGTGGATCGTGTCGAGCGTTTCGTCGGCGAGCGCCTGCAGATGCGGGCGGGCAACGGCCGTGAGCGGCATCTGCTCGAGCGCGATGGTGCCGAGTTCGATGAGCTTCGGCCCGAGCAGATAGCCGCCCTGCACCTGGCGCAGGTAGCGCGCTTGCACGAGGCTCGAAACCAGGCGGTGCGTGGTGCTGCGCGTCGTGCCGAGCACGGCGCCGAACGAGCGCAGGTCGCGCACGCCGGCCGCGGCGGCTTCGAGAATGGCGAGGCCGCGCAGGAGCGTCTGGGTGCCGGCCTGCTGCATCGAGCCGTCGAGCAGCGTGCTCGCGACGCCGATTTCATCGGCGGCGGGGCGGGCTTTTGGCTGCGCTGCGGATTGCACTGCGGCGGCGCTGGGCGCGGCGTTTTGCACGGGCGCGGCCTCTTCGGGGAGGTTCGCGGCGAGTGTGGAAGACATCGCTTTGTTCATGGCGAGGGCGATGAAGGCTGACGGTCGAAAAGGCGCGCGCCGTCAGGCGGCGCGCGAACCCTGCTTCGGGAGACGGCGCGGCGCATGGGCGGCCGGGGCACATCGGGCATGTAGCGGCGGGCGGCGCGTGGCCGCGCAAAGCGCTGGCTGAAGCATGGCGGACGTCTCCTTTGCTGTCCGGTTCGCTGCGCGCCTTGCGCGTGCGCCGGATTTATCTGGGTCTGCCGACGGTGTTTGCCGCGCACGAGGTCATCGCGGCATGTCGGATGGCTGGATTGTAGGCAGGTTTTTTCGAGTTCTCCAATATGTGATTGGGTCGCTCATATATTGGGAAATCAACAAAACGACGGCCCTCAGCCGAACGGCTAACGAGGGACGGAAACCGCGGGATCGTTGACGCAAGCGAGGGCGCGCCCGTGCAAGCCTGCAGAGACTTGAGCGAAGTCATACCCGGTGCATACCGGGCCGCCCAATGCTCTGGAATTTATATAAAATTTTGTATAATTCTGCTCATGCCAAGCCATTGGAGTTTGCGGCAGCGCGCTCGCGGATCTGCGGAAGTTTCCGGAACAGGTACGTCAGGAAGCCGGGCGGCAATTGCGGCGCGTGCAACGCGGCCTCGACCCAAACGACTGGAAGCCCGTGAATCCGGTAGGCCGCGGTGCGCGTGAAATACGCATTCGCGATTCGAACGGCGCGTTTCGCGTGATTTACGTCGCGCACATCCGCGATGCCATTCATGTGCTGCATTGTTTTGAGAAGAAGTCCGAGAAAACGGCCTTCGTCGATCTTTCGCTTGCCGCGCGCCGCTATCGCGACGCCTTAAACAAGGAGTCCAAACCATGAGCCGCCAGAGTCACGGGAACCACGAACGCCAACGCTTCGACAGCGTCTGGGACGCGCTCGAAAACACGCCCGAAGCCGCGCAGAACATGACGCTGCGCAGCGACCTCATGATCACCCTCGAAGAGCACATCAAGCGCAACAAGCTGACCCAAACGCAGGCCGCCGCGCTCTTCGGGGTGACGCAGCCGCGCGTGTCCGACCTCATGCGCGGCAAGATCGATCTGTTCTCGCTCGATTCGCTCATCAACATGGCCGTAGCCGCGGGCATGAAGGTCGAAATGCGCATCACCGTGCCCTCCCCGCGCGACGGCGGCACGCAAGAAAAAACGGCTGCCGGATAACTCCGGCAGCCGCTTCCTGTCACGCTGCGCGCAATGCGCTGCGCCCTTACTTCCCGGCCGGTGCCTTGTAAGCCACGCAGTCCACTTCGACCTTGCAGTCCACCACCATGCTCGACTGCACGCAAGCGCGTGCCGGCGGATGCTCGCCGAAGTACTCGCGGAACACCTTGTTGAACGACGTGAAGTCGCGCGCGTCGTCGAGCCACACACCGCAGCGCACGACGTGCTCCGCGCCGTAGCCCGCTTCCTTGAGGATGGCGAAAAGATTCTGGATGGCCTTGTGCGACTGCTCGACGATACCGCCGTTGATCACCTCGCCGCCTTCCATCGGCGTCTGGCCCGAGACATACAGCCAGCCGTCGGCTTCCACGGCGCGCGCGAACGGCAGATGTTGTCCGCCCTGGCCCTTGCCGCCTTCCGCTCCAATTCGTTTCATCGTTTGCTCCTTTGAGATCGTGCGGCGCGCGCGGCTTTTGGGGCCACGCGCGCCGAGGGTCGAAATTCGATAGATAAAGCTTGCTTAAAAGGCGTTCGCCTCTGCCTGTTCATCGCGCTTGCCACGCGCGACGAAGTGGCCCGCGCGCTCGCCCGTGGGCTGGCCATCGCGGTACGAGAGCACGCCATTGACCCACACCGCGTCGATGCCTTCCGCCACCTGCTGCGGCTGCTCGAAGGTCGCCGCGTCGCGCACGCGGGCGGGGTCGAACAGCACGAGGTCGGCGTGCCAGCCCACATGCACCTCGCCGCGTTGCGAAAGGCCGAAGCGCCGCGCAGAAAGACCCGTCATTTTGCGCACCGCTTCTTCGAGCGGCAGCAAGGCCGCGTCGCGCGCGTAGTGACCGAGCACGCGCGGAAACGCACCCCACAGGCGCGGGTGCGGCAACGGGTCGTTCGGCAAGCCGTCCGAGCCGACCATCGTGGCCGGATGAGAAAGAATGCGGCGCACGTCGTCTTCGGACATGTTGTGGTACACCGCGCCCGCCGGCTGCAGGCGCTTGCCCGCTTCCTGCTGCGACACGCCCCACTCGGCCGCAATGTCCTTGATCAGCTTGCCGGCCTGCTCGGGGTGCGGCGTGGACCACGTGATCGTGATGTCGATGTCGCCTGTCACCTGCTTGAGGTCCAGCGTGGAAGAACTGCGGCTATACGGATAACAGTCGCACCCCACCGGCTGATACTTGCGCGCGCTTTCGAGCGACGCGAGCACCTCCGTGCTGCGCCCCCAGTTGGAAGGGCCCGCGCACTTCAGATGCGAGATCACAACCGGTACGCGCGCATGCTTGCCGATGTGGTACGCCTCGTTCATCGCCTCGAGAATCGCGTCGAACTCGGTGCGCATGTGCGTCGTGTAGACCGCGCCGGCGAACGCGAGCGGCTCCGCCAGCGAGGCAACCTCTTCGGTCGACGCCTCGAACGCGGAACCATACGCGAGGCCCGTGGAAAGGCCGAGCGCGCCGTGCGTGAGCGCGTCTTCGAGCTGCGCGCGCATGGCCGCGATCTCGTCGCCGGTGGCGGCGCGCTGCAGATCGTTCATGTGATTGTTGCGCAGCGCCGTATGGCCGATCAGCGCGCCCACGTTCACGGCGGGCCGCGCCGCGTTCACCGCATCGACGTAAGCGGAGAACGTCGGATAGGCGAACGCATCGCGCTCGCCGAGCAGGTTCATCGGATCGGGCGGATCACCCTTGAGCGTGACCGGCGACGCGCTGATGCCGCAGTTGCCCACCACCACCGTCGTCACGCCCTGGCTGATCTTGGGCAGCATTTGCGGCGAGCGGATCACATGCGTGTCGTCGTGCGTATGGACGTCGATGAAACCCGGCGCGAGCGCGCGCCCATTGGCCTCGATCACCTCTTCCGCGAGCCAGTTGGACAGGTTGCCGATCGCGACGATGCGTCCGTCGCGCAGCGCCACGTCGCGCTCGGCGGGCGGTGCGCCGGTGCCGTCGTAAAGCATGGCGCCGACGATCAACGTGTCGGCGGCTTCGGGGTGCGAATGCATACGCGTCTCCTCAGGATGGCTCTCAGTTCGACGCTCAGTCACCGAGCGGCTGGCGTTCGCCGCCGCCGCGATGCGCGTCCAGCGTGTGTTTCATACGGCGCAGCAGCTCGCGGCTGGCCTCCGGTTGCGCAAGCGCCAGTTCGGTCACGAGCACGTCGAGTGCCATCATCATCGCGTAACGTGACGACGACGGCTTGTAGATGAAATCGGTCTCGCTCGCGACGATCGGCACGAGCCAGTCAGCGAGCGCGGCGAGCGGCGAAGCCGGCGCGGTGAGCGCGACGAGCTTCGCGCCGTAGTCGCGCGCGATCCGGCACGCATCGACGAGTTCGGGCACGCGCCCTGTTACGGAAAGCGCGACGACCACGTCTTCGGACGAAAGCGTGCTCGCCACCATGCGCTGCAGCAAGCTGTCCTGGTACGACGCCACAGGACGGCCCAGGCGCACGAGGCGAAAGCGCATTTCGTCGGCGAGCGCGCTCGAGCCGCCGCCCATGCCGAACACGTAGATCATGCGGGCGCGCGCCAGCGCTGCGGCGGCCTGCGCAAACGGCGCCTGGCGCAGCAGTTCGTGATTGCGCGCAAGCGCCGTGTGAATTTCGTCGTAAACACGGGTGGCGAGCGGTTCGGCTTCGGCATCGGCGGCGCGCGGCTTGTCCGCGCCCGCGGAGTCGCCAGCGTGGCCGCCGCGCAGGAAGCGGTCGCCCACGGCGGCCGCCTGCGCGAGCCGCAGCTTGAGTTCGCGCACGTCGTGGCAGCCCACCGCCTTCGCAAAGCGCGTGACCGAGGCAATGCTCACGCCCGCGCGCTGCGCCAGTTCGCCGATGCTCGCGCGCGCGGCGCTGGCAAGATCGTCGAGGATCAGCGCGGCCACGTCGCGCTCGGCCGGACGCAGTTCGGGCACGCATTGCGCAATACGCGCGACGATGTCGAAGCGAGCCGGATCGGCAGCGGTGTTCATTGCAGGGAGTCTGTTAATAAATAACAATTCACGAAGCGATGTTACTTTGTGTACTATCTCCGAGTCAACGCCGGTCCATGAGACGCCGGTGTAGATAAGACGCATGGAGCATATGGAGCGAAGGCAAATGAAAGTTACAAACTATCAGAGTGCAGCAATCGACCCGAACAGCAAGGGCCTTGGCAACGTACCGGGCGCAAGCGTGCCGCTCGGGGACGCGGGGCGCCTCGAATGGAATCTACTCGAAGAGGACGTGAGCCTGCCGGCAGCTGTGCTCTATGCCGACCGCGTCGAGCACAACCTCAAGTGGATGCAGGACTTTGTCACGCGTTATGGCGTGAAGCTCGCCCCGCACGGCAAAACGACGATGGCGCCGCAGCTCTTTCGCCGTCAGATCGAGACGGGCGCGTGGGGCATCACGCTCGCCACGGCGCACCAGACGCGCGCCGCTTACCGCGGCGGTATCTCCCGCGTCCTGATGGCGAACCAGCTCGTAGGCCGCCACAACATGGCGATCATCGCCGAGCTGCTGAGCGACGCGAGCTTCGAATTCTTTTGCCTCGTCGATTCGGTCGAGGGCGTGGAGCACCTGGGCGAGTTCTTCCGCGCAGCGGGCCGCACGCTGCAGGTGCTGCTCGAACTGGGCGTGCCGCGCGGCCGCACGGGCGTGCGCGACACCGACACGCGCAACGCCGTGCTCGCCGCCATCGCGCGCTATCCCGACTCGCTCAAGCTGGCAGGCGTGGAAATCTACGAGGGCATCCTCAAGGAAGAAAGCGAAGTGCGCACCTTCCTGCGCGACGCGCTAAACGTCACCCAGGAACTGGCCGCCGCCGGCCGCTTCGCGCGCGCGCCCGCGCTGCTCTCGGGCGCGGGCTCGGCCTGGTACGACATCGTCGCGGAAGAATTTGCGCCGGCCACGCAAGCCGGCACGATCGACGTGGTGCTGCGTCCGGGCTGCTACGTCACGCACGATGTGGGCGTCTACAAGCAGGCTCAATCGCAAATCCTCACGCGCAACCCCGTGGCGCGCGAGATGGGCGTGGCGCTCCTGCCCGCGTTGCAGCTTTGGGCCTACGTGCAGTCGATTCCGGAGCCGGGCCGCGCCATCATCGGCTTCGGCAAGCGCGACGCCGCGTTCGACGCCGGCTTTCCGGAACCGTCGCGTCACTATCGCCCGGCGAGTGGCGGCGCACCGCGCGAAGTGGCGGCAAGCGAAGGCTGGGAAGTGTTCCAGATGATGGATCAGCACGCCTACCTGAAGATTCCGGCGGGCGCGGACCTGAAGGTCGGCGACATGATTGCGTTCGACATCTCGCACCCCTGCCTCACGTTCGACAAGTGGCGCCAGGTGCTGATGGTCGATGCGAAATATCGCGTGACGGAAGTGATCGAAACGTTCTTCTGAGTGCGCCATGCCTCGTTGAAAACTGGGAGGCCGGCTCAGCGCGCGTCGGAGCCGGCCTCACGAGCCTGCGCGAGCGCGGCCGCCGCCGTGGCCGCCTCGCCGATGCGCGCCTCCATCATCCCCAGCGCGCCCGACAGCGCCGCGAGCGCATCGTCGGGCAGCGACATCGTTACGTTCAGGAACGCGTTGCGGCGCGGCAGGCCCTCTTCGATCACGGCACGGCCCGCGTCGGTCAGCGTGACGTTGGTGATGCGGTTGTCGCGCTCGTCGGCGCGGCGCGCGATCCAGCCGAGCGACTCCAGCGCCTTCAACTGCCGCGTGAGCGCGCCCGGGTCCACGCGCAGCCGCTCGACGAGCCGCTTTTGCGACGACACGCCGTCCTGATCGTAAAGCGCGAGCAAAATGCGCCAGCGCGGCAGCGGATGCCCGACCTGCGCCTCGAACGCCGACATGAACGCGCGGTAGGTCCGTCCAAACTGCTGCACGATGGCGATGCGATCCTGAATTTCCATGCTTTGTTTTCCTGCCGGCTTTCTTGCCGGCTTCTGCCGGTACCCGCTGCTGGCCCAGTGCGGGCCGGCTGCGGGCCGAGGCAATTCAATCCGCGTGAATGACGGGCTCCACCTTGCGCTGCAGTTTGACCGGCGGCACGCGCCGGGTTTGCCAGATCGACACCACTGCGATCACCGCCGCCAAGGCAATGCCCAGGTGAATCGCGCCCACGAGCGCTTCGCGCGCGGCTTCGAGCAGCGGCGCGCCATTATGCCCGGCGTGCGTGAGATCGGCGATCAGCGTTGCCTGCGCGTCGCGGTTGATGAGGATCTGCGGGTCGGCGAGCTGCGGCAGCCAGTGCGTGGCGTGATCGGCATCCAGCGCGCGCTGCACACCGCGCGAATAGAGCTGCGTGACCATCGTGCCGGTGAGCGCCGTGCCGATCATGCCGCCGATCATCCGCAGCGACTGCAGCAGCGCCGTGGCGATGCCCAGATGCTCGCGCCCGGCGGTCTGCTGCGCGAACACGGTGAGGTTCGGCATGACGAAGCCAAGGCCGACGCCCGCCATGATCATGAACGCCATGAGCAGGCCGCGCGGCGTGCCGCGCGTGGCGAGCGCCACCGCGAAGCAAGCCGCCGCAATCATCGTGAAGCCGATGTAGAGCATCAGGTTCGGATTGCGGATGCGCGAGACAACGCGCCCGTTCGCGATACTGCCGATCGTGATGAACACCACGAGCGGCGTGATGACGACGCCCGCGTCCTTCGGCGTCATGCCAAAGCCGCCCTGGAACAGGAGCGGGGCATAGAACAGCAGCGAAAACATCGTGAAGCCGCCCAGCACGGCCAGCGTAAAGAGCGCATTCAGGCTCGCGTTGCGGAACATGTCGACGGGCAGAATGGCCTGCGGGCAACGGCGCTCCCATTGCCAGAGCGCCCAGCCGGCCGCCAGCGCGAGGGCGAGCAGGCCGATGGCCGAAGCGCTGAGACCGTGCCCCGGCAGACGCTCCACGAAAAGCTGCAGGCTGCCGAGTGCGATCGCGATGAGAAGCGCACCCGGCCAGTCGAGGCGCATTCGCGCCTCGTGCGCGACATGCCGCAGATGCGGCAGATACTTCCACACGAAAAACAGCGAAAGCAGGCCCACGGGCAGATTCACGTAGAACACGGAACGCCAGCCGTAGTACTGCGTGAGAAAGCCGCCGAGCGACGGCCCGACCGCGTTGGCGATACCGAACGCAGAGCTCATGAGCACCTGCCAGCGCAGGCGCACGACGGAATCGGGAAAGAGATCGGGAATGCAGGCGAACGCGGTGCCGACCAGCATGCCGCCGCCGATGCCTTGCAACCCGCGCGCGATCACAAGGAACAGCATGCTGTTGGCGGCGCCGCACAGCACCGAAGCGGCGGTGAAGACGACAATCGACGCGATCACGAACGGCTTGCGCCCGTAATAGTCGCCGAGGCGCCCAAAAATGGGGACGGTGATAACCGAAGTGAGCAGATAAGACGTGGCGACCCACGCGTAAAGCTCGAAGCCGCGCAGTTCGGAGACGATGGTCGGCAGCGCGGTGCCCACGACGGTCTGGTCGAGCGCGACGAGCATCGTCACGAACGAGACGCCGAGCATCGCGAGCAGCGACTCCCGGAACGGCAGAACCTGCCCGCTCGAATGGTGGGCAGCAGTATGAACGGCCATTTTTTGATCCAGCAACGGTTGACGCGTCAAAGATTGTTCATCATAGCATGGCGCGATCCACTACACTGGGGCGTCGAACGGTGGCGATGCCCCGCCGTCGTCGCTGAAAATCCGGGAGCGCAATGGAACCCATCACCGAACCCACGAGCGAACCCACCGCTGCCGAAGCGGCCCGCGCGGGTGCTGCCGCGGCCTTCACCGCGTTCGATCTCGACGCGCTGCGGCGCGCCAAACATCAGCTCGAAACGCCGCCGCTCGGCATGAAGCTCGCGGCCATCGTGGGTGCGCCGGTGGAAAAGTTGCTGGCGCGGCTGCCCGGCGTCGCGAACGACAAAGTGGCCGACGCGACGCAAGCCGCGCTGCGCAAGTGTCTGCAACTCGCACTGAAAACGCTCGGCAAACAAAGCGCCCTCTCCACCGCCGAACCTCGCACGAGCACAAAGCGGAGCAACCTGCTGCACAAGTTCGCAGTAGCGACCACGGGCGCGGCGGGCGGCGCATTCGGCCTTTTCGCGCTGCCGGTCGAGTTGCCCGTCACGACCACGCTGATGTTTCGGTCGATTTGCGACATCGCGCGCAGCGAAGGCGAAGATCTGGCCAGCACCGAGACGCAGCTGCAATGCCTGACCGTGTTCGGCATGGGCGGCCGCTCGCCTGCCGACGACGAAGCCGACTTCGGCTATTTCATCGTGCGCGGCGCGCTTGCGAAGGCGGTATCGGCGGCATCGTCGGAAATGGCCACGAAGGGCTTTGCCGCGCACGGCTCGACCGCGCTCCTCAAGCTCATGCAGACCGTGGCCGCGCGTTTCTCCGTGCAAGTGAGCGAGCAGGTCGCGGCGAAATCGATACCGGCCATCGGCGCGGTGCTCGGCGCCATGGTCAATACCGTGTTCATCGACCATTTCCAGCAGGTGGCGCATGGTCACTTCACCGTGCGCCGGCTCGAGCGCCGCTACGGCGAAGCCGCCGTGCACGCGGCCTATGACGCGATCGACGTCTCGCTCGATTGAGGCGGCTGCGGCTTCTCGTCGCCTCGCGCCGGCGCACCGGTCACGCGGCGCACGAAGCTCGCGGCGACGTCGAGCGTGCGGCGCGCCTCAGGCATGAACGGCGCATAGATCGGCCAGATATGCGGCATGCCGCTGGCAATCTCGCACTCCACCGGCACGCCGGCGGCGCGCGCGCGTTCGACGACGCGGCGCGTGTCGTCTAGCAGCGTTTCGGAGCTTCCCACGAAGAGGCTTAGCGGCGGCAAGCCGCGAAAGTCCGCATAGAGCGGCGATGCGTAGGGATCGGTCGCACTTGCCGAGCCGAGGTAGAACGGCGCAATGCGCGCGAATACCTCACCGCTGAACATGGGATCGCGCCCGTCGTTCTCGCGTATCGAAGCGCCCGTGGCCGCGAGATCGGTCCAGGGGGAAAAGAGCACGGCGCCAGCGGGGAGCGGATCGCCCGCGTCGCGCAAGGCAACGAGTGCGGCTAGCGCAAGCCCGCCGCCCGCCGAATCGCCGCTAATCACAATCGAACCCGGCCGCGTTCCGTTTGCCAGCAAATGGCGATACGCGGCCAATGCGTCCTCGAGCGCTGCCGGAAACGGGTGCTCGGGCGCGAGACGATAGTCGAGCGAGAAAACGTCGGCGTCAGCGCGCTTGCCGAGACCAAACGAAATCGCGCGCTGCGAGCGCGGCGAGCAGAAGTAATAGCCGCCGCCGTGCAAATAGAGAAGCGTGCGTTGCGCGGGCGAGCGCTCGCGGATGAGCCACTCGCCGCGCAACGGGACATCGGAGGCGTCGTACTGTTCGCTCAAGCGCCAGCCGTTCGGCACGCCTGGCGTCCAGATGCGTCTCGCCGTCAGCATGCGCACACGTGCGACGTTGATCGACTTGCGTGTTTGCGGCAGAAAGCTGCGGCGCAAGAACCTGCAGATCAGCCTGCTTTGCCAGCTCATCGGTTCAGCCCTCCGCGGCATTCAAACTGGGCTCAACCTGCACTCGGTGGCGGTTAATGTCGACGGTCAATTGACATAGTCCCGCAATCAGACTTCGATTGCGGGAACCAGCGGCGCGCGCAATGCGGTGAGTGAGGCGAACGATCGCGCGCCGATCAATTGGCGGGCAGCACCTGGCCGCGAATCTCGCCTGACGGGTTCTGCGCGGTATGAACGTTGAAATACCACTGGCCACCCATTAGCTGGGTCACCTGCTGCTCGTTGAGCGTGGCGGAGCCCTTGATCGGGCTTGCCGTTTCGCCCTTCGGAATCGGGACCTGCACCCCGGCGTTCTGTCCAACCGGCGCGGGACCGTGGAAGTGCGCAGCCGTCGCCGGGCCGGAGAGGCCTTCGTAGGTGACCGTCCAGTTCAGCGATTTCGTGGACGTGTCGAACGTGGCGTTGAGCATGCCGTGGCCCTGGCTCACACGCGGCGGCACTTCGCTGGACGGTTCGAGATCGGCTTTCAGCGCGACGGTGTCGGCGTACGCGGCACTGGAAGCGAGGACACACAGAGCGAGAGCGAACTGCAGCGGACGAAGCAAATTCATGGAATTTCTCCTGTTTTTGTGGCGCGCTGCACCAGAAGGCGCAAACCGCGCTCCCACATGCTAGAGCAAATCCGCCGGGCGCGTTCGCTGCGCCGATGTCGGCCCTGCGTAAGCCGCGTGCAATAAAAAAAGGCGCCGCAAGCGGCGCCTTTCAACCCAAGTACTACCTTCTTGCCATCCGGCGCTACGCGCTCCCTTCTGCGATGCTTGCAACAACCCCAACCGGGAACGCGACGCCTCCGAATGCTTAGAAGCGGTGACGGATACCCGTCGTGATGATCCCCTGGTTCTTCGACGACGAGAAGTTGTCGTTGCCCTGGAAGCCCACTTGCGTGATACCTACTGCGTTCTGGCCAGCACCCCACATGCCGACGCCTTCGAGGTACACGTCGGTGCGCTTCGAGAGCGAGTAGTCGGCTTGCAGAGCGAACTGGTGCCAGTGCGCCGAGTTGCTGCCGTTCGCGTCGAGCACCGAGCCGTTCGCGTTCGTGTACGTGTACATCGCGCCGATGCCGAGAGCGGGCGTCAGGTTGTAGCGTGCGTTGGCTTCGATGTTGTTGAAGCGCAGCGAATTGCCCAGCGAGTCGTTGACGCGCGACTGCGTGAACACGACGCCGCCGACCATCGGACCGTAGGTGTAGCTCGCGCCTGCACCCCAGTTGCGCTGACGCTCATTCGCGCCGATCGCGCCGATCGGGCCATTCAAACTGGCCTGGTTAAGCGTGTACGCCATCGGCGAACCCTGGACCGCGCCGCCGCCGTTGGCATCCACGCCATTGATCTGCGTGTAGGCCGCGCCAAGACGCAGGCCTTGGTATGCATAGCTCATACCGGCGCTGTACGCGCGGTTGACCGCGAAGCCGCCAGCCTGGTTCGAGAACGCGTAGAGGCCGCCGAACTGGAACCCCGAGAAGTTCGGGCTGGTGTACTTGATCGAGTTGTTGAGCGAGAACGTGCCGTTCAGGTCATCGTTGTCGATGAGGTGCGCCGTGTAGTTGCCGCCCCAGGTGCCCACAGCGGTGAGCGGGCTCACGTAGTCGATCATCGAGTCGAACTGGCGACCGAACGTGACCGTGCCGTACTGGTCTTGCGTCAGACCGACGTACGCCTGACGATTGAACAGGCCGCCGTTCTGCTGGCCGTTCGCAATGTTGAAGCCGCTTTCGAGGGTGAAGATCGTCTTCAGGCCACCACCGAGATCCTCAACGCCGCGCAAGCCCCAGCGGCTCGCCGAGAGGTTACCGCTCGTCAGGGCAAAATTCCGGTTGCCGCTGACAGTTCCATCGGGATTCATCTTCGCGACATTGGTCGTGTAGGTAAGACCGGCGTCGACAATACCGTAGAGCGTGACGCTGCTTTGCGCGTACGACGCCGATGCAAAAGTCGCAGCGACTGCCGCCGCGATAGCCAGTTTCTTTTTCATATGCTTCCTTCGATGCAAGGCCTTTCGGCAAAAATGGATGCCGTCGCCGACCTCACGCCGGCATAGCGATTCCGTATTGCGGTGCATGCAGCACCGCGTTGATTTGCATGGCGAAGTTTATGGGCGTCGCATTTCGACGGACCACCCGATATCTCGGCAAAAGCCTTTTCGAATTAATTGAATCCTGCTGCGGTAAACCCTCAAACGCTTGTGACTCAATGCTCACGACTTATCTTGTTTTTCTCTCTCGCGGCCATTTCATTCGGTATCCCGATAAAGCGTTGCAGTCCGACAACACTGGCAATTCGGGATAAAGCGTCGATTCGGACGAATCCCATTCCGCTCGCCCAACGCGCATCGGTACTATCGCTCTCGGCGAACACCCACGCGCGCCCTCCGACTTCATTTCTTCATCGCAGCCCCCATCCACCTCGTGTCCACGCCCCCCAAAAACATGAATCAGCTTCAGGCCATGCGCGTGTTCGTCAGCGTTGCCGAGCACGGCTCGTTCGGCCGCGCGGCGACGAGTCTGAACATGTCGAACGCGGTGGTCACCCGCTATGTAGCGTTGCTCGAAGCCCATCTGGAAACGCGGCTCATCAACCGCAACACGCGCAGCGCATCGCTCACCGAGGCAGGGGCCGCCTATGCGCAGGGCTGCCGCCAGGTGCTTGACGATCTGGCGCGCATAGAAACGCATATCGCGCATGGCGTATCGGTGCCGTCCGGCACGTTGCGCGTCGTTACCCACGCATCGTTTTCGCTGCATGACCTCACGCCGATGCTCAAGCGTTACCTCGACGCGTTCCCAAAAGTCCGCCTCTCGCTCACGTTGCTGCACCGTCCGGTCGACCTGATCGAGGAGGGGTTCGACGCGGGCATCGTAGCGCCGCGCCAGGTGAGCGGCGGCACGCTGATCCGCCGTCCGCTTTTGAGCGTCGCGCCGGTTGCCGTCGCATCGCCCGCCTACCTCGCAAGCCATGCTGCGCCGCAATGCCCCGCCGATCTCGCCCGACACACGCTGCTTGCGCCTTCCGCCGATATTCACGGCAACGAATGGCATTTCGAGGGCCCGGGCGGCGTGCGCAAACCCGTGCTGATCGAGCCGGCGTACGCTGTGAACAATTCCGTGATGCTGCGTCAGGCCGCGATCGCGGGTATGGGCATCACGATCCTGCCGGCAAACCACGTGGACACCGATCTCGCATCCGGCCAGCTCGTGCGCGTGCTTGCCGGATGGGACATTCGCGACGCAGACAAGGAACTCTCGCTCGTCTACCCTGGCCGCCGGCACGTTCCGGCAAAAACACGTTCGTTCGTTGACTTCACAGTCGAATGGTTTCGCCGGCACGACACCGCAGCGGCAAGCGCGATTACCAGCATTCCCTGTAATAGTTAATTGATCGAAATTGTCTCGATTTCTTTCCGCCTGCCGACTAAGCTAGGAACTGCGAGAAGTGACTCTTCATCGAAGGGTCTCCAAGCTTGAACGCGGCTTCGGCCGCGTTTTTTTTCGCCTGCGCGAAACACCGCTTTTGCCGCTTTTTGCTCTATTCGCTCGCGCCGGTCCATTTCCTGATTCGCATCATTCACGCGAGCAGAGCGGCCTGTTGCTCGATTCCGCCAAGCATCGCCTGGCACGTGCGGATGAGCGCATAGCCTTCCTCACGCAATTGCCCGGCAGTGTGACTGTTCATGTGACGGCGAAACGTCTCAAGCTCGGCAAGCAGCGCAGGGTATTGCAGCACGCCCACCGCACCGGCGAGCCGGTGATGCCATTCGCGCAAGCGTGCGACATCGGCTTGCTCAAGGAGCGGCGGCAACGCGTCAAGATCGTCGCGCATTGCCGAAACGAACGAGCTGAGCAACGTCTTCACGGTCGCCTCCCCGCCCCAGACCTGGATCATGTGCGCGAGATCCAGCGGCTCGAACGTCCGTGCGTGAGCGGGTTTTTCCGCGAGCGTTTCATCAGCACCGCCGCCCCAAGCGGCAGGCGACTCCGAGACCCCCGGGGCATTCGGAGCCCTTGAAGCCCGCGACGCTGCCTGCCCCGCTGTTGTCCTCTGTCCGCCTGCCTCGCGCGTGGCTTCGGCATGCACGGTGCGCCGCATGCTCTCCACGCCGAACCAGCGCGCGAGATGCTCGCGCAACGTGGCCACACGGGTCGGCTTGATGAGGCAATCGTCCATGCCCGCTTCGCTGCACCGGCTCATGTTCTCGGGCGCCGTATTGGCCGTGATGCCGAGTATCGGCAAGCGCCGCCTGCCGTGCGCCTTCTGCTCCATTTGGCGCACGCGCCGCGCGAGGTCGTAGCCCGAAACGTTCGGCATATGACAGTCGGTTATCAGGCAGCCGTATTCACATTCCGCCAGCGCTTCGAGCGCCTTCGCACCGTCGTCGACGACATCGCATGCGAACCCGATCAGTGCCAGTTGATGGCGGATCAACTCCTGATTGACGGGATGGTCTTCCGCCACGAGGATGAGGCGCCCGCCAGCGCGTTCCTGCTCGCGATCGGGCGCTGGGAGCGTCGTCTCGACATCGGTGGCCGGACGTGGCGGGCTGGCCGCCTTGACCGGCAGCCCCGCCAGCGCCATCGCGCAAGCGGCGCTCAAGCCACGCCACGACAACGGGTTGACGCTCACGCGCACGCCGCTCTCGGCCACGCGGTATCCGCTCGGCTTGGGGTTCTCCGTCAGGCAAAGCACAGGTGCACCGAACTTGCCCAACCGGTCGACCAGCGCTTCCGAGACGAACAGGAGATCGGCATTGTCCGCGCCCGCGGCGCGGGCGAGGTCCGCCGGCGCGACGCGGCGCATTTGCATGCCGAGCGCCGCGCCGAAATGCATCAATGCGGCCTCGACGCTCACGTCCTCGCAGGTCACGAGCGCGCGCTTGCCGCGCAGCCCGGCCGCCGAGCCGCTTCGAGCCTCCACGGGCAATTCGATGCGCAGTGTGAGGCACGTCCCGCGATCCACTTCGCTCTCTAGCTCGAGCGCGCCGCCCATCAGCGCAGCGAGCTTGCGGCAGATCGTGAGGCCGAGCCCCGTGCCGCCGAAGCGTCGCGTAGTCGAGGTCTCGGCCTGCACGAACGGCTCGAAGAGCTGCGCCTGCGCTGCGGGCGCAATGCCGATTCCCGTGTCGCTCACCGAGATCGATAGCCGCTGATGAGAGCAGAGCGCGCCGACATCGCGTGCGCGAACATGCACGCTCACCTCGCCCGCCAGCGTGAACTTGATTGCATTACTGAGCAGATTGAAGAGGATCTGCCGTAGGCGCACGCTGTCGCCGCGCAAGAGCGCCGCGACCTCCGGCTCCACATCCACGCGCACCTTCAGTCCCTTCTCGTGTGCACGCGCGGCCAGCAGTCCGACGGCGTTGTCGACAAGCTCGCGCATGTCGAACGGCTGCGAGTCGATCACGAGGTGGCCGGCCTGGATCTTCGAGTAGTCGAGCAGATCGTCGAGTATCTGCAGCAGCGCCCCCGCCGACTCGTGCACCATGCCGACCATTTGCGCTTGATCCGGGTTAAGCGGCGTGCGCTCGAGCACCTCGACAAGACCGAGCACGCCGTTCATCGGCGTGCGGATCTCGTGGCTCATCATGGCGAGAAAGTCGTCCTTCGCGCGAGAGGCCGCCTCTGCAGTGTCGCGCGCCTGCTCGAGTTCGTCTGCGCGAGCGTGCTCGTCGTTCGCATCCAGCGCATAGCCGCTCCAGACGATCGCGCCGTCTTCTGCGCGGCGCGGCGCGAACTCCGCACGCACCCACACGAACCCGGCCGCGCCTTGAAAGCGGAACTCGGCGTGCACGGGAATGAACCGGCGCGCTGAGCGTTCGAGCTGCGAGGCGAGGCGCGCGCGATCGTGACGCCCCACCCGCGAAAGATCGACCGAATCCGCGCGGCGCAGAGCGTCGACGGTGTTGCCGAGGAGCCGCTGCGTGTCGCCGCCAATGTACGGAAACGAGTAGCGGCCATCGGGCGCGCGGCGCAACTGGAACACGATCGCGGGCAGCGAACCCGTCACCTCCGCGAGGAGCCGCTCCGATTCGCGTTCGCGCAGCTCGGCGCGCCGAATGTCGGTGACATCGATCATCGTGCCAAGTACGCAGAACGGCGCGCCCTGCGGGTCGCGGCACAGGCGCGTCCAGAAAATGCCATGACGTGCCTCCCCAAGCGTGTTCTCGAAGATCAGCTCGACACGCTGGCTCTCCCCTTCGACGATCGTAAGCCGGTAGAGATCGTCCATGCGGCGGCTGTTCTCGGGTCCCCATGCCATCACGGCCGAACCCGCGCGCCCGAGGACGCGGGCGCGCGTGAGGCCGGTCGATTCCTCGTAGGCGCGATTGACCGCGAGATAGCGGTTTTCGAGGTCCCGTGCCCCGAGGGGATACGGGATCATCTCCATCATCGTGTCTTGCAGTTCCACCTGCCGCGCGAGCACCTGCTCCGCGCGCCGCCGCCTGTGCATCTCGCGCTGAAGCAGCACGTAGGCGCGCAGCGTGACGAGAAGCAGCACGCCGAAGACGATCAGGAGCGGCAGGAGCCGCAGCGCGTTCACGCTCCAGCCGCCGGCCCGGGTGGAAACGACTGCGGTCCAGCGATTGCGGATCCGCTGCTGTTCGGCGGGCGACATCGCACCGAGCGCGCGATTGATGAGGCCCGCGAGCGGGGCGAGGTCGCAGCGCACGGCAAACGCGGTCGAATCATCGACACCTACCGCGCCCAGCACTTTCAGCGTCTCGAGATACGTGCCGCTGAGCGGCCCGTCGAGCGCGGCCGTGTTGCCGACCAGCACATCGGCCTCGTGGCGATCGACCATCGCGAGCCCGGCCGCGAGGCTTGCGACGCGCTCGACCTGCGTACCTGGCAGCACCGGCATTTCCGGTACATGCGGCGCCAGCACGATCCGCCGGCCCGCAAAGTCGCCAAGCGAGCGCGCCATCGGCTCGTCGCGACGCCCCACCATGACGAGCGGATAGTGCTCGAACGCGTCCGTGTAGGCCACGCCGGAGTCGAACACGCCGTCCCTCACAGCGGTCGCGGCGAGCGCGATCTCGCCACGTTGCAACGCGCCCCCCGCGCTCGTCCAGGGGGAAACAGGCACGCGCTCGAAGGTAATGCCGAGGGTGCGCCCCAGATAGTCGAGATAGTCGTTGGCCATGCCCGACGGCTCGCCGGCCTTGTTCGTGAAGCTGAACGGCAGCCAGCTGCTGTCGTAGCCCACTTTCAGCGGCGGCAAGGCGCGCAGCCACGCGCGCTCGTCGGCGCTCAGGCTGAACGCGGACGGTCGCACCTCTCCCGGCGCGCCGCCGTCGAACCAGCGCGCGCGCACGGCCGCTGCCGCGGCAGGCCGCACACCGCCCAGAAGAAGATCGAGCCGGTCGCGCAGTACCGACCTGGAGACCGGTACGCCATAACGCAACTCGCGCATGCGGTCGCGCTCCTCGAAGGCGACACGCAGATCGGCGAATTCTTCGAGCGTAAGCTGATAGCGCGCCACAGGCGAAAAGCCCGCATACACGTCGGCCTTACCCTGCGCGACGGCGCGCAGCGCGGCCTGTGTAGTCGCGAACGTTTCGATGCGCACCTGCGCGAAGCGCTCGCGCAATGCGGATTCGAGTGCGTAGCCGCGCTCGACGGCGAAGGTCGCGCGCGCGAGGCGCGCTGGCTGGGTCGCGAGCGCGGTATTCCCGGCACGCGTGACGAATGCCGTGGTGCCGGTCAGGTACGGCACCGTGAAAGCAAGACAGCGCTCGCGCGACGGCGTGCGCGCGAGGCTCATTACGATGTCGATATCGCCCGCGCAGGCCGCCGCGAGCAACGCTGGCATGTCCGCAAAGGCGCGTGGCTGAAGCTTGACGCCAGCGCCGGTAAGAAGGCGCAGGTAGTCGGCGCTGAAACCGGTGAGCGTGGCGCCGTCGACCACTTCGAGCGGCGCCCAGCCCCCCGCTACCACACCGACGACGAGCTGCGGCGGCAACGACGTGGCGACCGGCCGCGTGCGCGCGATGCCCTCGCCGGTTGGCTCGCACGGCGTAGCGGCACTCGCCGCCGCCACGGAAAATACGAGCATCCATGCGGCGGCGAGCGCGCTAAGGCAGGCAAATCCGCACGCGTGCCCGCCCCCCCGCCTCGATGCAGCCGGGAGCGCACGAAGACGGAAGATGCGGAGAATCGACCTCATCGGCACGCGCCATACCGGATTTCAAACGCCGTCACGAGAAGGCGTGGGGACACTGCGCGGGCGGCGCATGAGGCGGTACGTCACGCCAGCAGCGGCTCCCCCCAGCAACGGGGCCGCCCAGAAGAGCCAGAGCTGATCGAGCGCCCACTCGCCGACGAACAGCGCGGGACCGGTCGAGCGCGCCGGATTCGCGCCGCCGTTGCTCACGGGGATCGCGACGAGATAGATGGCGGCAAGGCATGCGCCAATGGCGAGCGCCGCAGTCTTGCGGCGCGCGAGCGTGCTCGACATCAGGAGATGGAAGAAGACGAACACGAACGAGACCGACAGTTCCAGCAGGAACACGGCGCAGAGGGCGTATTCGCTCGGCGAATGCTCGTCGTAGCCGTTGCTGCCGAGGTCGGACACCGCGACGGAAAAACCCGGGCGCCCGCTTGCCACGCGTACGAGCAACGCCGCGCCGAAAATGGCCCCGATGGTCTGCGCGGCGAGGTAGGGCCCGGTATCGCGCACGGGAAAGCGCCCGGAGACCGCGTAGCCGATCGTGACTGCGGGATTGAAGTGGGCGCTCGCCGCGCGGGCGGCGGCATAGTTCGCCACGGTGAGCGCGAACCCGAAGGTCGCGGCGATCTCGAGAACGTTGAAGCCCTGGGAGGGCGGGCTCGCATTGAGCGCCGTGGCTGCGCAACCGGCGAACACGAGCCACGCGGTTCCCGCGCCCTCGACCGCCAAACGCCTACCGAGCTTCATTGTTTCGTCTCCGTTTCCGGACTGCTTCCCGGCCCTGTTCCGACTAGGCCGTCGTTTGATCGCATTGCCGGAACGGCAATATCTGACGAGCCACGCATTGAGCTTGGGATTATGGGGAGACGAGCCCCGCATTCAGATAGGAGAACTCTTAAAACGCTGTGCGCAATGCGCGATACACGGCGAGAGAAATTCCTACAGACGCTGGAATGAATCGGGGACGCGTCGCGCCGGGCTGAATCAGGTCAGCCCCGCGTGCGTCGCGAAGTCGCTCAGATCGCGCTCCGTGACGAGCCCGAGCTTGCGCATGGTGCTGCGTTTTTGCGCGCTGATGGTTTTGCGGCTGCGCTGAAACCGCTGGGCAATCTGACCGACCGACATACCCTGCGTGTAAAGCTGAAAGACCTCCCATTCGCGAGCGCTCGGCATGCCCGAGCAGGGGACGCACGTGGCGTCGGCCCGCGCAAGCGTTTCGCGTGCGCGGCGCGAGAGAAACGGCATGCGGGCGCGAGCGGCGGCAACGGCAACGAGGAGATCGTGCGCGACGTCGCGCTTGTCGACAATGACGTTCAGGCCCTGATGCACCAGCCCCGTCAGAACCTGCGGCGTCGACACCATGCTCAGGACGACGATCGCAGGCGCGCATCGCGTTTGCGCGAGGCGCCGTAGCAGCGTAAGGGAGCCATATCCGCCGTCAAGGCCCGGCATGCAGAGATCGGAAATGACGACGTCACAAGCGGTCATATCGAGCTGCAGGGCGAGCGCATGCGTGTTGCTGGCTTCGCCAACGACGAGGGCTCGCGCCGTTGCATGCAGCAGGTTCGCTACGCCCAGCCGGATGCACGCGTGGTCATCGGCCACGATCGCGCGCAGCGGCTCGCCCAGGCGAAGCGCGTCTTCTCGAGCGGCCCGGGTAGTCTGCATCGGGGGCCTTGCGTGCACAGGATCGATCAGGTTGGGTCGCCCTTCGACACGCCGCATTCGACCGCGAAGCGATAGAGCTCGATATCGTTGCCGAGCGCGAGCTTCTTCATCGCCGCGCACTTTTGCGCGCTGATCGTCTTGACGCTGCGCCCGAGCAGACCAGCGATTTCCGTGACGCCGAGCCCCTTTGCATAATGCGTGATGACCTCGAATTCGCGCCGCGTGAGAAGACGAGACACTTCTTCGCGCCGCTCGGCGCGTGCTGCTTCCGTCAGCAGGTCACGCACCACTGGCCCGACATAGTGTTCGCGCGCCATCGCGGACATGATCGCAACCGGGATCAGGTCGATGCGGTCGCGCTTGCTCAGTACGGCGTTCACCTCGAGATCGATCGCCTTGCGCAGCACCGAGGCCTCGCTTTCCATGGTGAGCACGACCACCGCCTTTTGCGGGAAACCGGCGCGAAAGGCGCGGATAGCCTCGGGTCCGTCCAGCTCGCCGGGCAACGCCATGTACAGGTCCATCAGAACGAGATCAAAGGCGTGCTGCTCCGCCACGTCGAACAGTTCGGGCACGCTGCGCGCACGCGCGACGATCTGCACGTTGGGATAGTTGACGAGCATGCTTTCCAGCGCATACACCACGAGCGGATGATCGTCGGCGATGATGACGCGCACCGGTGCCGCGAGGTCGGCGGTATCGGTCATGTTGCGCGCCGCGAGGGCCGCGTGCCGATTGCGCTCACGCACGGTGCGGCGGGTAGCGGCAGCCACGTCGGCATCGTCCGCCAGCGGCAAGGAAAGCAGGTTCATAAGAGTCCGTGAGCCCTGACAAAGGCGAAGAGTCCCGCGTCGGTGCTCACGCCGAGCTTCGCCATGGCGTCCCGCTTCTGGCTGCTCACCGTGCGCACGTCGCGGCCGAGGGCGCGCGCAATTTCCGTGATCGAACTGCCGCTTGCGAATTTGCGGATCACCTCCGATTCGCGCGGCGTCAAACGCGGCACACACATGTCGGGCAGGCAGGCGGCCGCCGCGAGTTCGCGCTCGACGGCCGGGCTGAGATAGGCAAGCCCCTGTGCGGCTGCGCGCACGATGGCGGCGAGTTCGTCCATGGGTTCGGTCTTACGCAACATGGCGATCACGCCCGCGTGCGCCACGGCGCGCAGGATGCCGGCGTTCGCAACGCTGGTCAGCACGACCACGGGCACATGAGGCCAGTCGCGGCGCAAACGCCGCACGAGGCGCAGGCCGTCTTCGGCTTCGCCGGAAGCAGGTGGCATGTTGAGGTCGGTGACGACGACGTCGCACGGGACGGTTTCGAGCGTCTGCAACAACTCTGGCGCGCCGCACGCTTCACCCACGACCTCGATATCGTCTCCGGCGAGGAGCGCGGAGCGAACGCCAAGCAGAACGAATGGATGATCGTCGGCGAGGACGACACGTAGCTTCACACTGAATCTCCTTCGAGGTGGATTTGTGTGGGTGCGGTGCGCCGCGTGGGCGCACCGGCAGCCAACAACATCGGCAAGGTCGTTCATCTGACCATTGAAATCCTGCCGTCGAAATCGGAGATTTCCGAAACGTTAAATGATCCTTAATTCGAGCTTCGTCATGCGTTATGCCTAACAGATGCGATTTTGTAGAATTATTTGTCGCATCGGTCGATATTCCGAGACAAATCCTACACACGGCATCATCAAGCCGTGGCACGCTCACGAGCGCGTTGTCGACTTTCGCCAGTGCGCCCGGCGCCGCGCTCGCGCGGTGCGGCGAATGCAGGCCATGCCAGCGCGGCGCAAAGCGCAGCCGCCACCCAGACCGCGGGCCACCCAAACCACGACAACAGCAACGGGATGGCTGAAGGCGCGACGAAGAACGCGAGGAATGCGCCAGTGTTGCCCATGGCGAGCGCGGTTCCCACACGGCCGCTGCCTGCGAGCGTCGCGAGCTCGGTGAAAGCAACGCCGTGCCAGGCGGAAGCGGCAATGCCGCCCAACACGATCACTGCGGCAAGCAGCACGACGAACGCGCCGTTTGCGCGATGCGTATGCGACGCGAAGGCCGTCAGTGCGGCCAGCACAACGAAAAGCGCGACGGTGAGTGCGGCGCTGCCGCGCAACCAGGTCCGCCGCTCTCCGTGCCGATCGGTCCAGCGCCCGCCGTACACACGCATGAACGCCGCGCCGCCCTGCACCGCCGCAAGCGTCGCGCTGACTGCCGCTGTGCCGGCATGGCCGACGTCGTGCAGAAAAATGCTCGCGAACGAGAGCACGGCCACCTGCGGAATGCACAGCACCCCAATGCCGGTCACCATGCGCCACACGGTTACGCTGCGCAGCGGCGAGACCGACCGTTGCACGGGCGCAGCCGGCGCGTGTGAGGCGAGCGGCGCATTCGCGCGGTCCTGCGTATGCGCAGGCTCGTGCAGCCAGGCGATCGTGAGTGCGGCGGATACCGCACACAGGAAAGCGAGCGCGCCATACACCGCCGCGAATCCCACATGCTCGGCGAGCGCTGGCAGCATGAGCGCGCCAAGCCCGCCGCCGGCTGGCACAGCGGTTTGCCGGATGCTCATCGCAAGGCCGCGCTCGTGGGTGGCGAACCACGCCATCACCGCGCGCCCGCTCGAACCGTTCACGCTGCCGCCGAGCAGACCGAGTGCGAGCAGGCCCAGCGCGAGCGCCGTCGCGCTGGGCGCATGTGCGCCCACCGGTGCGCCCCAGAGCGCCATCGCAACGAGTGCGAGCGCGGTGGCGGTCAGCCCCGTGAGCAGTACGCGCCGATCGCCCCAGCGATCCGTCAGGAGTCCCCAGGGAAGTTCGCTCAGCACGATGCCAAGGCCCAGCATGCCAAGCACGACACCCAGTTCGCCCGTGCCGATGTGATAACCCGAGCGGATCAATACGCCCGTTGCGGGAATGCCGCCGAGCGCTGCCGCAAAACTGGCGTTCGCCGCCACGCCCACCGCGAGCACTTTCCAGCGGTGTGCCGCGCCCCGCGTTGTACTTCGTTCCATGATGACCTCGAGAAAACGGTTGACCGAGGGCATCGTAGAGGCGCAACATTCATCGGAAAAGCGGGAATTTCCAATCTATAAATTCGGAATTTCCGAATCGTGAATTGGCAAAAAGCACACTGGATCAAGCTGAACCATGAACGCACGCGGTTTCGACCTCGCGCAGTTGCGCACATTCATCGCGGTGACCGAGGCGGGCAGCGTTTCCGCCGGGGCGGAGCGGGTGTTCCTGTCGCAGTCGTCGGTGAGCGAGCAGCTCAAGAAGCTCGAGGAGCGCGTAGGCCAGCCGCTTTTCGTGCGCAGCAAGCAGGGCATGTCCGCCACGCCCGCGGGCGCGAAGCTGCTCGACCACGCGCGCCGCATCGTCGCGCTGTGCGACGCCGCCTTCGACGACATGCTCGGCCGCACGCTCGACGGCGAGGTGCGCATTGCGATCACGGACTATTACCGGCCGCACGACATCGCCGAGATCCTCCGGCGCTTCGCCAGCCAGCATCCGCGCCTGCGCCTGCATGTGACCGTGCAGCCGAGCGCCGTGATCGACAGCACCGCCGACGAGAACGCCTACGACATCGGGCTGTCGCTGCGGCTCGTGGAGGAAGGCCGCGGCACGCACAAGAGCACGTCGATACGGCGCGAGAAACTGGTGTGGGTGGGCGCGGCGCAAGCGCTGCGCGAGCGGCCCGCGCTTACGCCGCCCTGGCCGCTCGTGCTGCTGCCGGCAACCTGCCAGCTGCAGCGCCGCGTCGTGAGATTGCTCGACGAAGCGCGCATGCCCTACCTGATTTCGCATTCGGCTTCGGGCGTGGCCGGGCTGCAGCTCGCGCTCAAGGCGGGGCTGGGAATCTCGTGTCTGAACGAGTCGGCGATCGGCGAAGGACTGATGGCGTGCCCGGCTTCATTCGGCTTGCCCGCACTGCCTGCAGCCGAATTTCATCTGTTGCCGGGCCGCCCCGGCGAGTCCGCGCACGTGACGAACGCACGCGCGGCGCTCGCGCAATTGCTCGGCTGAGGCGCCCCGTGCTAAAGGCGCCGCGGCAGGGCGCTTAGCCGGCTGCCTGTACCAGCTCCGCAAAACGCAGCAGATCGACGTTGCCGCCGGAGATCAGCACACCCACGCGCTTGCCGCGCACGTCCACCTTGCCGTGCAGCACCGCTGCCGCCGCGAGGCAACCCGTGGGTTCGACCACGAGCTTCATGCGGCTAGCGAAGAACTTCATCGTATCGACGAGTTCCGCGTCGCTCACCGTGACGATCTCGCTCACGCGCTCGCGAATCACCGCGAAAGTCAGGTTGCCGAGGTGCTGGGTTTGCGCGCCGTCGGCGAGCGTCTTCGGCGTGTCGATGTGAACGATTTCCCCCGTCTGCAAGCTGCGCTGACCGTCGTTGCCCGCCTCAGGCTCGACGCCGATCACCGTGCACGCAGGCGAGAGCGCATGCGCCGCGGTCGCACAGCCCGATAGCAGTCCGCCGCCGCCAAGCGGCGTGATCAGCAGATCGAGTTCGCCCGTTTCCTCGAAGAGTTCCTTCGCGGCCGTGCCCTGCCCGGCCATCACGTGCGCGTGGTCGTAGGGCGGAATCAGCGTGAGGCCGCGCTCGGCGG
This sequence comes from Paraburkholderia sp. J11-2, assembly GCF_905220185.1. Lineage (NCBI taxonomy): Bacteria > Pseudomonadati > Pseudomonadota > Betaproteobacteria > Burkholderiales > Burkholderiaceae > Paraburkholderia > Paraburkholderia sp. J11-2. The sequence continues at coordinate 465,785 of NZ_CAJMYY010000001.1, read as the reverse complement.
CGAGCCGTTTGCCAAGCGCCTCGCGGTCCTCGGTATAGCGGTCGTAGAACACCACCTCGCCGCCATAGCCGCGCGTGGCCTCCACCTTCACGGCGGGCGCGTCGTGCGGCATCACGATCACGGCCTTCACGCCGAGCAGACGCGCCGACAGTGCGATCGCCTGCGCATGGTTGCCCGAAGAGAACGTGATCACGCCGCCCGCCTTCTGCTCCGGCGTGAACTGCGCGATCGCGTTATACGCGCCGCGAAACTTGAACGCGCCCATGCGCTGCAAGTTTTCGCATTTGAAGAAAAGCTGCGCGCCCGTGCGTTCGTTCGCGGTGCGCGAAGTCAGAACCGGCGTGCGATGCGCGACGCCACGCAGGCGTTCGTGGGCGGCGGCGACGTCTTCGAAGGTAATAGGCAGAGTGCTCATGGTCGGTCTTCGGCTGGCAGGTAGGTGTAGACGGTCGAGCGCGCTACGCCGAGTGTGGTGGCCACGTCGGCGAGCGCATGACGCAGGTTCAGAAGTCCGTTCGCCGCGAGTTCGCGCACGGCCTCGCGGCGCTGCGCGAGCGTCATGCCGATGGGCGTGGTGTTGCGCGTGGCGGCGAAGCGTTCGAGCGCCTCGCGCACGCTGCCCGCGGCGCGCGGCGCGAGTGTTTCGGCCACGGGCGCGGCCGTGCCGGTCTGGATCAGCTGGCCGAGGCCCGCCGTCACCGCGCCGATCAGCGACACATCCATGTTCAGGCAGAGCGCCGCGACATATTCGCCCGCGCTGTTCTTCAGGCCGATGGACGTGCTTTTGGCCGGACGCCCGTCGGGAAAGCGGTTCGGATAGTTGGCCACAACTTCGGGAAAGCCGGAGTCGGTGATGCGCGCGAGACCCATTTCGGTGGCGGCGTCGCCGACCTGTCGTCCTGACAGATTGTTCGCGATCGCCACGACGGAATGCTCGGGCCGCGTGAGGTCGTGCAACACCACTTCGACGAGCGGCGCGAGCGTCTGACCGAGCGCGGCGACAATCTTCCCGCCTTCGCGCAGAAGCAGCGCGTTTTCGTCGGTGGAGGGGCCGGAACAGGGTTTGCGGGTTGGCATCATGATGTTGGACATTTTGACAGTAAATGACTGAATGTCAATTGCTTGAATGGATCGCTGGCGTGGCTGCGCATGGCCCTCCGACGCGCGAAAAAAAACCCCGCCCGAAGGCGAGGTCAAAACAGACACGGAGATAAACCACACACGGCATTGCCACTCAGGCCGTGAAGCGCTCGCTGACGAACTGTGCAGACGGCACGCGCGAGCGCGCCGCGACCGCCTGTGCGGCGCTCACCATTGCAGGTGGACCGCAAACGTAGAGATCGGGCGCCGCGCTGGCGCCTGCGAGCGCGGCGGCGAGCGCGTCGACGGGCGTGCTGTGCGCGCCATGCCTGCCATCAGCCGCTTCGCGCACGCAAAGCTCAACGTGCAGTTGCGGCAGCGCCGCCCGAAGCGCGTCGAACTCGTCGAGCATGAAAAGCTCGCTCTCGCGATTCACGCCGAAAAAGAGGCGCGCGTCGTTCATCTCGCCGTATTCGGCCATGCGGCGCAGCATCGAGAGCACGGGAGCGAGGCCCGTGCCGCCCGCCACGAACCAGCGCGGACGCAAACTATCGGCGATCAAACCGAAACCGCCTTGCGGGCCGTGCACGGTGAGCACATCGCCGGGCTGCGCCCGATCGCGCAGATACGCCGAAAACTCGCCTTGCGGCCGCAGCCGGATCAGAAACTCGAGGCGCCCTTCCCAGTTGCTCGTGTTGGCAAGCGAGAACGGACGTTTCACGCTTCCACCGGGCAACGCCAGCTCCGCGAACTGGCCCGCCTCGAACTCGGCGGCGCTGCCGCTGGTGTCGTCGGGTTCGAGAACCAGTTCGAGACGGCGCGTGTCGTCGGCAATCGTTTCCAGCGCGGCGATGCGCGCCGTACGCGTGGCGACCGGCTGCAGCAACACCTTCGTGTGATCGTACGGCGCGGCGACGCGCAAGTCGGCCGAAGGCTTCGTGCGGCACAGCAAAACCGCGTTCGGGTTGGCCGAAGCAAGTGCGTCCGCACTGTGATCGCCGAGCGTGTACGCGCCTTCGGTCACGGTCGCATGGCACGCGCCGCAGCTGCCGCGCCGGCATTGCGACGGCAGCGTGATGTCTGCCGCCGCCGCCGCGCTCAGCACGTCCTGCCCCGGCTCGCACGCGAAGCCGAACGCCTGGCCGTCGCGCGTGGTGAGCTCGATTTGATAACTCATGACGTTTTCACCCGCGCTCAAGCGGCCTTGCGCGCGAGCGCCGCGTTCAGGTCCGCTTGCGCGTCGCCGATTGGCGAGATGCCGAACTGCTTGACGAGAATGTCGAGAACGTTCGGCGTGAGGAAGGCGGGCAGCGTCGGTCCGAGATGGATGTTGCGCAGGCCGAGCGCGAGCAGCGTGAGCAGCACCGCGGCCGCCTTCTGCTCGAACCACGACACCACGAGCGTGAGCGGCAGATCGTTCACGCCGCAGTCGAAGGCCTTCGAGAGCGCGATGGCGATCTGGATCGCCGAGTAGCTGTCGTTGCACTGGCCCAGATCGAGCAGGCGCGGAATGCCGCCAATGTCGCCGAACTCGTGACGGTTGAAGCGGTACTTGTTGCAGCCGAGCGTCATGACGACGGTGTCGCTCGGCGCACCCTGCGCGAACTCCGTGTAGTAGTTGCGGCCAGGCGCGGCGCCGTCGCAGCCGCCGATCAGGAAGAAGTGGCGGATCTGGCCGGCCTTCACGGCGTCGATCACCTTGTCGGCCACGCCGAGCACCGTGTTGCGCGCAAAGCCGATGGTGATGGTTTCCTGCGGCGCCGTTTCGCGGAAGCCCGGCAGCGCGAGCGCGGCCTGCACGACCGGCGCGAACGCGTGGTGCTCGAGATGGCGCACTCCAGCCCAGCCCACCGGGCCCGTCGTGAAGATGCGCTGACGGTACTGCGGCAGCGGCTCGATCAGACAGTTGGACGTCATCAGGATCGGGCCGGGGAAGTTCGCGAAGTCGGCTTGCTGATCCTGCCAGGCGCCGCCGTAATTGCCTGCGAGATGCGCATACGCCTTGAGCTTCGGGTAAGCGTGCGCGGGCAGCATTTCGCCGTGCGTGTAGATCTGCACACCGGTGCCCTGCGTCGCTTCGAGCAGCGCCTCGAGATCGCCGAGATCGTGGCCCGAAACCAGGATGGCTTTGCCCGCGGCCGGCGTCACGCGCACGGCGGTGGGTTCTGGCATGCCGAAGCGGCCCGTGTTCGCCGCGTCGAGCAGTTCCATCACCTTGAGGTTCAGGTTGCCGAGCGCGAGCGCGTGTTCGAGCAGGTCGCCGGCCTGCGTCGGTTCGCTCGCGAGAAACACGAGCGCGGCTTCGACGCCTGCGTAGACTTCCTCGCTTTCGTAACCGAGCACGCGCGCATGGTGAGCGTAGGCACACACGCCCTTGAGGCCGTAGAGCACGAGCGCGCGCAAGCCCACGACATCCTCGCCCGCCTTCGGGAGCCCGGCCTTGATGCCGACGAGCGCAGCCTGTGCCTGCAGTTCGGCAAGATCGTTGCCCGGTTGCCAGAGCGCTGCGCCGCCCGGCTGCGCAACGGCAACGCCTTGTGCGAGCGCGTGCGCCTCGTAGGTCGACTTCACACGATCGCGGTGTTGCGCGGCTTCGCGCAGCATCGCCACGAAACGGCTGGCGTTGAAGTTGACGTTGGTGAGCGTCGTGAACAGCGCGTAGAGCATAAAGCGGTCGGCTTCGCGATCGGGGCTGCCGAGGCCGCGCGCGAGCGCGCCATACTGGGCGATGCCCTTGGCTGCGTAGATCAGCAGGTCCTGCAGATCCGCAGTCGTAGCGTCCTTGCCGCAGTTGCCCTTGGCCGAGGCGCACCCCGGGGTGGCCTGGGTGCGGTCAGTCTGTTCACATTGATAGCAAAACACGGCTTTCTCCTTTTCCTTGTGGGGTGACGGCGCGAGCAGTCTTGTAAGATGCAAATTTCATGCATCTTTTAAATGGTGACGCGCCGGCTGGAGTTCTGCCGTGACAAAAATCAGAAAACGTGTCGCTTCATTCGAGGAAGTGGCTACGTGTGCGAAAACGTCGCAGGTCGGCGCCCGGTTCGTACACGCCAATGAAAAGCCCCGGCCGACCTTGCGGTCGAGCCGGGGCTTCAGGCCCAGCAGATACGCCTGGACGCTTTAGAACGGAATATCGTCGTCCATTTCGTCGAAGCCGCCGCCAGCCGGCGCGCTCGAACGGCCACCGCCTGCGCCGCCGCCCGCACCACCACCGCTCGAACGAGGCGCGCCGCCGCCGCCCGACGCACGGCCACCGCCGCGCGGAGCCGACTGCTGGCTGTAGCCGCCGTCGTCGCCCATGTCACTGCCCGCCGAGGCGCCGCCGCTGCGGCCGCCCAGCATCTGCATCTGGTCGGCGACGATTTCAGTCGAGTAACGGTCGGTGCCGTCCTGCGCTTGCCACTTGCGCGTGCGGATACGGCCTTCGATATACACCGACGAGCCCTTCTTCAGGTACTCCGAGACGATCTCGGCCAGACGCCCGAAGAACGACACGCGGTGCCATTCGGTCATTTCCTTGAACTCGCCGGACGCCTTGTCCTTGTAGCGGTCGGTGGTCGCGAGGCGGATGTTCGCCACGGCGTCGCCGCTAGGCAGATAGCGCACTTCCGGTTCGGCGCCGAGGTTGCCGACGAGGATCACCTTGTTCACGGATGCCATGAATTTCTCCTGTTTGATTCCGTTGCGAGGAGCGGCCGCGCGGTTCGCGCCGGCGAGCGCCCGATGTGTTTCGAGCGCCTACCCCGGTCGCGGACCGCCTCCGCGAATTGCGTTGCTGTGAACCGTTGGTTCTAACTCAGGCCCGCCTGGCTTTAAGCGCGTTTGGCTTCAGCCCGCCTGGGCGGCGCCTTCATATTGGCCGCGATTATAAGCCAGCACAAGACGAGCCCCGAGCACGCGTAGAACACGGCGCTCGCGCCGTCGTGCTTGAGGAGCCATCCGCCCGCCACGCCGCCGAGCGCGAGCCCGATCGACTGCGTGGTGTTGTACACGCCCGTGGCCGCGCCCTTGCGGTTGCCCGGCGCCAGCTTCGAGACGAGCGAAGGCTGCGAAGCCTCCAGAATGTTGAAGCCGAGGAAGTACACGAAAAGCACGGCCGACACGATGACAAGTGTATGCGCAAGCGAGCCGAGCAGAAGCTGGCCGATCAGGATAAGACCGATCGCAGAAACGAGCACGGCCTTCATCTTGCCCCGCTTCTCCGCGACGATGATGGCCGGCACCATCAAGACGAACGCGAGGCCCATGACCGGCAGATAGATCTTCCAGTGCGACGCGACCGGCAGGCCCGCGTCGACGAGCAGGCGCGGCACGACGAGAAAAAGCGCCGTTTGCGTGGCGTGCAGCACCAGCACGCCGAAGTTCAGGCGCAGCAGTTCCACGTTGTGCAGCACCTCGGCAAACGGCGCGCGCACGTGCACGGGCTTGCTGGGCGCGTCGGGCACGACCCAGATCACCACGCCCACCGCCAGAATCGAGAACACGCCAACCAGCGCGAACAGGCCGCTCATGCCGACCCAGTGAAACACGATCGGCGCGCCCACGATCGCCACGGCGAACGACATGCCGATCGAGCCACCCACCATCGCCATGGCCTTGGTGCGGTGCTCCTCGGCGGTCAGGTCGGCGATGAACGCGAGCACGGCCGAAGAAACGGCGCCCATGCCCTGAATCACGCGGCCGACGATGATCCACACCATGTCGTGCGCGCCCGCCGCGACGAAGCTGCCGATCGCGAAAATGACGAGGCCGGCGGCGATGACGGGCTTTCTGCCCACCATGTCCGACACCCAGCCGTAGAAAATATAGAGAAGCGACTGCGTGACGCCGTACGCGCCGAGCGCGATGCCGACCAGCAGAAGGTTGTCGCCGCCGGGAACGGTTTTCGCGTAGACGGAAAACACCGGCATGATCATGAAAAGACCGAGCATGCGCAGCGCGAAAATCGCCGCGAGCGATACGGTCGCGCGCAACTCGGGCGCGCTCATGCGTGAGGATGTAGCGGGTGAATTGGAGGACATCGGAGCGTTATGTGTTTGGACCGCAAGTGCCCGCACGTTTGTTGACCGGGACGCTCCCTGACGCGCCTCTTTCGAGGCCCTTGCACTTGCCGCTCCGGGCCCTTTCGAAGACCGTCAGCAAGCCGTAACGGCGGTCTGGAAAAGTCGTTATAGTAGCAGGTTTGGTTTCCCTTTCTCCCGCAGGTTCATGGAACAGATCCGTATCCGTGGGGCCCGAACCCACAACCTGAAGAACGTCAATCTGGACCTGCCGCGCCACAAGCTCGTGGTGATCACCGGGCTGTCGGGCTCGGGCAAGTCCTCACTGGCCTTCGACACGCTCTACGCGGAAGGCCAGCGCCGCTACGTGGAAAGCCTTTCGGCCTACGCACGCCAGTTCCTGCAGCTCATGGAAAAGCCCGACGTCGACCTGATCGAGGGTCTGTCACCGGCTATTTCCATCGAGCAGAAGGCGACGTCGCACAATCCGCGCTCCACGGTCGGCACCGTCACCGAGATCCACGACTATCTGCGGCTGCTGTACGCCCGCATCGGCACGCCCTACTGCCCGGACCACGAGATTCCGCTGGAGTCGCAAAGCGTCTCGCAGATGGTGGACGCCGCGCTCGCCCTGCCCGAAGAAACGAAGCTGATGATCCTCGCGCCCGTGATCGTGGACCGCAAGGGTGAGCACGCCGAGCTCTTCGACGACATGCAGGCGCAGGGTTTCGTGCGCTTTCGGGTGCGCTCGGGCGGCGGCACGGCCAACGAAGGGGAAGCGAAGATCTACGAGGTGGAGTCGCTGCCCAAGCTCAAGAAGAGCGAGCGCCACACCATCGACGTGGTGGTGGACCGCCTGAAGGTGCGCCCCGACATGAAGCAGCGGCTTGCGGAGTCGTTCGAAACCGCGCTGCGCTTAGCCGACGGCCGCGCCATCGCGCTCGAAATGGACACGAACAAGGAGCACCTGTTCAGCTCGAAGTTCGCCTGCCCGATCTGCTCGTATTCGCTGCCGGAGCTGGAGCCGCGCCTTTTCTCGTTCAACAACCCGATGGGCGCGTGCCCCGAGTGCGACGGCCTGGGCCAGATCACGTTCTTCGATCCGAAGCGCGTGGTGGCGCACCCGTCCCTTTCGCTCGCGGCGGGCGCGGTGAAGGGCTGGGACCGGCGCAACCAGTTCTACTTCCAGATGCTGCAGAGTCTCGCCGCGTTCTACGACTTCGACATCGACACCGCGTTCGAGGAGCTGCCAGAGAAAGTGCGCAAGATCCTGCTCTACGGCTCGGGCAAGCAGGAGATTCCGTTCTCGTACATCAACGAGCGCGGCCGCACGTCGGTGCGCGAGCACGTATTCGAAGGGATCATCCCGAACCTCGAGCGCCGCTACCGCGAGACCGACTCGGCCGCCGTGCGCGAGGAGCTGTCGAAGTACCAGAACAACCAGGCCTGCCCGCACTGCGAAGGCACACGCCTGCGCCGTGAAGCGCGCTTCGTGCGCATCGGCTCGGGTGATGAGGCACGCGCCATTTACGAGGTGAGCGGCTGGCCGCTGCGCGACACGCTCGGCTACTTCCAGACGCTGCGCCTCGAAGGCGCCAAGCGCGAGATCGCCGACAAGGTGGTCAAGGAAATCGTCGCGCGCCTCATGTTCCTGAACAACGTCGGGCTCGACTATCTCTCGCTCGAACGCAGCGCCGAGACGCTTTCGGGCGGCGAGGCGCAGCGCATCCGCCTCGCCTCGCAAATCGGCTCGGGCCTGACGGGCGTAATGTACGTGCTCGACGAGCCGTCCATCGGCCTGCATCAGCGCGACAACGACCGCCTGATCTCCACGCTCAAGCATCTGCGCGACCTCGGCAATTCCGTGATCGTGGTCGAGCACGACGAGGACATGATCCGCATGGCCGACTACGTGGTCGACATGGGCCCGGGCGCGGGCGAGCACGGCGGCATGGTGATTTCGCAAGGCACGCCCGACGAAGTCGAGCACGATCCGGCCTCGATGACGGGCCAGTACCTCTCGGGCGCGCGCCGCATCGACTATCCCGACGAGCGCATCGAGCCCGGCGAGCGCCAGTTGCGCATCGTCGAGGCCCACGGCAACAACCTCAAGCACGTCACGCTCGACCTGCCGGTCGGCCTGCTCACCTGCGTGACGGGCGTTTCGGGCTCAGGCAAGTCCACGCTCATCAACGACACGCTTTATCACGCCGTCTCGCAGCATCTGTATGGATCGTCGGCGGAGCCGGCGCCGTTCGAGGCGATCGAGGGCATGGAGCACTTCGACAAGGTCATCAACGTCGACCAGTCGCCGATCGGCCGCACACCGCGCTCGAACCCGGCCACCTACACGGGCCTCTTCACGCCCATCCGCGAGTTGTTCGCGGGCGTGCCGGCCGCCAAGGAACGCGGCTACGAGTCGGGCCGCTTCTCGTTCAACGTGAAGGGCGGCCGCTGCGAAAGCTGCCAGGGCGACGGCGTGCTGAAGGTGGAAATGCACTTCCTGCCCGACGTGTACGTGCCCTGCGACGTCTGCCACGGCAAGCGCTACAACCGCGAAACGCTGGAGATTCAATACAAGGGCCGGAACATCAGCGAAGTGCTCGACATGACGGTCGAAGCCGCCTACGAGTTCTTCAAGGCGGTCCCGGTGGTGGCGCGCAAGCTCAAGACGCTGCTGGACGTGGGCCTGGGCTATATCCGCCTTGGCCAGTCGGCCACCACGCTTTCGGGCGGCGAGGCGCAGCGCGTGAAGCTCTCGCTCGAACTTTCCAAGCGGGACACGGGCCGCACGCTGTATATACTCGACGAGCCGACCACCGGCCTGCACTTCCACGACATCGCGCTTTTGCTCGAAGTGATTCATCGGCTTCGCGATCAGGGCAACACGGTGGTCATCATCGAGCATAATCTCGATGTAATCAAAACCGCCGACTGGGTCGTGGACATGGGACCGGAAGGCGGCGCGGGCGGTGGGCAGATCGTGGCCCAGGGGACGCCCGAACAGGTGGCGAAATCGAAGGCAAGCTTCACGGGCCGCTATCTCGCGCCGCTGCTCAAGCGCCAGATTGCCGCGCTGGACACGGCGTCGGGGCAATGACCCGCTAAGCGGACCGGAAATTTAGCAGTAGAAATAGCTGCAGCAACAACGGGTCGGGGGCGCGTGCGCCCCCGAAGTTTGGAGACGGAATACACCCAACATGGTCAAGCGCAACGAAGCGACAGAAGATAAACAGGTGCGCGACCTACGGCCAAGGCCGGTCAGGCTCACGAGCGACATGAGCCTGCCGAAACTTTCGGCAGTGGAGATCGGCAGCTATGTGGCCGCGCTCGCCGGCATGCTGGCGGTGCTGCACCTGAACCTGCTCGGCGCGCTGCTAGCGGGCATGCTCGTCTTCCAGCTCGTCCATACCATTTCGCCGCTCATCGAGCGGCGCATGTCGAGCAGCCGCGCACGCTGGCTCTCGGTGGTGCTGGTTTCCATCGTGATCGTCGGCATCCTCACGGGGCTCACCGTGGGCGTGATCGAGCAGTTCGAAAGCGACGTGCCGAGCGTGCAGAAGGTCATGGCGCAGATGATGACGTTCGTCGACCAGGCGCGCGGACGCATTCCCGAGTCCATCGCCGCTTATCTGCCCGTGGACGTCGCCCAGATGAAGCTCAAGGCCCTCGCGCTCATGCACGAGCACGCCACCCAGCTAGGCCAGGGCGGCAAGAACGCCGCGCGTATCTTCGGGCATATCGTGATCGGCATGATCATCGGCGCGATCATCGCCATTGGCGCGCAAAAGAACGCCACGCGGCTGCCGCTTTCCACGGCGTTCGTTACACGCGTGGCGCGTTTCGCCGACGCCTTCCGCCGCATCGTGTTCGCGCAGGTGAAGATTTCGGCCATCAACACGGTGTTCACCGGCCTTTTCCTCCTGCTCGCCCTGCCGGTGTTTCACGCGCCGCTGCCGCTCGCGAAGATGCTGGTCGTGGTGACCTTCGTGGTCGGCCTCCTGCCCGTAATCGGCAACCTGATCTCGAACACGCTGATCGTCGCCATCGCGCTCACCGTGAGCCTGCCCGCGGCGGTCACGGCGCTCGTGTTCCTCATCCTGATCCACAAGCTCGAGTACTTCCTGAATGCGCGCATCGTGGGCGGCCAGATCGAGGCGCGCACGTGGGAACTACTCGTCGCGATGCTCGTGATGGAAGCCGCGTTCGGCATTCAGGGCGTGATTGCCGCGCCTATTTTTTACGCGTATATCAAGCGCGAACTCATCTATCTGCGGCTCGTCTGAGCCGCCTTGTCCCAAGCGCGCGCGGCCTTCAGCGCCCGCGCGGCTCGGCGGGCACGTCGGTCATGCCGTCGTGCTCGATTGCGTAGATCGCCACCTGCACGCGGCTCGCGAGACCCAGCTTGCGCAGAATGTTGCGCACGTGAATCTTCACCGTGCTCTCCGCCAGGTCGAGCGTGCGCGCAATCTCCTTGTTGCTCGCCCCGCGCGCCAGCTCGCGCACGATGTCGCGCTCGCGCGCCGTGAGTGTCTCCGCACTTGCGCGCGCGCCGCCGGGTGAACCCTGTGCGCCAGTCGCGCCGGCCGATTGTGCGGGCTTGCGCATCTGCTCCACGAGCTTCGCCGTCATGTGCTCGGTAATGACCGGCTGGCCGCTCGCGGCCTTGCGGATCGCCGCCACCAGTGCGTCGGCGTCGATGCTCTTGAGCAGGAAGCCGCGCGCGCCCGCGCGCATCGCCGCCGTGAGTTCGTCGGCTTCCTCGGAGACGGTGAGCATGACGACCGCCGTGTCCGGCAGGTCTTCCACGAGCAGTTGCAGCGTTTCGAGCCCCGAGAGGCCCGGCATGTTCAGGTCGAGCAGGACGACGTCGGGCAAGTGCTGCTTCGCGCGCTTGACGCCTTCCACGCCGTCCGACGCCTCGCCCACCACTTCCAGGTCCGGCTGGCGCTGCAGGAGCGCGCTCACGCCCGAGCGAAAGAGCGTGTGATCGTCGATGAGCAGGATACGTATGGTCATGGGTTCGTTGTCGTGTCGCGATGTCTTCGGCCACCTTCACGCGGCCATGCGGCTTGCGGCGGGCAGGACCAGTTCGACGCGCGTGCCGCGCCCCGGCGCGCTTTCCAGCGTGAGCCCGGCAGCAAGACGCCTCGCGCGCTCACGCATGATGTGAAAGCCCACGTGCGATTCGCCGCGCGAGGCGATTTCGGCGGGATCATAGCCCACGCCGTCGTCCTCGATCGTGAGGCGGAAGTCGCGAGCGTTCACGACGCTCACCCGCACGTGCAGCGCCTCTGAGTGCTTGCGCGCATTCGAGAGCGCCTCCTGCAGCACGAACAGCACCTGCAATTGCTGGTCGGGCGGCAGCGGCGGGCCATCTTCGTCGCGATAGTCGAGCGTCAGTTCGGCGTCCGACTGGCGGCGAAAGCGCGCTACGGTGTCCTCCACCGCGAGGCGCAGCTTGCCTGGCGCGAGTTTCGTGCGGAAATTCAGCAGCAACTCGCGCACGTCGTCGTAGCTTTCTTCCACGCCGCCCGCAAGCAGCGGCACGATCTCGCGAATCTCGCCGAGGTCGCCCCGCTGCGCCGCGCCGTCGAGCAGATGCACCTGCATCTTCAGGAAGCTCAGGCCTTGCGCGATGCTGTCGTGCAGCCCCTGGGCGACGAGATTGCGCTCCTCGGATACGGCGAGCTGACGCCCGAGCGCCACGAGCCGCCGGTTCATGAGCGCGACGCCGAGGTGACGGCCGAGCGTCTGAAGCAACTGGACGCCCGACGGCGGAATCTCCCGCTCGCGCCGGAAGTGCAGCGAGAACGTGCCGAGCGTCTCGTTCTGCGCGACGATGGCCGACACCGCGACGCTCACGAAGCCCGCCTTCAGGCAGCGCTGCGTGAAGGCGCTGCTTGCGCCGCTCTCGCCGCTTTCTTTGCTGCCTGCCGGCGCGCCAGGCTGCCCCATCAGGCCGAATACGACCGGCACCTCGGCCGTCGCGCCGCCGCACGTGCAGTCCGCCGCCGGCATGCACTGCTCCGCACGTGTAATCGATTCGGGCATGCCCTCCGAAACAAGCAGATGCAGATTGCCGTCGTCAGGCGAAACGACGCGCACCGTGCCGCCGTCGGCGTCGAATTCGCGCATCACGCGCGTGAGGAAATCGTGGCATACGCTTTCCGCCGCGCCCGGCGTGTTGAGGAACGCCGCCATCTCGTAGAGCGTGGCCAGTTCGCGGTTTTGCGCCGCCAGTTGCGCGGTCTTGGCGTCCACGCGTGCGGCAAGGTCCCGGTACAGCGCTTGCAGCTCCGCAACCATGCGGTTGAAGCCTTGCGCGAGATGGCCGAACTCGTCGTACGTTTCGACCGGCAACCGTGTGTCGAACTCGCGCGCCTCGATGCGCGCGAGCCCGTCCTGCAAGCGCTGCACGGGCGCCACGAACCACTGGTAGAGCAGATAGACGATCGCCAGCGTGCCCACGCAAGAAAGCGCCGCGAGAACGACCTGCGAAATGCGCAGCCACGCGGTCTTGCGCGCGTTCTCGCGCTCGATCAGGCTGACGAGCCGGTTCGCCTCGTCGACGAAGCCGGGCAGCAGGCCGATGTACGTCGAGGGCTCGCCTCCGCTGGCCGAGAGCTCGCGCAGCGCAGCGGGTTTGAGCGCCTCGTCCCACGCTGTCGCGACGCGTTCGAACTGCGCGTGGATGCCCGCATCCGCGGGAAGAAAGAGCGGCCGCGCCGGATCGCCGTCGCGCAGTTCACGCAGCGTCTCGTCGAGCTGATGCAACTGGGCGTCGACTTGCGCAGGCTTGCCGGTGCGGGCTTCCCACAGCGCGATCGCCACCGCGTTCGCGCGCATGCGCAGGCTGCCCGCATCGTTGATGGCCGCGCCGCCGCCTTCGAGCTGCCAGGACAGCCAGAGCGTGCCGCTGATCATCGCGAGCACGAGCGCGAGCGCAACCGTGGAAAGCACGACGATGCGCGTCGAGAGCCGCTTCGGGAACGGCGCGGCCTGCGGGCCGGAAAAGCCGGCAGACGAGGCGCAAGCGGTGGCGGAATCGGAAGACGGAGTCATGGCCGGTACCGGGGATCGGCCGCGCCGAAACGGCGGTGCCTATACCCTGCATTATCTGACGGAGCGAGGCCGATCTTGCGCTAAGTCGCGGTCCAGGCGGGCAACTGCGACACTATGCGTCAGATCGTCGGCCTTCCCGGGCGAGTCCCGGCCTCGCGAGATGCGCCGTCCCCGGGCCTGCGCGTATCGTGAAAAAAGCGGGGAATGCGAGTGTGGCTCGTTCCCCGCGAAGAACGACCGATCCCCACGGCCGTCCAGAGGCAAACGCCGGCCGCTAGCGTCGGCGCTAGCGGCTGCGCACGAGTTGCCACGCGCGAGAGAGATAGGTGATGGAGGCGAAGCCGCTCCACACGTGCACGAGCCGCGTGAACGGAAAGATCACGAACAGCGTCATGCCCATGAACAGGTGCAGGCGGAAGATGAGCGGCGCGCTGGCTACGTAGCTCGCGGCGTCGCCGCGGAACGTGACGATGTGCTGCGCCCAGGTCATGAGCCGCACCATCATCGCGCCGTCCATATGACTCGCCGATTCGCCGATGGTGGAGAGCCCGAGCAGCAGCGTGACGAGCAGCCACAACAGCAGCACCTTGTCGCCCACGCGAGTGACGGCCGAAACGCGCGCGTTCGAAAGCCGCCTGTGCAGCAGGATCGAGAGGCCCACCAGACACATCGAGCCCATCACGCCGCCCGCGACCATCGCCACGAGCTGCTTGACTGCATGCGGCACGCCGAGCCAGTCCCACACCGCAACGGGCGTGAGCAGACCGAACAGATGCCCGAAGAAGAGCCCGAGCACGCCGACGTGAAAGAGAATATTGCCCAGGCGCAGATGCCCGCGATAGAGCATTTGCGAGCTGTCCGCCTTCCACGTGTACTGCTCGCGCTCGAAGCGCGCGAGGCTGCCGAACAGGAAGATGGCGGCGGCAATATACGGATAGATGCCGAACAAAAACTGATTGAACGTGTTCATGGCGATTCCTTTGCGCAGTCAGGCGCGCAAGCCGCCGCGCAGTCAGTCGAAGTGCTCGCGGTGGCCGCTGCATACTCCGCTCGCGGGTGGAATTGAACGACCTGCGGCGAATGGCTCGCGCCGAACGCGTGCATGAGCGGCTCGACGCCGTCCGCGCCGGTGCCGAAGCGTTCGAGCGCCTCGTCCATGTCGCGCACGGGCGCGCCCACGAGCGGCAGCGGCTCGACATCGCTCAGCTCGCACAGCACCGCAAAAATGCCCGCATAGGGGCTTGCGCTCGTTTCGAGCTGATTGCCGAGCGCCGCGAGCACGTGGATCGCCTCGCCAAGCAGCGCGCTCGCCTCGTCCTCGTCGATCAGGCCGAGCACTTCGAGAAAGAGCGGCACGTAGTCGGGCAGTTCGTTCGTCGCGACGTCGAGGCCGTGGCTACGGTATTCGTCGAGCAGATCGACCATCGCCTGGCCGCGCGCGCGGCTCTCGCCGTGCACGTGCTCGAACAGATGCAGCGAGTGGCGAGGATTGCGATCGAACGTGGCCACGTACGCTTCCTGCGACTCGACCAGCGAGCGCTCACGCAGCGCCGCAATGAGCGGCGCGAATTCGTGCGTCGCGCAGCCGCCCTTCGGCACGGCCTCGAGTGCGGCCTCGATCTCGTCGAGTGCATCGAGCAAGGGCTGTTCGGGATAATCGAGCAGCGCGGAGAGAACCGGATAAATCGACATGACAATGTCCTCCCGCTCAAGCTTGCGAAGGCGTCTTGCGACGCGACTTCGGCATATCGACGTACACCACGCTGCCTTCGACCTTCGAGCCGAACAGCGAGCCCTCCGAAACGCCGCCCGAGCACCCATTGCCGAACGAGAAGCCGCAACTGCCCTTCTCGTTGAACGAGTCCTCGACCATTTCCTTGTGCGACGACGGCACGACGAAGCGGTCCTCGTAGTTCGCAATCGCCATGATGCGATACATGTCCTCGACCTGCGCGGGCGTGAGGCCCGTGCGCTCGAGGACCGCATTGTCGTTCACGCCGTCCACGGTCTGGGTGCGCTTGTACGCGCGCATCGCCAGCATGCGCTCGAGCGCTGAAATCACGGGCTTCTCGTCGCCGGCGGTGAGCAGGTTGGCGAGATAGCGCACGGGAATGCGCAGGCTCGCCACGTCGGGAATCACGCCGTCCATGCCGATATGGCCCGCGTCCGCAGCCGACTGGATCGGCGAGAGCGGCGGCACGTACCAGACCATCGGCAGCGTGCGGTACTCGGGGTGCAGCGGAAACGCGATCTTCCACTCGACCGCCATGCGGTACACGGGCGAGCGCACGGCCGCATCCAGCCAGCTTTGCGGCACGCCCTGGCGGCGCGCCTCGGCCTGGATGGCGGGATCGTGCGGATCGAGGAACACATCGAGCTGCGCCTGATACAGATCCTGTGTCGATTGAACCGATGCTGCATCGCTGATGCGGTCCGCGTCGTAGAGCATTACGCCCAGATAACGGATGCGGCCCACGCACGTTTCCGAGCACACCGTAGGCTGCCCCGCCTCGATGCGCGGATAGCAGAAGATGCACTTCTCGGCCTTGCCGCTCTTCCAGTTGAAGTACATCTTCTTGTACGGGCAACCCGAGATGCACATGCGCCAGCCGCGGCACTTGTCCTGATCGACCAGCACGATGCCATCGTCTTCGCGCTTGTACACCGATCCCGAGGGGCACGACGCCACGCACGCCGGGTTCAGGCAGTGCTCGCACAAGCGCGGCAGATACATCATGAAGGTGTTCTCAAAGCTCGAGTACATCTCCTTCTGCACGTTCTCGAACAGCTTGTCGCGACTGCGCGACGAGAACTCGCCGCCCAGATCGTCTTCCCAGTTAGGACCCCAATGGATCTTGTCCATCTTCTTGCCGGTGATGACCGACACGGGGCGTGCGGTGGGCGGCGTTTGCGAGAGACGCGCCTTCTGCAGATGTTCGTAGTCGTACGTGAACGGCTCGTAATAGTCGTCGATGCCGGGCAGGTTCGGGTTCGCGAACAGGTTCGCCAGCACCTTGAGCTTCGGGCCCTGGCGCGGTTCGATCTTGCCGCTCGCGTGGCGCACCCAGCCGCCGTTCCACTTCTCCTGGTTCTCCCATTCCTTCGGATAGCCGATGCCGGGCTTCGTCTCGACGTTGTTGAACCACGCGTACTCGACGCCGTCGCGCGAGGTCCACACGTTCTTGCACGTGACGGAGCACGTATGGCAGCCAATGCACTTGTCGAGGTTCAGGACCATCGCCACCTGGGCGCGGATTTTCATGATGCTGCTCCTTCCTTCATCGGGCCTTCCAGCCACTCGACCTTCTTCATCTTGCGCACGATCACGTACTCGTCGCGATTGCTGCCAACGGTGCCGTAGTAGTTGAAGCCGTACGCAAGCTGCGCGTAGCCGCCGATCATGTGCGTGGGCTTGAGCACCGTACGCGTGACCGAGTTGTGAATGCCGCCGCGCATGCCGCTCGTTTCCGCGCCCGGGACGTTGATGATCTTTTCCTGCGCGTGATACATGAGGCACATGCCGCGCGGCACGCGCTGGCTCACCACGACGCGCGCCGTGAGCGTGCCGTTCACGTTGAACACTTCGACCCAGTCGTTGTCGACGAGACCCGCCTCCTTCGCCTCGGCCTCCGAGACCCACACGTGCGGCCCGCCGCGCGACAGCGTGAGCATGCGCAGGTTGTCCGAGTAGGTCGAGTGGATGCCCCACTTCTGGTGCGGCGTGATCCAGTTCAGCACGAGTTCGTGCTCGCCGTTGGGTTTCGTGCCGAGCATCGACGAGGTCGTCTTCGTGTCGATGGCCGGCTTGTAGTTGCACAGGCCCTCGCCGAAGTCGAGCATCCAGCGGTGATCCTGATAGAACTGCTGGCGGCCCGTGAGCGTGCGCCATGGAATCAGCTCGTGCACGTTCGTATAGCCGGCGTTGTAGCTCACCTCTTCCGATTCGAGCCCCGACCATGTCGGCGCGGAAATGATCTTGCGCGGCTGTGCCTGCACGTCGCGAAAGCGGATCTTGTCGTGCTCGCGGCCTTCGGCCAGGTGCGTGTGATCGCGGCCCGTGATCTTCGAGAGCGCGTCCCACGCCTTCACCGCCACATGACCGTTGGTTTCAGGCGCGAACGTGAGGATCATCTCCGCGGCGTCGATGGCCGTTTCCAGACGCGGGCGTCCCTCGGCCGCGCCACTGTTGTGCTGAATGCCCGTGAGCTGCGCGAACTCGCCTACCTCGTGCACCGTATTCCAGTTGATGCCCTTGCCGCCATTGCCAAGCTTTTCGAGCAGCGGCCCGACCGAGGTGAACTTGTTGTAGATCTCGCGATAGTCGCGCTCCACGAGCGTCATCGAAGGCGCGGTCTTGCCCGGGATCAGATCGCATTCGCCAAGACGCCAGTCTTTCGGCTCGAACGCCTGGCCAAGCTCGCCCGGCGTGTCGTGCATGAGCGGCGTGCACACGAGGTCCGTGCGCTTGCCCAGATGTTCGCCGCCGATCTCCGAAAACTTCTTCGCGATAGCCTTGTAGATTTCCCAGTCGGTCTTGCTCTCCCACAGCGGCTGCACCGCCTCCGAAAGCGGATGGATGAACGGGTGCATGTCCGACGTGTTGAGATCGTCCTTCTCGTACCACGTAGCCGAGGGCAGCACGATATCGCCGTAAAGGCACGTCGTGCTCATGCGGAAGTCGAGCACGGTGAGCAGGTCGAGTTTGCCTTCGGCCGCTTCGCGCACGTTCACTTCGGAGGGCTTGATCGCGTCGGCCTCGTCGCCGAACAGCGCGTTCTGCGTGCCGAGCAGGTACTTGAGGAAGTACTCGTGGCCCTTGCCCGAACTGCCCATGATGTTCGAGCGCCAGACGAACATGTTGCGCGGGAAGTTCGCGGGGTTGTCGGGATCGTCGCAGGCGAAGTTCAACGCGCCGGACTTCAACTGGTCCACCGTGTACTGCACCGGCGGCACGCCCGCGCGCTGCGCGGCGTCCACCACGTCGAGCGGATTCGCGCCAAGCTGCGGCGCTGAAGGCAGCCACCCCATGCGCTCGGACTTCGCGTTGAGGTCGAGCATCGAGAGGTCCTTGTAGCGCGCGCGGTCGGCGCCGGGCCCGAGTATCTCGTCCACGCTCACCTTCTCGTGACGCCATTGGCTCGTGTGGTTGTAGAAGAACGAGGTGCCGTTCATCTGGCGCGGCGGGCGCGACCAGTCGAGCGCGAACGCGAGCGGCGCCCAGCCGAATTGCGGACGCAGCTTTTCCTGGCCCACGTAATGCGCCCAGCCGCCGCCGCTCTGGCCGATACAGCCGCACATCATCAGCAGGTTGATGATGCCGCGGTAGATCATGTCGTTGTGATACCAGTGATTGAGCGCCGCGCCCACGATCACCATGCTCTTGCCGCGCGTGCGGTTGGCGTTGTCGGCGAACTCGCGCGCCACCTGGATCACGAGCTTGCGTGGCACCGTGGTGTGCTTCTCCTGCCACGCGGGCGTGCAAGGCACGTCGTCGTCATAGGAGGCCGCGACGTTCGGGCCGCCCAGACCCTGATCGACGCCGTAGTTGGCCATCTGCAGGTCGTAGACGGTGGCCACGAGCACGTTCGTGCCGTCGGCGAGCGTCACGCGCTTCACGGGCACGCGCCGCGCGAGCAACGCGGCGCCTTGGTTCTCCTCGCCGCCGAAGTACGGGAATCCTACCTCGACCACTTCGTCATGCTGATCGATGAGCGAGAGGCGTGGATCGATCTCGCGGCCGCTGCCGCCGTCCTTCATTTCGAGGTTCCAGCGGCCCACCTTCTTGCCGCCATCGTGCTCGCCTTCGCCCCAGCGAAATCCAATTGAGCCATTCGGCGCGACGATGTCGCCCGTCGCCGCATCGATGGCAAGCGTCTTCCATTGCGGGTTGTTCGCTTCGTCGAGATTCGCGGCGAGTTGCGACGCCCGCAGAAACTGGTCCGGCACGAGCGCGCCGTCGCGTCGGCTAAGCGTGACGAGCATCGGCATGTCGGTGTACTGCTTCACGTAATCGCGGAAGTACGCGGACTTACCCGTGGCGTGAAACTCCTTGAGCACCACATGGCCCATCGCGAGCGCCAGCGCCGCGTCGGTGCCCTGCTTCGGCGCGAGCCAGATGTCGCCGAACTTCACCATCTCGCCAAAGTCGGACGACACGGCCACCGTCTTCGTACCCTTGTAGCGGACCTCGGTGTAGAAGTGCGCGTCGGGCGTGCGCGTTTGCGGCACGTTCGAGCCCCACACCATGAGATACGTGGAGTTGTACCAGTCGGCCGATTCCGGCACGTCGGTCTGCTCGCCCCACACCTGCGGCGAGGAAGGCGGCAAGTCGCAATACCAGTCGTAGAACGAGAGGCACGCCCCGCCGATCAGGCTCAGGTAACGCGCACCCGCTGCGTACGAGACCATCGACATGGCCGGAATGGGCGAGAAGCCGATCACGCGATCGGGACCGTACTTGCCGATGGTGTAGGCGTTGGCCGCCGCGATCATCTCGGTGGCCGTGTCCCAGCCCGCACGCACGAAACCGCCCTGGCCGCGCGCACGCTTGTAGTGCGCGGCCTTTTTCGGGTCTTCGACGATCGAGGCCCACGCCTGAACCGGCCCGAGCGTCTTGCGCGCCTCGCGCCACATCTCGATCAGGCGGCCGCGAATCATCGGATACTTCACGCGCTGCGCCGAGTACACGTACCAGCTATACGATGCGCCACGCGGGCAGCCGCGCGGCTCATGGTTGGGCAGGTCCGCGCGCGTGCGCGGATAGTCGGTCTGCTGCGTTTCCCACGTGATCAGGCCGTTCTTCACGTAGACCTTCCACGAGCACGAGCCCGTGCAGTTCACGCCGTGGGTCGAGCGCACGATCTTGTCGTGCTGCCAGCGGCTGCGATAGCCGTCTTCCCATTTACGGTCCTCGTTCACCACCGCGCCGTGACCCTTCGAAAACGTCGACTTCACGCGCGACATGAACTTCAACCGGTCCAGAAAATAACTCATCAGGTTCTCCGGGACTGCTGCTGGAATCGATTGCGCCTCGCGCCGTCCGCGTGCGTCGCACGTGTGGCGCATCGCGCTCATATCGTTTCCGAGTATGGCGAGCAGGCGCTGGCCTGCCCATTCATCAAGGGGAGTGTTCGCGCAGCGCTTTGGGATGAGTCCCCATGCGCCGCGCTACGCCCAAAGGACTAGTCCGAACCAGTCCGGGTCAGCAAGGCATGGACGCGTTGCGGCGTGCGTAGAACAGCCACGTCACCGCCGCGCACACCACATAGAAGCCGATGAAGCACACGAGCGCGCCAACGGGCGAGCCAGTCATGTCGAGCGAGGTGCCGAAGCTCTTTGGAATGAAGAAGCCGCCGTATGCGCCCATTGCGCCCGCGAAGCCGAGCACCGCCGCCGACTCCTTGCCCGCTTCGGCGAGCGCGCCGTGCTGCGCCGCATCGCCCTTGCCCTTCGCGGCGCGTTGATGCTGCGTCAGGAAGATCACGGGAATCATGCGGAAGGTCGAGCCGTTGCCAATGCCGGTGAGCGCGAACAGCACGACGAACATCGCGAGAAAGCCGGGGAAGCTGCCCTGTGCGCCGCCCAGCGCGCCGCCCGGGAGGAACACGATCACGCCCATGACCGCGGCGATCATCGCGAGGAAGCTCCAGAGCGTGACGCGCGCGCCGCCGAGCTTGTCCGAGATCCAGCCGCCGACGGGGCGCGTCAGCGCGCCGGCGAGCGGCCCGAGGAAGGCCCATGCGGTTGGGTTGATGGCGGGAAACTCCGCCTTCGTGAGCAGCGCGAGGCCGGCCGAGAAGCCGATGAACGAGCCGAACGTGCCGACGTACAGGAAGCACATGATCCAGTTGTGCGCGCGGCGGAAGATCACGGCCTGCTCGCTGAACGAGGCCTTCGCATCGGCGATGTCGTTCATGCCGAACCATGCCGCGATCGAGGCGACGACGATGAGCGGAATCCACACGAAGCCCGCGTTCTGCAACCAGATGCTGTGCTCGACGCCATCCTTCATCCAGGTCTGGCCGCCGCCGAGCAGGCCCGCGAACACAGCCGTCGAGATCACGATCGGCGTGACGAACTGCACGAGGGAGACACCCAGGTTGCCGATACCGGCGTTGAGCCCGGTGGCGAACCCTTTGCGCGCCTTCGGGAAGAAGAAGCTGATGTTCGCCATCGACGAGCTGAAGTTCGCGCCGCCAAGACCGCACAGCAGGGCGAGCACGAGCAGCGTCGAATACGAGGTGGACGGATCGCGCAGCGCGAAGCCCATGCCGACGGCGGGGATCAGGAGGCTCGCTGTGGAGATCGCCGTGAAGCGGCGGCCGCCGAAAATCGGCACGAGAAACGAATAGAAGATGCGCAGCGTGGCGCCCGAGAGCGCGGGCAGCGCCGTGAGCCAGAAGAGTTCGTTCTTCGTGAAGTGAAAGCCGCCCTTGTCGAGATTGACGACCGTGACGCTCCACAGCGACCACACCACGAACGCCAGCATCAGCGCCGGAATCGAAATCCAGAGGTTACGAGTGGCGATCTGCTCGCCGGAAGCCTGCCAGAACCGGGTGTTCTCGGGTTCCCATTGGGTCAGGAGATATTTGGACATGATTGTGCTCGTACAGTAGGCGCCGCACGCGCGGCGCAAGTGAAATCATTCGGAGTACGTGGTTTCCTTGAACGCAGGCGTTGCGGCCCGAACCTTGCGCGCGAGCTTCGCGCTGCCATGCGCAAGCGCTTCGGGGCGAAACGAGAAGTGCATGAACAGCAGGCTCACCACGGTGGCGCCGAACATCAGCATGAAGCAGGTGGTGCGTACGCCCGTCAGGTCGACGAGCAGGCCGAACAGGATCGGCAGCACGAAGCCTGCGAGACCGCCCGCCAGCCCCACGACGCCGGACACGGCGCCGATGTTCTCGGAGTACTCGTCGCCGATGAACTTGAAGACCGAGGCCTTGCCCACCGCCATCGCAATGCCGACGACGAACATCAGCACCGTGTAGAACACCGGGCCCGTGCTGATATGCAGACCGATCGGGCCATGCGCGCCATGGATCGTGAAATCGGTCGGCGGGTAGCTGAGCAAAAAGAAGCACGCGAGCGCGACCCACATCACGGCCCACGTCGTGCGATAGGCGCCGTAGCGGTCGGAGAGCCAGCCGCCGAGCGCGCGCAGCACGCCGCCGGGCAGCGAGAAACAGGCGGCAAGAAACGCAGCCTGCTCGATGCCGAAGCCGTACTGGTTCACGTAGTACTGCGGCATCCACAGCGACAGGCCGACATAGCCGCCGAACACGACCGAGTAGTACTGCGCGTAGCGCAGCACGCGCGCATCGGCGAGCACGCGCATCTGGCTCGCCACGGTGGCCGTGCCGGACACGCGATGCGCCGGGTTGCTCGCGGAGAACATCCAGAACAGCAGCGCGGTCAGGAGCATCGCGACGGCGTACACCTTCGGCACGACGGTCCAAGTGCCGGCCGCGACGATCAGCACCGGCGCCACGAACTTGTTGAGCGCGGCGCCTGAGTTGCCCGCGCCGAAAATGCCCATGGCAAGCCCCTGGCGCGACTTCGGGAACCAGCGTGCGACATAAGGCGTGCCGACCGAAAACGACGCGCCGGCGAGCCCCACGAACAGGCCGAGCACGAGGAATTGCCACAACTGCGTCGCGTACGAGACGAGCCAGATCGGCACGATCGTCGCGAGCATGGTGACGAAGAAGACCATGCGCCCGCCCACGCGATCGGTCCAGATGCCAAGCGGCACGCGGGCCAGCGAACCGGTGAGCACGGGCATCGCGGCAATCAGGCCGAATTCGGTGTCGGTGAGGTGAAGCTGCTTCTTGAGCGGGATGCCGAGGATCGCGAACATCATCCAGACGGCAAAACAGATCGTGAAAGCGAACGTGCTCGAACCGAGCACGCGCCAGGCGCGGCTATCGGCTACGGGTTCCGCCTGCGGAGATAGGGCGGCTTTCATGTTTTTCCCTCTTGTCGTTTAGTTGACGTGACAAGCGTAGGAAAGACGAAAGGCGCGGCCTATTCTCCGCAGGGAGTGCGCGACGATGCGCCGCTAGATCTTAAGGAGTAGTACCGGGGGGGAATAAGTTGGCGCGGAAGGAAAATCGCATGCGTGCGAATGCGCCGGTGAGCAACAAGAATAATTCGAAAAGCCGTAGCGCGTCATAAAACACGCTACGGCATGATGTCGCGCTTAATCGGCGAAAGATCAGCGGAACACGACCGTCTTGTGCCCGTTGAGCACGATGCGATGCTCGACGTGCCACTTCACCGCGCGCGCGAGCGTCACGCACTCCACGTCGCGGCCAATCGCGGTGAGCTGGTCCGGCGTCATGTTGTGGTCCACGCGCTCCACTTCCTGCTCGATGATCGGGCCTTCGTCGAGATCGGACGTCACATAGTGCGCCGTCGCGCCGATGAGCTTCACGCCGCGGTCGAACGCCTGGTAGTACGGCTTCGCGCCCTTGAAGCTCGGCAGGAACGAATGGTGGATGTTGATCGCACGGCCTTCGAGCGCCCGGCAAAGCTGCGGCGAGAGGATCTGCATGTAACGCGCGAGCACCACGAGATCGACGCTTTCGCGGTTCACCACCTCGAGCACGCGCGCTTCCTGCGCGGCCTTGTCGGCTTCCGTGCCGCCGAGCAGCGGGAAGTGGTGGAACGGAATGTTGTAGCTCGCGGCGAGCTGGTAGAAGTCCTTGTGATTCGAAATGATCGCCGGAATTTCGATAGGCAGCTGGCCGGTGCGATAGCGGAACAGCAGGTCGTTCAGGCAATGGCCGATCTTCGAGACCATGATGACGACGCGCGGCTTCACGTTCGCGTCATGCAGTTCCCAACGCATGCCGAACTCTTGCGCGAGCGGTTCGAACGCGCTGCGCAGGCCGTCGAGGCCGGGGTCGCCGCCCACCTGCTGGAAGTGCACGCGCATGAAGAACTCGCCCGTGTGGCTGTCGCCGAACTGGGCCGAGTCGAGAATATTGCTGCCGCGATCGAACAAAAAGCCCGACACGGCATGCACGATGCCCGGCCGGTCGGCGCACGACAGTTTGAGAATGAAGCTGTGATCGGTCGACATGACCTGGGTAACTCCCGTCAATACTTTGGTGTTGCTAAAAGGGCTTTGGGCTTAAAAGAACCGGCGCCCTTTCACAGCGTCGGCGGTTCGAAGATCGCGGCAATGCCCTCGCACGCGTCTTCGTCTATCCATTGGCGGCGCAGCAGGCAGTCGAGCGTTGCAAGGCTCGCGTCCACCGTCATCGCACCTTCTTCGATCCAGCGCGCGGCTTCGTCGATACGCGCGAGGCGATGCTCGCCTACCTCGCCGTCCTGGTTGTGCGGCACGAAGTCGGCCGGGAGCACGAGATCGTAGATGAAGATCTGCTCGGCCTGCGTGCCTTCCGGCAGCGACTGCAGCACGTGCACGGTGCGGCCCGCGCGCGCCGCGCGCGCGAGGTCTTCGGCGATGCCCGCTTCTTCCCAGCACTCCTTCACGAGCGTGGCCTCGATGCCGAAGCCCCAGCCGATGCCGCCCGCCACGACGTTGTCCAGCATGCCGGGGTCGGTCGCCTTGGTGTCGCTGCGCCGCGCGATCCACAATTGCGGCGCGCCGGGCGACACGGCATCTGCGTATTCTACGATGCCGTTCAGATGCACCGCGTACGTCATCGTGCCGAAAAAGCGCGAGGCCGCGCGTTCGATAAAGGCGAGCGGCGGCGCGTCGAAGGCGTTGCGGATCGCGTAGGTTTCGTTGCGCCAGCCCGGAATGTGCCCTTGCCCCGCGAGTGCGCCGATCACCGAGGCAAGCGCTGCGCTGCGTGCATCGACGCTATCGAAGTGCGGGGCGAGCGTCACGCGCGCGCTGCCCGCATCGCCGTCGATCTCGAACACGTCGGGCCAGCGTGCGAGCAGCGCCACGTCGTTCTGGCGTATCCAGCCCACGCGCTCGTCGCCGATATGAAACGGCAGATGCGTGCCGGCGTCGAAACGACGCGCGTCGAGAATGCAAGGCAAGGTCATCGATCAGGACTCCGTAGATCAGTCGCGCAGGGCGATGCGAATGCCGATGGCGATGAAGGTGAGGCCAGCGAGACGATCGAGCCACACGCCCGCGCGCGGGCGGCGCTTGAGCCAGCCGCCGATCGTGCCCGCGCACAGCCCGAAGAGCGAGAACACCACGACCGTTTGCGCCATGAACACGAGGCCGAGTTCGAGCATCTGCAGCGTGACGCTTTGCGCGCCATGCGAGTCGACGAACTGCGGCAGGAACACGACGAAGAACAGCGTCACTTTCGGATTCATCATGTTGCCGATCACGCTCTGCCGAAAGATCGCGGCAAGCGGCTGGCGCGGCCGGTCGCCGGCGGCGGCGAGGCCCTGGCTGCGCAGCGCCTTCACGCCGATCCACACGAGATAGGCGGCGCCCGCGAGCTTGAGGATCTGGAACGCGAGCGGCGACGAGCGCAGCACGGCGGCCACGCCGAGCGCGGCGAGCGTAATGTGGAACGTCACACCCGCGGCGAAGCCGAGCGCGGCCACGAGACCGGCGGCGCGGCCCTGCGAAATGCCGCGCGCGAGCACCTGAAGGTTGTCGGGGCCCGGCGCGAAGGTAATGGCGATGGACGTGGCGAGAAAGAGCGCGAAATTCGGCATGAGATCGACTCGTGGCGTGATGCGTTCGGGTTTCAGTGGCCGCCGAAGGCGGTCACGGTGAAGAGCGACAGGCCGGCATCGGTGAGCAGCTTCGAGCCGCCCAGATCCGGCAGGTCGATGATCGCGGCGCCCTCCACCACGCTCGCGCCGAGGCGTTCGAGTAGCAGCTTGCCGGCCATCATGGTGCCGCCGGTGGCGATCAGGTCGTCGACGATCACGACGCGGTCGTCCTTGCCGCAGGCGTCCTCGTGAATTTCGACCGTCGCTTCGCCGTATTCGAGCTGGTAGGTTTCGGAGACGGTCTTGTACGGCAGCTTGCCGATCTTGCGGATCGGAATGAAACCGACGTTCAGCTCGTAAGCGACGATCGGCCCGATGATGAAGCCGCGCGCATCGAGCCCCGCCACGTAGTCGAGCTTCGCGTCGACATAGCGCTCGACGAACAGGTCGATCAGCACGCGCAGGCCCTTCGGATGGCCGATGAGCGGCGTGATGTCGCGGAACTGCACTCCCGGCTGAGGCCAGTCGGGCACCGTGCGGATCAGGCTCTTCACGAACTGGGCGGCTTCGGCGCTCGGGTTCGCAGGTGCGTTGGACATGATTTCTCCGGGTAATGACTAGTAAAGAACAGCGGTTGGACGGTTTAAACGGGGCAGGACCCCGAAGGCGCGATGTCGAGACGGGACGGCGATCGTAGCAGCGGCGGCGTATCAGGCCGCCGCCGCGCCCGCGCCGGCGCCCGGCTTGCGATGGCGCGAAAGCCGCTCCTCGGCCTGCGCGAGCTGCTCGGGCAAACCGCGCAGCACGACGATGTCGGCCTCGCGCAGCCTCGTCGACGGGTCCGGCTCCACACCGCGAATGCCGTGGCGGCGAATCGCCGTCACCTCGACGCCGAGTTCGTACAGGCCCAGTTCCGCGAGCGTACGGCCCACGGCATCGGCGCGCTCGTCGACCGGTACGGATTGTAGCCGCACCTGCTCGTGACCGTCCTCGCCCACATCGTCGGTACCGTGGAAGTAGCCGCGCAGGAGGCTGTAGCGCTCGTCGCGCAGTTCCTCCACGCGGCGCACCACGCGCCGCATCGGCACGCCCATCAGCACCAGCATGTGCGAGGCGAGCATGAGGCTCCCCTCCACGATCTCCGGGATCACCTCGGTCGCGCCCGCGGCGAGCAGGCGTTCGAGATCGGCGTCGTCCACCGTGCGCACGATCACGGGCAAGGTGGGCTCCAGTTCGTGGATGTGATGGAGTACGCGAAACGCCGATTGCGTGTTCGCATACGTGATCGCCACGGCTGCCGCACGATGGATGCCCGCCGCGACGAGCGACTCGCGGCGCGCCGCGTCGCCGAACACCACCGACTCGCCCGCCGCCGCGGCAGCCGCCACGCGGTCCGGGTCGAGGTCGAGCGCCACGTACGAGAGGCCTTCGTATTCGAGCATGCGCGCGAGGTTCTGCCCCGCGCGGCCATAGCCGCACACGATCACGTGGCCGCTTTGCTTGATGCTTTGCGTGGCGATGCGCGTCATCATCAGCGACTGCTGCATCCATTCCGTCGAGGAGAGGCGCAGCACGATGCGGTCCGCGTTCTGGATCAGGAACGGCGCGGCGAGCATCGACAGCAGCATGGCCGCGAGGATCGCCTGGAGCAGCGTGGCATCGACGAGATGCTTGTCGAGAATGAGGTTCAGCAGCACGAAGCCGAATTCACCGGCCTGCGCGAGGCCGAGGCCCGTGCGCATGGCCACGCCCGGCGAAGCGCCGAAAATCCGCGTGAGAGCGGTGATGAGCACGGCCTTGAGCACGAGCGGCCCAAGGAAGAATGCCGCCACCATGATGGGGTGCTGCCAGATCACGTGCGGGTTGAGCAGCATGCCCGTGGTCACGAAGAAGAGGCCGAGCAGCACGTCGCGAAACGGCTTGATGTCCTCTTCCACCTGGTGCTTGTACGGCGTTTCCGCGATCAGCATGCCCGCGATGAAGGCGCCGAGCGCGAGCGAGAGGCCGAACTTGTCGGTGATGAACGCCGCGCCCAGCGTGACGAGCAGCACGTTGAGCACGAACAGCTCCTGCGAGCGGCGCCGCGCGACCACGTTGAACCAGCGCGTCATGAACTTCTGCCCGACGATGAGCAGAATGCCGAGCGCGAGCACGATCTTCACGGCCGCCGTGCCGAGCGACTCGACGAGCGAAGCCGACGAGCCACCGAACGCCGCAATCACGATGAGCAGCGGCACCACAGCCAGATCCTGGAACAGCAGCACGCCCAGAATGTTGCGGCCGTGTTCCGATTCGATTTCGAGCCGCTCGGAAAGCATCTTGCTGACAATGGCCGTGGACGACATGGCGAGCGCGCCGCCCAGCGCCACGCACGCCTGCCACGTGATATGGACCCACGGCTCCAGCACGAGCCCGAGCACGAGCGCCACCACGATCGTGCCGAGCACCTGCGAGAGCCCGAGGCCGAACACGGCGTGGCGCATGGCGCGCAGCTTCGAGAGCGAGAACTCGAGGCCGATGGAGAACATCAGGAACACGACGCCGAACTCGGCCAGGTTCTGCGCGCCGTGCGTGTCCGGCACGATGCCGAGCGAGCGCGGGCCCACGAGAATGCCGACCGTGAGATAGCCGAGCATCGGCGGCAGATTCAGATAACGAAAGAGCACGACGCCAACCACCGAGGCGAGCAGCAGGAACAGCGTCATTTCCAGCGGGGAGATCATCGTGTGAAGCGTCCTCGTTCGTCGGCCGCGGTTTGCGTGAGCGGCAATGCAAATTCTGCCCGGCGCCGGGTCAATGATCGACGCAAAGGCGGCTACATGGGAAGGGCTCAGAGAAACTGCTTGCTGGATAAGCCAGGCGGCTCGCGCACGGGGTTTGGGCGCTGGGGGCGCTGGCGCGGCGCGCAGACGCCTTTGCTATACTCCGCGGATGATAGCGAAAATCAATGGCGACCGGGCACTGAAGCTCGCTCGCGACGTGCTCGACATCGAAGCGGACGCCGTGCGCGGGCTTCGCGACCGGCTCGACGACAACTTCGTCGGCGCGGTCGACCTCATCCTCAGCTGCCGCGGACGCGTGGTCGTTTCCGGCATCGGCAAATCGGGTCACATTGCCCGCAAGCTCGCGGCCACGCTGGCCTCCACGGGCACTCCGGCGTTCTTCGTGCATCCGGCGGAAGCGAGCCACGGCGACCTCGGCATGGTCACCGCGGACGACGTCTTCATCGGCCTGTCGAACTCCGGCGAATCCGAAGAACTCGTGGCGATCCTGCCGCTCGTCAAGCGCATCGGCGCGAAGCTCATCGGCATGACGGGCAATCGCCCGCAGTCGACGCTCGGCCAGCTCTCCGACGTCCATCTGGACGCCGGCGTGGAGAAGGAAGCCTGCCCGCTGAACCTCGCGCCCACGGCCAGCACGACAGCGGCGCTCGCGCTCTCGGACGCGCTTGCGGTGGCGGTGCTCGACGCACGCGGCTTCGGCGCCGACGACTTCGCGCGCTCGCATCCGGGCGGCGCGCTCGGCCGGCGCCTCCTGACCTATGTGCGCGACGTGATGCGCACCGGCGACGAAATCCCGAAGGTGGGCGACGACGTGACCGTACGCGACGCCCTCTTCCAGCTCACGGCCAAGCGCATGGGCATGACGGCGGTCGTCAACGCCGACGGCCACGTCGCCGGCATTTTCACCGACGGCGACCTGCGCCGCGTGCTCGAGCGCGTGGGCGATTTCCGCGACCTGCCGATCGCGCAGGTCATGACGAAAGGCCCGCGCACCATCGGGCCGGATCAACTTGCTGTCGAAGCCGTGGAACTGATGGAGCGCCATCGCATCAATCAGATGCTGGTCGTCGATGCCGAGGGCACGCTGATCGGCGCGCTCAACATGCACGACCTGTTTTCCAAGAAGGTGATCTGATGGCTACCCCACTCGACGCAACCGCGCGCGCCGCGCGTGTGCGCCTCATGATTTTCGACATCGACGGCGTACTGACCGACGGCGGCCTGCTCTTCACCGGCGCCGGCGACACGATGAAGGCGTTCAACTCGCTCGACGGCCACGGCGCGAAACTCCTGCGCGAAGCCGGCATCGACACGGCCATCATCACCGGGCGCCGCTCGGAAATCGTCGCCGTGCGCGCGAAGGAGCTGAAGATCACGCACCTGTGGCAGGGCGTGGAAGACAAGCGCGTGGCGTTTGCCGAACTGCTCTCGCAAACGGGCATTGCCCCCGAAGCGTGCGGCTACATGGGCGACGACTGGCCCGACCTCGGCGTGATGCTCCAGTGCGGCTTCGCCGCCGCCCCCGCCAACGCCCATCCGGACGTGCTGTCGCGCGCCCACTGGGTGTCCGACAAGGTAGGCGGCCACGGCGCCGTGCGCGAAGTCACCGACCTGATCCTGCGCGCGCAGAACCATTACGACGCGTTGCTCGCCGAGGCCTGCGCGCCGCTGGCCGGGATGCCGCGATGAACCAGAAGTTCCGCCTCACCTCGCTCGTGCCGCTCGTGTGCGTCGCCGCGCTCGCCGGTTTCACATGGTGGCTGCTGCAGGCCGTCCAGCCGCGCGAAAAAGAGGCGGCGCCGCGTGCGCTCACGCATACGCCCGACTATTTCGCCGACAACTTCTCGGTGTCCGAACTCGACCAGTCGGGCTCCACGCAGTACCGGCTCACCGCCACGCACATGGTTCATTACGAGGACGACGAGAACAGCGACCTCACGAACCCGGCCGTGCGCGCATTCCAGCCCGGCAAGCCGATCGTCACGGCCACCGGGCTGCGCGGCACGGTCAACGCCGACGCCTCGATCGTCAATCTGTACGACGACGCGCGCATTCTGCGCGCGGCTGGCGCAGGCGACCCGGAAATGCAGGCTGATTCCGAGCATTTCAAAGTGCTCGTGAATGACGATGTGATCCTGACCGAAAAGCCGGTTAAACTTCGACGCGGCCAGTCGGTCATGACGGCCACCAGCGGCATGAACTACAACAATGTCACCCGGGTCATCCAGCTCTTCGGCAACGTCCGTGGAGCCATCGCCCCGGCTGACTCCGGCGGCTCGTCCTGAACGCCGGGCCGTCCACGCAAGGCACGATTGCATGAACGATTCGCTTCCCCGTCCACTGAACGGCCGTTCGCCTGACGCGCGCCGCGCACGCTTCGCTGCGCTGATGGCGCTCGCCAGCGCGCTGCTGTTCGCCGGCTTCGCGCCCGCGGCCCACGCCGAGCGCGCCGACAAGGACAAGCCGCTCAATATCGAAGCGGACAACATGACGTACGACGATCTGAAGCAGCAGACCGTCTTCACCGGCCACGTGGTCGCCACCAAGGGCACGATCCTCATCAAGGCCGACAAGCTCGTCGTGACGCAGGACCCGCAGGGCTACCAGTACGCAACCGGCACCGTCGCGCCGGGCACGCCCGCCGAAAAGCTCGCCTACTTCCGCCAGAAGCGCGAAGGCCTCGACGAATACGTCGACGGCACGGCTGAGCGCATCGACTACGACGGCAGGCAGGACCTGACCACGCTCACGACGCGCGCCACCGTGCGCCGCCTGCAGGGCCTCTCCACCGTGATGGATCAGGTCCACGGCAGCGTCGTCACGTACGACGGCCAGAACGACTTCTACACGGCGAAGTCGGGCAAGGACGTCGCAGGTCCCGGCAACCCGGGCGGCCGCGTTCGCGCCATGCTCTCGCCGCGCAACACCACCGGCGCACAGCCGACCGCCGGCGCCCCGGCAGCGCTCACGCCGTCCACCAAGCTGCAGGAAGCGCCGCCACAGTGAATACCGTTACCGCACCCCAAAGCTACGGCCGCCAGCTGGCCGGCAAGACGAGCACGCTCGTCGTGCGCAACCTGAAGAAGCGCTACGGCTCGCGCACCGTCGTCAAGGACGTTTCGCTCGACGTGAAAAGCGGCGAAGTGGTCGGTCTGCTCGGCCCCAACGGCGCCGGCAAGACCACGTCGTTCTACATGATCGTGGGCCTCGTGCCGCTCGACGCCGGCGAGATCGACCTCGACGGCCAGTCCATCAGCCTGTTGCCCATTCACAAGCGCGCGGCGCTCGGTCTTTCGTATCTGCCGCAGGAAGCTTCGGTGTTCCGCAAGCTCACCGTCGAGGAGAACATCCGCGCGGTGCTCGAACTGCAGGTGGACGGCAACGGCAAACGTCTGTCGAAAGACGTCATCACCGAGCGTGCCGAAGCGCTGCTCGACGAACTGCAGATCGCGCATCTGCGCGAGAACGCGGCGCTGTCGCTCTCGGGCGGCGAACGCCGGCGCGTTGAAATTGCGCGCGCGCTCGCAACCGATCCGAGCTTCATCCTGCTCGACGAGCCGTTCGCGGGCGTGGACCCGATCGCCGTGCTGGAAATCCAGAAGATCGTGAAGTTCCTCAAGCAGCGCAACATCGGCGTGCTGATCACGGACCACAACGTGCGCGAGACGCTTGGCATCTGCGACCACGCGTACATCATCAGCGACGGCACCGTGCTCGCGGCCGGCGCGCCCGGCGAGATCATCGAGAACGAAAGCGTGCGCCGCGTTTATCTCGGCGAACACTTCCGCATGTAAGTTCCAGGGCGCGCCTCGCGCGCCCACTCACCGCAGTACCGCAGCGCCCGCCCGCGCGCGCGATCCGCATTCGCGTTTTTCCGGCCTTATCTTTCGCGTTTCCCCGTGTAACTCCGCTGTATCGACCTTGCCCCCAAAACGGTGCACGGCAGGGCGAGCGGCGACCCTGTTTGCGCACCAAATTCCGGGCACACGGCAGCGCGGCACACGCTCGTTTTTGCGAATGTCCCGTGGTTTCGTCCGCGTGGCAAACTCTTTACAATGGTTCGCACACCGCCATGAAAGCCAGCCTCCAACTCCGCCTCTCGCAGCATCTTGCGCTCACGCCACAACTGCAACAGTCCATCCGGCTGCTGCAGCTGTCGACGCTCGAACTGCAGCAGGAGGTCGCAACGGCGATCGCGCAGAACCCGCTGCTCGAGAACGAGGACGACTGGATCGCGAGCCCGCTGCGCGTGGCCGCAGACGGCTCGGTCATCGCGCAGCCGCCCACGCCTTCGGGCGCGGAGCCGATGCAGGGCGCGACCGGGTCGACCACGGCATCCAACGGCAGCGGCGAAAACAGCGAGAGCGAGCCGCGCGGCGTGGATGAGTACGACGGCCTCGGCGGCGACTCGAACGGCGACGCGAGCCAGTGGAACCTGGACGACTACGGCCGCTCCGGCAACGCCTCCGACGACGACGACCTGCCGCCGCTGCAAATCCACGAATCGACCACCACGCTGCGCGACCATCTAATGGCGCAGCTGCGCGAAACGAACGCGAGCCAGCGCGACCGCGCGCTCATCACGTTCCTCATCGAATCGCTCGACGAAGACGGCTACCTCAGCGCGACTTGTGAGGAAATTCTTGCCGACATCCCTGAAGAGCTCGAAGTCGACGTCGATGAATTCAATGCGGCGCTAGCGCTGCTGCATAGCTTCGACCCCGCGGGCGTGGGTGCGCGCTCGGCCTCCGAGTGCCTCAAGTTGCAGTTGCTGCGCGTCAATTCGTCGCCCACGCGCACGCTCGCGCTCGAGATCGTGTCGAACCATCTGGAACTGCTCGCCGCGCGCGACTTCACGCGGTTGCGCAAGCAACTGAAGACGGGCGACGACGAGCTGCGCGATGCGCATGCGATGATCCGCTCGCTCGAGCCGTTCCCGGGCGCGTCGTATGGCAAGGCCGAAGCCGATTACGTGGTGCCGGACATCATCGTGAAGAAGGCCGGCCAGAACTGGCATGCCGAACTGAACCCGGAGGTGGTGCCGAAGCTGCGCATCAACCATCTGTACGCGAATATTCTGCGCAATAACCGCGGCGACCCTGGCAGCGGTTCGCTGCGCCAACAGCTGCAGGAAGCGCGCTGGCTGATCAAGAATATCCAGCAGCGCTTTGAGACGATCCTGCGTGTCGCGCAGGCTATCGTCGAGCGTCAGAAGAACTTTTTCGTGCACGGCGAAATCGCCATGCGCCCCTTGGTTTTGAGGGAGATTGCTGATACGCTGGGCCTACACGAATCAACTGTCTCGCGTGTGACAACCGGTAAATACATGCTGACTCCATTCGGGACACTTGAATTTAAGTACTTCTTCGGATCGCATGTTTCGACGGACACCGGAGGCGCTGCATCGTCCACCGCCATCCGCGCCCTCATCAAGCAACTCATAGGAGCCGAGAACACCAAATCCCCTCTTTCAGACAGCCGCATCGCCGAACTGCTGGCGGAACAGGGCTTCGTGGTCGCGCGACGCACAGTCGCGAAGTATCGTGAGGCGTTGAAGATTCCAGCGGTCAATCTGCGCAAGTCTCTTTAGCTTGTTCCGGCTTTCACGGAGCAAGCGTTTTCCGGTCGCTACGCCCGTTGGCGGACATGGCCGGCCGAGTTAGCCCGCCGTCGCAGGCCTTTCGGGGAGCCGCGCACTGGCAGACAGTCGACCGGCATTGCCGCACTTCACGCGTTACGCGGCCATTAGCCTGGAGAAGCACTATGAATCTGAAGATCAGTGGACACCATCTCGAAGTAACGCCAGCGTTGCGAGAATACGTGATCACCAAACTGGACAGGGTGCTAAGACATTTCGATCAGGTAATCGATGGCAATGTGGTCCTCTCGGTCGACAACCATAAGGAAAAGGATAAGAGACAGAAGGTAGAAGTGAACCTTCATCTGAAAGGCAAGGACATATTTGTGGAGAGCGCGAACGGCGACATGTACGCCGCCATCGATCTCGTGGTCGACAAGCTCGATCGCCAGGTCGTACGTCACAAAGACCGCGTGCAGGGACATCAACATGAGGCGATCAAGCACCAGCCTGCGCCCATCATCGAAATCCCGCCGCAGTGATCCCACAGTGTTCCTTGTGGCAATCTGCGCCATGAACCGGGGCTGGAGTCGATAGTTGATCCTCCGCCCCACGAGGCCAAGCCGCCCGAACCGGGCGGCTTTTTCGTGAGTGGGTGCAGTGCAGGGTTTTACCGCTGGGTGCAACCGGAGCACGAGGGTTGCGCTCATGCGTGGCGCATCGCACCATCGGCGTGAGCGCTTGTTCTATAATGATCCAGTCGTATTACGGGGTCTAACGGGGCAATTCGCACCAACAGGTCCCCACGGTCCCGGCACCGGGCTTCGTCGCCAGATCCAAAGCTGCCGCCAAAGCGGGCAGCGGTCGGGGTGTGGAGCATTCAGGCCACGTTTTCGCCTGCCAACATGAATCGTTTAGCCAAAATACTTCCCATCGAGAACGTCGTCGTCGGCCTGTCCGTTACCAGCAAGAAACGCGTCTTCGAACAGGCTGGCCTGATCTTCGAAAACCAGAACGGCATCGCCCGCAGCACGGTTACCGACAATCTTTTCGCACGCGAGCGACTCGGCTCCACGGGCCTCGGCGAAGGCGTCGCGATCCCGCACGGCCGCATCAAGGGCCTGAAGCAGCCGCAGGCCGCCTTCGTGCGCCTCGCCGAGCCGATCGCCTTCGAAGCGCCAGACGGTCAGCCCGTCTCGCTCCTCATCTTCCTGCTCGTGCCGGAACAGGCCACGCAGCAGCACCTTGAAATCCTGTCCGAGATCGCACAACTGTTGTCGGATCGCGAAACACGTGAGCGGCTCCATACGGAAGAAGACCGCGAAACGTTGCATCGCCTGCTCACCCAGTGGCAACCTTGATGTAATACGCGGCGGCGTCTCGCGGGGCGCGCGAGCGGGTACGCGCGGCCGAAGAGCGCGCGCGCGAAGCTCGTTGCAGGGGTGCAGCGCAAGGCGCAAGCAGCCGCGAGCCAACCGGGTCACACAATCTAGTCAGCCGTTAAGCGAGTCATCTCGCGGAGTCACCGACTCATGGACACTTCCAGCATCAACGCCCAAAGCATCTTCGACGACAACGCCACCACGCTGAAACTCAGCTGGCTGACGGGGCACGAAGGCTGGGAACGCGGCTTTTCGACCGAAACGGTGGCCACGGCCACGGCGAGCGCGGACCTCGTCGGCCACTTGAACCTGATCCACCCGAACCGCATCCAGGTGCTCGGCGACGCCGAAATCCATTACTACCAGCGCCAAACCGACGAAGACCGCTCGCGTCACATGGCCGAGCTGATCGCACTCGAGCCGCCGTTCCTCGTGGTCGCCGACGGCATGACCGCGCCGCCCGAGCTGGTGCTGCGTTGTACGCGTTCGTCCACGCCGCTCTTCACCACGCCGATGTCGGCGGCCACCGTCATCGACAGCCTGCGCCTTTACATGTCGCGCATCCTCGCGCCGCGCGCGACGCTGCACGGCGTGTTTCTCGACATTCTGGGCATGGGCGTGCTGCTCACGGGCGACTCGGGTCTCGGCAAGAGCGAACTGGGTCTGGAACTGATCAGCCGCGGCCATGGCCTCGTGGCCGATGACGCAGTGGATTTCGTGCGCCTCGGCCCCGATTTCGTCGAAGGCCGCTGTCCGCCGCTCTTGCAGAATCTGCTCGAAGTGCGCGGCCTGGGTCTGCTCGACATCAAGACGATCTTCGGTGAAACGGCCGTGCGCCGGAAGATGAAGCTCAAGCTCATCGTGCAACTCGTGCGCCGCCCGGACGGCGAGTTCCAGCGTCTGCCGCTGGAAAGCCAGACCGTGGACGTCCTTGGCCTGCCGATCAGCAAGGTCACGATCCAGGTGGCCGCGGGCCGCAACCTCGCCGTGCTGGTCGAGGCCGCCGTGCGCAACACGATCCTGCAATTGCGCGGCATCGACACGCTGCGCGACTTCATGGACCGCCAGCGTCTTGCCATGCAGGACCCCGACAGCCAGTTTCCCGGCAAGCTGATCTGACGCACGAAGACGCGTGGCCGGCGAGGCGCGGCCGGCGAGGCGCGCGATTCACGCCGCGCGCCCTCGAAACAAGCCTCCGCGGCCCGGAGAGCCAATACAGGCGCGCGGATCGGATGCTATGATGACCCAATCGGGTTCATCGACTCTCCCATGCGTATCATCCTGATCACCGGCATTTCGGGTTCCGGCAAGTCAGTGGCGCTCAATGCGCTCGAAGACGTCGGCTATTACTGCGTCGACAATCTGCCGCCGCGCTTTCTTCCGCAACTCGCGCAATATCTCAGCGACGACGGCTACGAACGCCTCGCCGTTGCTATCGATGCGCGCTCGAGTTCGTCGTTCGACGACATGCCGGAGATGATCCGCGACCTGGCGCTTCGCCACGACGTGCGCGTGCTGTTCCTCAATGCGAGCACGCAGTCGCTCATCCAGCGCTTCTCGGAAACACGTCGCCGCCATCCGCTTTCAGGCTCCGCCGCACACGATGCGAACGTGGGCATGCTCAAGTCGCTCGAAGAAGCCATCGAGCACGAGCGCGAACTCGTCTCGAACCTTGCCGAATTCGGCCATCAGGTCGACACGAGCAACTTGAGTTCCAACGCGCTTCGCCAGTGGGTGAAGGTGTTCGTCGAAGGCGAGCGCGGCTCGCTCATGCTCACGTTCGAATCGTTCGGCTTCAAGCGCGGTGTGCCGCTCGACGCGGATCTCGTGTTCGATGTTCGCACGCTGCCGAACCCGCATTACGACGCTCGTCTGCGGCCGCTCACCGGGCTCGATCAGCCCGTGATCGACTTTCTGAATGCGCAGCCGGCCGTCCACGAAATGATCGACGATGTTTATGCGTTCGTCGCGAAGTGGCTGCCGCATTTTCGCGCCGACAACCGCAGCTATCTCACCGTTGCGATTGGCTGCACGGGCGGACAGCATCGTTCGGTGTTCATCGCCCAGACGCTCGCCACGCGCTTTGCCGGCGAGTCGAACGTTATCGTGCGTCACCGCGACGCGCCTCTCGATGTCGGAGAGTCGTCACGGCTGATCGCCTAACCGGCTGCGCATCGCGCGGCCCTTAACCGAAAGCGTTGCGCCATGTCCTCGTCTCCTGCCGTGCTTGCCGATTTGCCGCTGTTCCCGCTGCATACGGTGCTCTTCCCTGGCGGCCTGCTGCCGCTCAAGATCTTCGAAGCGCGATACCTGGACATGGCGAGCGAGTGCTTGCGCGAGCGCACGCCGTTCGGCGTGTGTCTGCTCAAAAGCGGCGCCGAAGTCGCACAGCCCGACGAGACCGCCGTGCCGGAGTCCGTTGGCTGCCTCGCGCTCATCGAGCAATGCGATGTCGAAACCGTCGGCATGCTGCACATCAAGGCACATGGCACGCAGCGCTTTCATCTGCTCTCGCATCGCGTGGAAGCCGACGGCCTGCTAGTCGGCATGGCCGAACTGATTCCCGAAGACATACCGCTAGAAGGCGGCAAGCAGCTCGCGCAGTTCGGCGCGTGCGCGGAAGTGCTCGAACGCATCATCGCGACGATTCGCGAGCGCGATCCCGCGAGCCTGCCGTTTGCTGAGCCGTTTCGCTTCGGAGATCCCTCGTGGGTATCGAACCGTCTCGCCGAGGTGCTGCCAATCGCACTGCGCGCGCGTCAGAAGCTCATGGAGCTGAACGACGCGGGCGCGCGTATCGAAATCGTGCATCACTACATGCAGCAGCATCAGCTGCTTTGATGCGACGTTGACGCTGCTTTCTCGCTGACTCAGATCAGCGGTCCACGCAATCCGTCGAGCAGCTTGCGCACAGGCGCAGGCACCCCATACGCGTCGATATTGGAAAGCGACACCCATGTGCTCTGTCCATCGTTCACTTCGAGCGGCCCGACGTTGCGCTTCAGTTCGATCACGCGCGGCTCGATGTCGAGCTTGAAGTGCGTGAACGTGTGCGTAAGCGGCGCGAGCGTGGAGCTTGAGGCCGCACGCTCAGGCGTCACGCCGAACTCACGCGCGCGCTCGGCGAGCGCGGGTTCGTCGGCCGCTTCGGGCAGGCTCCACAAACCGCCCCAGATACCCGATGGGGGGCGCTTCTCCAGCATCACCGCGTCGCCGTCGAGCAGCACGAGCATCCACGTGCGCCGCGTGGGCACGGTCTTCTTCGGGCGCGCGGCGGGTAGTTCGCGCTGACGCCCCGTCGTATTCGCCACGCAGTCGTCGGCAAACGGGCAACGCGCACAGTCGGGCTTGCCACGCCCACACAGCGTCGCGCCGAGATCCATCAAGCCTTGCGTGTACGCGCTTACATCGGCGTCGCTCGCTTTGGGACCCGGCACGAGCGTTTCGGCGAGCGTCCACATCGCGTTCTCTACGCGCTTTTCGCCAGGAAAGCCTTCCACGCCGAACACGCGAGCAAGCACGCGCTTCACGTTGCCGTCGAGAATCGTCTCGCGCGCGCCGAACGCGAACGATGCGATCGCCGCCGCCGTCGAGCGGCCAATGCCGGGCAGTTCTGCGAGTGCCTCGACCGTCGACGGAAATTTGCCGCCGTGGGTTTGCGCGACCACCTGCGCGCAGCGGTGCAGATTGCGCGCGCGCGAATAGTAGCCAAGGCCGGCCCAGAGCGCCATCACGTCGTCGTCGGGCGCGGCGGCGAGCGATTCGACCGTGGGAAAGCGCTCGAGAAAACGCGCGTAGTACGGAATCACGGTCGAGACCTGGGTCTGCTGCAGCATGATTTCCGAAAGCCAGATGCGATACGGGTCGCGCGTGTTCTGCCACGGCAGATCGTGACGGCCGTGCTCGCGCTGCCAGGCAATCAGGCGCGGCGCAAAGCCGGTGAGCAGTTCAGCGGGATAGGCGCCAGCCGGCAGCGGCGCGGAGGTGGACGAAGTTCGGTACATGTCAAAGCTTGGTGCTTACCGCTGGCAGCGCGGACAGAAATAAGTGGAACGCTGGCCCTGCACGATCTGCTTGATCGGCGTGCCGCACACGCGGCAGGGTTGGCCCGCGCGGTCATAAACGAAGTATTCGAGCTGAAAATAGCCGCTTTGGCCGTTGCTGCCGACGAAGTCGCGCAGCGTGCTGCCGCCCTTCTCGATGGCCGAGGCGAGCACGGCGCGCACGGCGTCCGCGAGCAGTTCGTAGCGCGCGAGCGAAACGCGCCCGGCCGGGGTCGTCGGCCGGATACCGGCGCGGAACAGACTCTCCGACGCATAAATGTTCCCGACGCCCACCACGATGTCGCCCGCGAGCAGTGCCTGCTTGACGGCGACCTTGCGCCCGCGTGTCTCGCGAAAGAGCAGCGCGCCGTCGAAGGCCGGCGTGAACGGCTCGATGCCGAGCCCCGCCAGCAGCGGATGCCCGAGCACGTCGCCCGCTTCGCGCGGGTGCCAGAGCACGGCGCCGAAACGGCGCGGGTCGCGAAAGCGCAGCGTGAAATCGTCGAAGAACCAGTCGACGTGGTCG
This sequence comes from Paraburkholderia sp. J11-2, assembly GCF_905220185.1. Taxonomy (NCBI): domain Bacteria; kingdom Pseudomonadati; phylum Pseudomonadota; class Betaproteobacteria; order Burkholderiales; family Burkholderiaceae; genus Paraburkholderia; species Paraburkholderia sp. J11-2. The sequence goes on along the minus strand of NZ_CAJMYY010000001.1, from coordinate 425,668 downwards.
TGCTTCTCAGCGGCCGGAGGCTTGGGCAGATTGCGCAGCACGCGCAGCGTGCCGGTCATGCCCAGGTGCACGATGAACCAGCCTTCGTCGACCTCGAACAGCAAATATTTGCCGCGCCGGCCAACGGAACGGATCGTGCGGCCGCGCAGCGTACGGGCGAGCGTGGCCGGCACAGGCCAGCGCAATGAGGGGTTGCGCACCTCCACACGCTCAACGCGGCGGCCCGCGACCCACGGTTCGATCCCCCTTCGGGTAACCTCAACTTCTGGCAACTCTGGCATGTCTGGCGGCCTGATTCCGATGCTGGTCCGGGTTGGTCTGCAACTTGCGTAAACGTGTGTGCGCGTTGTGCGCGTATTGTAGCCAGCGCGTTACAATCGACCGAAACATTCGACGGAATTCCATGGAACTGTCTTTCGTTAAGCTGTTCGCGAAGCGTCCCACGACGCCCAGCATGCCTGCCGCCTTCGCGCGTCGCCTCGTAGGGGCCGCTGTTCTCGCGGCCTGGGCGTTGACCACGTCGAGCGCGTATGCGCAGGATCCGTCCCCCGACACGGACGACACTTCCGTCACCATGCCGGACGCTTTCGGTCCCGCCTCGCCCGACGAGAAGAAGGATCTGCCGAGCGTACCGCTGTCGAGCCAGATCGTCTTCCAGGTGCTCGCCGCGGAAATCGCATTGCAACGCGACCAGCCTGCGCCCGCCTTTCAAACGTATCTCGCGCTCGCGCGCGACACGCACGACCCGCGCATGGCGCAGCGCGCGACCGAAATCGCGCTCGCGGCGCAAAGCCCTTCTGACGCACTGACCGCGGTCCAGCTTTGGCAGCAGTACGCGCCCGACTCCGAGCGCGCCGCGCAACTCGACGCCTCGCTGCTCGTGCTCGCCGGCAAGCCCGACGACGCCCAGCCGCTGCTCGCGCGCGAACTGGCGAAAGTCCCGGCTGACAGCCGCGGCCAGGCCATCCTCTCGTTGCAGCTTCTGCTGTCGCGCGGCCCGAATCGCGTGGGCGGCCTGAATGTGCTCAAGACGCTGCTCAAGGACGACTTGAACCGCCCCGAGGCGCAGCTCGCGATCGGCCGCCAGCAACTGCTCGCCGACGACGTGCCCGGCGCGCGCAAGTCGTTCGAGCAGGCGCTCGCGCTCAAGCCCGACTACCTTCCCGCCGCGCTGATGCTCGCGCAGATGGGGCCGGAGGAGCGTGCCGAAGGCATTGCGTCGATCGAGAAGTACGTCCAGCAGAACCCGAAGTCGCGCGAAGGCCGTCTTGCACTCGCGCAAACGTATCTCGCCGCCGACCGACTCGACGACGCACAAAAGCAGTTCGAGATCCTGCACAAGGAGAACGCGAACGACCTGATGCCGCTCATGGCGCTTGCGCTCATCAGCGTGCAGCAGAAGAAGTTCGACGCTGCGCAGAAGTATCTGACGCAATACGCACAACTGGCCGAGAAGAATCCGGCCGCGGACCCCGGTCAGGCCTATATCTACCTCGCGCAACTCTCGGTCGAGCAGAAGGACGATGCCGGTGCGCAGAAGTGGCTCGACAAGATCCAGCCGAGCAGCCAGCAGTACGTGCCGGCCCAGATCACGCGTGCGCAAATCCTGGACAAGGAAGGCAAGACCGACGACGCGCGCCGCCAGCTCGCGAGCATTCAAGCCGAAGATCCGCGCGACCAGGCGCTGATCGCGCGCACCGACGCCGCGATCCTGTTCGACGCGAAGCGCTACCCGGAAGCCGAGGCACGCCTCGCGAAGGCGACCGCCGACTTCCCGGACGACCCGGACCTCACCTATGACTACGCGATGGCCGCGGAAAAGAACGGCCATTACGACATCATGGAAGCGCAACTGCGCAAGCTGATCAAGACGCAGCCTGACAATCCGCAGGCCTACAACGCGCTCGGCTACTCACTCGCGGACCGCAACCAGCGCCTGCAGGAAGCCGACAAGCTGGTTGAAAGAGCCTCGGCGCTCGCCCCGGACGACGCGTTCATCATGGACAGCGTGGGCTGGGTGAAATACCGCCTGGGCGACAATGCCGACGCGATCAAGCTCTTGCGCAAGGCCTACAGTCTCCAGCCGAACGCGGAAATTGGCGCGCACCTCGGCGAAGTGCTCTGGAAGAACGGCGACCAGGACGGCGCACGCGCAGCGTGGCGCGAGGCCCGCAAGCTCGAACCCGACAACGACACGCTCCTGAAGACGCTCAAGCGCCTCCAGGTCAACGATCTCTGATGGCAGATTTTTTCACTTCGGTTTCCTCAAAGGCACTATCCGCTGCGCGCGCCGCCCGCTTTGTGCGGCGCGCGTCGCTTGGCGCAGCAGCGGCAGCGCTCCTTGTACTCGCGGGCTGCGCCACGCAACAGCCGCCGCGCCAGCCGTCCACCTCGAACGCCACGACCTCGCTGACTACACAAACGAGCCGCGCCTATCATGGCCGTTTCGCTGTGCAGTACGTCGACCAGAACGGCCAGCAGCGCAACGCGTACGGCAACTTCGACTGGCGCGAGACCGACTCCACGGTGACGCTGCAACTGCTCAATCCGCTCGGCCAAACGCTCGCGCTCGTCACGTCCGCGCCGTCGCAAGCCACGCTGGAACTGCCCAACCGTCAGCCGCTAACGGCCGACAACGTGAGCACGCTCATGCAGCAGGCGCTCGGCTTCGCACTGCCCGTGGAAGGGCTGCGCTACTGGCTGCAGCCATCGGTTGCGCCCTCGTCGCACGCGCGCACCACGCCCGATCCGCAGAATCCGCAGCGGCTTTCGCAGATCGAGCAGGACGGCTGGACCATCGATTACGTCGCCTATGCAGACACGCCGGGCACGGGCGTGAAGCGCGTCAATCTCACGCGCGAAGATCCGCCGCTCCAGATCAAGCTCGTGCTCGACCAGTAAGCGCGCCGGTTACTGTCAGTTACTGTCTCTCTTCAGCAATATCTGGCCGGCATGCGCCGGCCAGGATTCAGGCATCCGTAAAGCATCATGATCGAAACCCAGGACTCGCTGCGCGACTGCCTAGCGCCCGCGAAACTCAATCTCTTCCTGCACATCACGGGTCGCCGCCCCAATGGCTATCACGATCTGCAGACCGTGTTCCAGTTGCTCGACTGGGGCGACACGCTGCATTTCACGCGTCGCCAGGACGGCCGCATCACGCGCACCGTAGAAGTGGAAGGCGTGCCGGCCGAGCATGACCTCACCGTGCGCGCAGCCACGTTGCTCAAGCAACACACGGGCACGAGCGAAGGCGTCGAGATCGATATCGAAAAGCGGCTGCCAATGGGCGCCGGTCTTGGCGGCGGCAGCTCGGACGCGGCCACGACGCTGCTCGCGCTCAACCGCCTCTGGAAACTCAACTTGCCGCGCGAAGAACTGCAGGCACTCGCACTCAAGCTGGGCGCGGACGTACCCTTCTTCGTGTTCGGGAAAAATGCATTCGCGGAGGGTGTTGGAGAAGCATTGGAGGCTGTACAATTGCCCCCGCGTCATTTTTTGGTTGTGACGCCGCGGGTTCATGTTCCTACTGCCGAGATTTTTTCAGAAAAATCGTTGACAAGGGACACAAAGGCCTGCACAATAGCAGTCTTTCTTGCACAGCAAGCAACGCAAAACGGATGGCCAGAAAGCTTCGGCCATAACGACATGCAAGCGGTTGTCGCAGGAAAATACGCGGAAGTAGCGCAGGTGCTTCGATGGTTTGAGCGTGTCTCGAATAGCATCGCACCAGCGCGGATGACCGGATCGGGTGCCAGCGTTTTTGCAGCATTCGCCAGTCGGTCCGAAGCAGAATCGGCACAAGCCAAACTGCTTGCGGAACAACCGGACTGGAGAAGCGCGGTAGCCTCGAGTCTGAATACACATCCACTCTTCGCTTTCGCGGCATAGTTTTGCGTGGTTGATCGACCTACCGGTCAGCCAGGCTCGAAGTTGAGTGTAGGGGAGTCGCCAAGTTGGTTAAGGCACCGGATTTTGATTCCGGCATGCGAGGGTTCGAGTCCTTCCTCCCCTGCCAAAAATTCCAGGCAGTTCGCTCTGTGGGTTACCCAGGGCAGTTCGCCTAAGTAGTTCCTCTCCGCCCCCCAAGTCCGCAGCAGGTGCATGATGAGCAGCCATGACGGCCTGATGGTTTTTACTGGCAACGCGAATCCCGCGCTTGCCCAGGAAGTCGTCAAGATCCTCGGTATTCCCCTCGGTAAGGCTATGGTTAGCCGTTTTTCCGACGGTGAAATCCAGGTCGAAATCCAGGAAAACGTGCGTGGCAAGGACGTCTTCGTCCTTCAGTCGACTTGCGCACCGACCAACGACAACCTGATGGAACTGATGATCATGGTCGATGCGCTCAAGCGCGCATCCGCAGGCCGGATCACAGCCGCTATCCCCTACTTCGGCTATGCCCGTCAAGACCGCCGCCCCCGTTCGGCGCGCGTCGCCATCTCGGCGAAGGTCGTGGCGAACATGCTGGAAATCGCCGGCGTCGAGCGGATCATCACGATGGATCTGCACGCCGACCAGATTCAGGGCTTCTTCGATATTCCCGTCGACAATATCTACGCAACGCCCGTGCTGCTCGGCGATCTGCGCAAGCAGAATCACGAGAACCTGCTGGTCGTTTCGCCGGACGTCGGCGGCGTGGTGCGCGCCCGTGCGCTCGCCAAGCAACTCGGCTGCGATCTCGCGATCATCGACAAGCGTCGTCCGAAGGCGAACGTCGCCGAAGTGATGAACATCATCGGTGAAGTCGAAGGCCGCACCTGCGTGATCATGGACGACATGGTCGACACCGCCGGCACGCTCTGCAAGGCAGCGCAAGTGCTGAAGGAACGCGGCGCGAAGCAGGTCTTCGCTTACGCCACGCACCCGGTTCTCTCGGGTGGCGCAGGCGAGCGTATCGCTGCTTCGGCACTCGACGAACTGGTTGTGACCGACACGATTCCGCTGGGCGCCGAAGCGCGTTCGTGCGCGAAGATCCGCGCGCTCACGAGCGCAGGACTTCTTGCCGAAACGTTCTCGCGTATCCGTCGCGGCGACTCGGTGATGTCGCTCTTCGCGGAAAGCTGATCAGAATTGACGCGCAAGGCGCGGTGTTCGCAAGAGCGCCGCGCTTTTGCACGTAATCGGCGCGAACGGACGAAGGTTCGCGCTGCATCGCTGGGGGCCTCACAAGGCAATGGCTGGAAAGGCCCCGTTTTACTGCCTGGTCGCGGGCAGTGCATTGGAGAATCAAATGAAAGTCATCGCTTTCGAGCGTAACCTGCAAGGTACGGGTGCGAGCCGCCGCCTGCGCAATGCTGGCAAGACCCCTGGCATCGTGTACGGTGTTGGTTCGGAGCCGCAACTGGTCGAACTCGACCACAACGCGCTTTGGCACGCCCTGAAGAAGGAAGCCTTCCACTCGTCGATCCTCGACCTCGAAGTGGCCGGCAAGTCGCAACAAGTTCTGCTGCGCGACGTGCAATACCACCCGTTCCGTCAGCTCGTGCTGCACGTGGATTTCCAACGCGTGGATCCGAACAAGAAAATCCACACGAAGGTGCCGCTGCACTTCATGAACCAGGAAACGAACCCGGCTGTGAAGCTGGGTGGCGCGATCATCTCGCACGTTCTGGCTGAAATCGAAATCCAGTGTCTGCCGGGCCAACTGCCGGAATTCCTCGAAGTCGACCTCGCCAAGATCGAAGCCGGCCAATCGCTGCACGCCAAGGACATCACCCTGCCCGCAGGCGTGACGCTGGTCCCGCACGTTGAGAGCGAAAACCCGGTCGTCGCGTCGGCACCCGTGCCGGCTGGCGCCCAGGCGGCTGCTGAAGGCGAAGAAGCGCCGGCTGCTGAGTAAGCGCAGCGGCTTCAACGAGCCGATCCTCTCGATCCGTTTCCCTGAAACGGACGACGTGACCCGCCGCGGTTCGCCCCGGCGGGTTTTTTTTCGCACTTTTTCGTACACTTGCGGGTCGACTGACTGATTTCCGCAGGCGGAACACCACAATGATCAGGTTGATCGTCGGGCTCGGCAATCCGGGCGCCGAATACACGGCGACGCGCCACAACGCGGGCTTCTGGCTCGTGGACCAGCTCGCGCGCGAAGCCGGCACGACGCTGCGCGACGAGCGGCGCTTCCACGGCCACTATGCGAAGGCGCGCCTCTACGGCGAGGAAGTGCATCTGCTCGAGCCGCAGACCTATATGAACCGCTCGGGGCAGTCGGTCGTCGCGCTCGCGAACTTCTACAAGATCCTGCCCAACGAGATCCTCGTCGCGCACGACGAGCTCGATCTGTCGCCCGGCACCGTCAAGCTCAAGCTCGGCGGCGGCAGCGGCGGACACAACGGCTTGAAGGATATTTCCGCGCATCTGTCGACGCAGCAGTACTGGCGTTTGCGCATCGGCATCGGCCATCCGCGCGATCTGATTCCCGAGGGCGCGCGCGCAGGCGCCAAGCCCGATGTCGCGAACTTCGTGCTCAAGCCGCCGCGCCGCGAAGAGCAGGATGTGATCGACGCCTCGATCGAGCGCGCGCTCGCCGTGATGCCGACGTTCGTGAAGGGCGAGGCCGAACGCGCGGTGATGCAGTTGCATCGCAATGGTTGAAACAAGGAGAGCGTCTTGAGTCGTTACTGGAGTGACATCGTCAACCGGCTCGTGCCTTACGTGCCGGGCGAACAGCCCGCGCTCGCGAAGCCGGTCAAGCTGAACACCAACGAGAACCCCTACGCGCCCTCCCCGCGCGTGCTCGAGGCGATCCGCCACGAGCTCGGCGAAACGGGCGAGTCGCTGCGCCGCTATCCCGATCCCGTCGCGAAGCGCCTGCGCGCCGCTGTGGCCGCGCATCACGGTATCCGCGCGGACCAGGTGTTCGTCGGCAACGGCTCGGACGAGGTGCTCGCCCACGCATTCCAGGCACTGCTCAAGCACGACAAGCCGATCCTCTTTCCGGACATCACGTACAGCTTCTACCCGACCTACGCGCGGCTCTACGAGGTCGAGTACCGTACGGTGCCGCTTACCGCGCAGTTCACGATCAACGTCGACGATTACCTGCAGCCCAATGGCGGCGTGATTTTCCCGAATCCGAATGCGCCCACGGGTCACGCGCTGCCGCTCGCGGAAATCGAGCGTCTTGTCGCGGCGAACCTGGAGTCGGTGGTGGTCGTCGACGAAGCCTATGTGGATTTCGGCGCCGAATCGGCCATTGCGTTGATCGACCGCTATCCCAACTTGCTGGTCGTGCACACGACTTCGAAGTCGCGCTCGCTCGCGGGCATGCGCGTGGGCTTCGCGTTCGGCCAGCCCGATCTCATCGACGCGCTCAACCGCGTGAAGGACAGCTTCAACTCGTACCCGCTCGACCGTCTGGCGCAAGCCGCCGCGACGGCCGCGTACGAAGACGCCGAATGGCTCAAGACGACAAGCGCGCGCGTGATCGCAAGCCGCAAGCGTCTGACGGCCGCGCTCTCGGCGCTCGGTTTCGAAGTGGTGCCTTCAGCGGCAAACTTCGTGTTTGCGAAGCACCCTGCGCACGACGCGGCGGCAATTGCGGCCAAACTGCGTGAAAAAGAGATCTTCGTGCGCCATTTCAACGCGCCGCGCGTGAACCAGCATCTGCGCATTTCGATCGGCACCGATGCCGAATGCGACACGCTCGTCGATGCATTGAAGGCCATCGTCGCGTAAGAAGACGGCAAGATGAAATAAAAAACGCGCCTGTTGGCGCGTTTTTTATTCCCGAAGGATTCTGCGAGATTCAGGCGGCGTTCTTCGCCGCGATCAGCGCGTGGTACTTCTGCATCAATTGCTCCGGCGACTCGACATGCTCCGGATTCTTGGGGATGCACTCGACCGGGCACACTTGAATGCACTGCGGCTCATCGAAATGGCCGACACACTCGGTGCACTTGCCCGGGTCGATCACATAGATTTCCGGGCCCATCGAGATCGCGTCGTTCGGGCACTCGGGCTCGCACACGTCGCAATTGATGCACTCGTCGGTAATCATCAGGGCCATGCTTATCTCACTTCCTGCCAGCACGAAGGCCGGCTCACACGTTGCTTAGCCCTATAGTTTACGCTGCTTTCGCCGCGCGTTCACGCCTTCGTAACCGGGCCGCCCATTGAGGCCACCTTGTCCTGCAGGCGCTTTTCCACTGAAGGAAACACGAACTTGCTGACATCTCCACCCAACTGGGCGATTTCGCGCACGATCGTGCCCGAAATGAACTGATACTGGTCAGAAGGCGTCATGAACATCGTTTCGACGTCGGGCAGCAGATAACGGTTCATGCCCGCCATCTGAAATTCATACTCGAAGTCCGACACCGCGCGCAGCCCGCGCACGATCACGCGTGCGTTGTTGGTGCGCACGAAGTCCTTCAGAAGCCCCTTGAAGCTCATGACCTGGACATTCGGATAATGGCCGAGCACCTCGTGGGCAATCTCGAGCCGCTCGTCGAGCGAGAAGAAAGGCTTCTTGTTGCGGCTGTCCGCAACGCCGACTACCAGCGTGTCGAAAATGCTCGACGCGCGCCGCACGAGATCTTCGTGGCCGCGCGTAAGCGGGTCGAAGGTGCCGGGGTACACGGCGACTACCATGAGGCTTCTCCTCTCAACAGAAATGGGGTGCAATGCACTGCCGTGGCGACGCTTGCACATATGCGCGCGTGACGGCCAGGCCGCCCGCCGCTTCTTATCGAACGCGCATTATTCCTCATTTTCGCGCTGCAGCAAATGATAGTGAACCGCACCCGCCCGGCCCTCGCGCACCACGCTCCAGCCCGCCAGCGCGGGCCGTGCCGCCGGATCGACCGGCTCGCCGGACTCCACGTAGAGCCATCCGCCCGAGGCGACAAGCGGCGCGGCCAGTTCGAGCGAACGCTCGAGCAGCGCGGTCTCGCCGAACGGCGGATCGAGGAACACCACATCGAACGAGCCTGGCGCGAGATTGGCCGCCAGGCGCAGCGCGTCGGCTTCCGCGACTTCGATCATGCGCGCGCCAAGGCGCGCCTGGTTCGCGCGCAACTGCGCCGCGGCGCGCGCGCTGCGCTCCACCATCACGACTCGCGCGGCACCGCGCGAAGCCGCCTCGAAGCCAAGGCCGCCGCTGCCCGCGAACAGGTCGAGGCAGCGCAGGCCGTCGAGGCGCTGGCCGAGCCAGTTGAAGAGCGTTTCGCGCACGCGGTCGGGGGTCGGGCGTAGTCCATCGAGATCGAGCACCGGCAGCGGCGTGCGCTTCCAGTCGCCGCCGATGATGCGGACCGTGTGTGTTCCGCCGCCGCCACGCGCGCGCGGATCGGACTGATGGGAACGGCCGCCTTGGCCACGTGAGGATGAGGAGCGGGTCATGCGTTGGGTCGTACGGCTGCGTTCATTTGACCGCTGGCAGTCAATCTGCCGGCGGAACTCGGCTGCTGGGTTCGGGCACGACGCTTCCACATCGCACCCTCCAATGCGCGCACGTTACCACAGGGGCGCGCACGTGCCGCGCGCACGCCGCAAGGACCCTGCGGCGACGCCGCCGCGACTCCAGGTAATGTGCCTGATAAAATGCCATGTTTTCCGCGCGTTACCTCTTCCCATGCCGTCGCTGACCGCCCCTCGGTCCGACCCGCAGCGCGCCTGACCCACCCCAGACCATGTTCAGTTTCTTCAAACGATTCCGCGGCTCGAAGGACGCCGAGAACGCGCCGGCCGAGAACGCGCAAGGCGAAGCCACGCTCGAGGCGCCGGACGAGGCCGTTGAAGCGCCCGCCGGCACGGCGAGCGAAACGTCGCCTGCACCATCTGTAGTTGCGGCCGAGGCCGCGCCGGTCGAGCCTGCCCCGGCGCAGGAAGCGAGCGCCGCCAGCGATGACGAACCGGAAACCATCGAGATCGTCCCGCCGCCCGCGCTCGAGGCTGCCGCCAAGCAATCCTGGCTCAAGCGCCTGAAGTCGGGGCTCTCGAAAACGGGCTCGAACATCCAGAGCATCTTCGTCAACGCGAAGATCGACGACGACCTCTACGAGGAGCTCGAAACCGCGCTGCTGATGTCGGATGCGGGCGTCGACGCCACCGAATATCTGCTCGAAACGCTGCGCCAGAAAGTGCGCGCCGAGCGGCTGACCGAAGCGCAACAGGTGAAGGACGCCCTGCGCGAGCTGCTGATCGACTTGCTCAAGCCGCTCGAAAAGTCGCTCATGCTCGGTCGCGCCCAGCCGCTCGTGATGATGATCGCGGGCGTGAATGGCGCGGGCAAGACCACCAGCATCGGCAAGCTGGCGAAGCATCTGCAGAGCTTCGACCAAAGCGTGCTGCTCGCCGCGGGCGACACCTTCCGCGCCGCCGCACGCGAACAGCTCGCCATCTGGGGCCAGCGTAACAACGTGACGGTCGTGCAGCAGGAAAGCGGCGATCCGGCCGCGGTGATCTTCGACGCCGTGAGCGCCGCGCGCGCGCGCCGCATCGACGTGGTGATGGCCGACACCGCGGGCCGCCTGCCGACGCAATTGCATCTGATGGACGAGCTGAAGAAGGTCAAGCGCGTGATCGGCAAGGCGTTCGACGGTGCGCCGCACGAGGTGCTGCTCGTGATCGACGCGAACACGGGCCAGAACGCGCTCGCGCAGGTCAAGGCGTTCGACGACGCGCTCGGCCTCACCGGCCTCATCGTGACGAAGCTCGACGGCACCGCCAAGGGCGGCATTCTCGCTGCGATCGCGCGGCAACGCCCGATTCCCGTGTATTTCATCGGCGTGGGCGAGAAGGTCGAAGACCTGCAGCCGTTCGTGGCCGAGGAATTCGCCGACGCGCTGCTTGGCAGCTAAAAGCGCGCGTTTAAGTGGATTTAGATACACAAAGGGCGTCGTTCTCACGAACGACGCCCTTTTTCATTGGCGCAACCGACGTACGCCGGTCAGACGCTCACTCCGAATCCGGCTGCACGCCCGGCGCGGCGCGTGCGAACGCGTCGAGCGTGAGCGCGTAGTCGTTGATGCGCTGAATGGTCGGGTAGCGCGTCGTGTCGATCTTGAACCGGTTCGCGTTGTAGACCTGCGGCACGATGCAAAGATCGGCAACGGTGGGCGTGTCGCCAAACGAGAGCTTGCCGGTGCGCGGATCGCTGGCGAGCCGCTGTTCCAACGTCTCGAAGCCCGCCTCGATCCAGTGGCGGTACCACGCGTCTTTCGTCGCGTCGTCCGCGCCAACGGTGTGCTTGAGGTACTTCAGCACGCGCAGGTTGTCCACCGGGTGAATCTCGCACGCCACCTGCAGCGCAAGCGAGCGAACGTGCGCGCGATCGGCGGGCAACTTCGGCAGCAGCGGCGGCTCGGGATGCGTCTCCTCCAGATACTCGATGATCGCGAGCGACTGCTGCAGCGTGTGCCCTTCGTCGTCGACGAACGCCGGCACGATCGCGTCGGGATTGACCTGGCGATAGGCGGGCTTGAGCTGCTCGCCGCCATCGCGCACGAGATGGACCGGCACGTACTCGTACGACAGGTTCTTCAGATTCAGCGCAATACGCACTCGATACGATGCCGAACTGCGGAAATAGCTGTAAAGCTTCATGCTCCTCTCTTGCTCCTCTTGAATCCTGATGCGGACGGCGCCGCTCAGATGACCCGCACGGCGAATTCGCCGATGCCTGCCACACCGCCCGTCATCAGGTCGCCCTTCACGACGGCGCCCACGCCCTCGGGCGTACCCGTATAGATCAGGTCACCGGCCTTCAGCTCGAACAGCGTCGAAAGGAACGCGATCGTGTCGGCAACCGGCCAGATCATCTGCGAGATGTCCGAGCGCTGCTTTTCCTCGCCGTTGACCGCGAGCCAGATTTCTCCCTTCTCGAGCTGGCCGATCTTCGAAACCGGATGGATCGGGCCGATGGGCGCCGAATGATCGAAGCCCTTGGCCGTATCCCACGGACGACCGAGCTTCTTCGCTTCAGCCTGCAAGTCGCGGCGCGTCATGTCGAGCCCGAGCGCGTAGCCGTAGACATGGTCGAGCGCGCTGGCGACCGGAATATCCTTGCCGCCCTTGCCGATCGCCGCGACCAGTTCCATCTCGAAGTGCACGTTCTTCGATTGCGCGGGATACGGAAACTCGGCGGTCGAACCGGGCGCGACGTAGAGCACGGCGTCGGCGGGTTTGGAGAAGAAGAACGGCGGTTCACGGTTCGGATCGTGGCCCATCTCGCGCGCATGCGCTTCGTAGTTGCGGCCAACGCAGTAGATGCGCCGCACGGGGAAACGCGAGTCGCTGCCGGCCACCGGCACCGAGGCGAGCGCCGCCGGTTCGATTACGTACGTCATGAAGTTCTCCGTCTTTGTGATGGAGCGTGCGCGAGGCACGCGGGCCTGTAGATCTTTAGGGCGTGTAAGGCGTGAGGCGCGGCTTGCACGCCAGAGCAATCGCGAGTGTAACGCGCGACGGTGAGCACGCGCGGCGAAGCCTTCAAGCAGCCTTCGCGGAGGGGGCTGACCAGAAGCGGGCGCTGGCATGGCCGGCGAGGCATGGGGTGCTCGTGCGATACTTCTCGCATCCCCCATTTCAATACGACGGCGGCGCGCCGCACGCCGTCGAACGAACCACGCTTGCCCATGACCACCGCCGACTCCACCGACATCTTCCCGTGCGCCCGCTTCATCAAGGAGATCGGCCGCGGACCAAACGGCGCTCGCTCGCTCTCGTCCGAAGACACGCACGCGCTCTACGCCGCGATGCTCGACGGACGCGTGCCCGAGTTGGAGCTAGGCGCCGTGCTGCTCGCCTACCGTCTCAAGGGCGAAACCGCCGATGAACTGTCTGCCATGCTGCGCGCCGCACACGCCTCGTTCGCACCGCTCGCGGTGCCGGCAGGCGACTATCGGCCCGTGTCGATCCCAAGCTACAACGGCGCGCGCAAACAACCGAACCTCGTGCCGCTGCTCGCCCTGCTGCTCGGGCGCGAAGGCGTGCCAACGCTCGTGCACGGCGTCACCACCGACCCGGGCCGCGTGACGAGCGCGGAAATCTTCGCGGCGCTGAACCGGCCCGAGACCCACGATCACGCCGACATCGAAGCGCAACTGGCGTCGAGCCGCGTGGCGTTTTCATCGATCGAAACGCTCGCGCCCAAACTCGCGCGGCTGCTCTCGCTGCGCCGGCGCATGGGCGTGCGCAATTCCACGCATACGCTCGTGAAGCTGCTGCAACCGTTCGCCGAGCCGGGCCTGCGCCTCGTGAACTACACGCACCCGCCGTACCGCGAAAGCCTGAGCGCCCTCTTTGCGGCGCATCCGGAAGCCGCCGTGGGCGGTGCGCTGCTCGCGCGCGGCACCGAGGGCGAAGCCGTGGCGGACACGCGCCGCCAGGTGCAGGTCGACTGGTTGCACGACGGCATCTGCGAGACGCTGATCGAGCCGGAGCGTTCATCGCCTGGCGCGCCCGAAATCGATCTTCCGGAAGGTCGCGACGCGCCCACTACGGCGGCATGGATCGAAGCGGTGCTGCGTGGCGAAGCACCGGTGCCCGACGCCATCGCGCGCCAGATTGAGACGATCAAGCGCATCGCGAAGCGCTAACGTTCGAACCCAAAGCACATCGCCCAATCCGCTGAAAGCCGTGCGGAGCGGGCGATCCGCGCAACGAGCAAAAGCGCATCGGCGCGCTTCGTCGGCCATCTTCACGCATCGTCGCGCGCTCAATCTGCAAATTCGTTGTTGACACACTCGTCGGCCCTGTTTTACATTGGACGAATGCGTTCCTACCCGAACACCCTCCGAATTACCCTCGGCCGACTATCGGCCCTATCGCTACGCCTAGCCTAAAGCTGGTGTAGCGCCGCAACGACCCCCTCTCCGGTCACCGCGGTCCTCCCAAAGCAGTTCTCGCAGTACCCCAAATCCGCTGTATCTCTACAACCTGTCGTCTGCATTCGTCCGCTTACCGTCCGGACGAGTCGCGAGGTCAAAATGCACGTTGCATGGGCATCGTTTACGTCCGCTGTCGCCGCGCCGGCTACCGCCGTCACCGTGGCCGTCTTCTTCGCGTCCGCGGTTGCCGCCCGTACGCATGAAGTTTCGCGCATCGTGCTCCGTCGCCAGCCCGCCAGCCGCCCGCTGCCGACCGCCATCGCATACGACAACACGAAGAACGAGGCTCGTCATGTTGCGTAATCCCGCCGAGAAGTACCGCCCCTTCCCCGCCATCCGCTTGAACGGCCGTAAATGGCCGACGCGCACCGTCGAACGCGCGCCGATCTGGATGAGTACCGACCTGCGCGACGGCAACCAGTCGCTGATCGAGCCGATGAGCATCGAGCAGAAGACCGAGTTCTTCGAGATGCTCGTCGCGATCGGCTTCAAGGAAATCGAAGTCGGCTTTCCGTCGGCCTCGCAGACCGACTTCGATTTCGTGCGCAAGCTGATCGAGGAAAAGCGCATTCCCGAGGACGTGACGATCGAAGTGCTCGTGCAGTCGCGCGAAGAGCTGATCGCCCGCACGTTCGAAGCGCTCGAAGGCGTGCCGCGCGCGATCGTCCACCTTTACAACGCGATCTGCCCGTCGTTTCGCAAGATCGTGTTCGGCCAGTCGAAGGAAGAAGTCAAGGCGCTCGCGGTCGAAGGCACGCGCATTATCCGCGAACATGCCGACAAGAACCCGCAAACGCACTGGATTTACCAATATTCGCCCGAAACGTTCAGCATGACCGAGCTGACCTTCGCGCGCGAAGTGTGCGATGCGGTGGCCCAGACGTGGCGCCCCACGCGCGATCACAAGATGATCGTGAATCTCCCGGCGACCGTCGAAGCGGCGATGCCCAACGTCTATGCCGACCAGATCGAGTGGATGGACCGCAACCTCGCGTACCGCGACAGCATCGTCCTCTCGGTACATCCGCATAACGACCGCGGCACGGCGGTGGCCGCCGCCGAAATGGCGCTGCTCGCGGGCGCGGATCGCATCGAAGGCTGCCTGTTCGGCAATGGCGAGCGCACCGGCAACGTCGATCTCGTCACGCTCGCGATGAACCTCTACACCCAGGGTATCGACCCGGGCCTCGACTTCTCCGATATCGACGCGGTGCGCCGCGTGGTCGAGCGCTGCAACCAGTTGCCCGTGCACCCGCGCCATCCGTATGCGGGCGATCTCGTATTCACGGCGTTCTCAGGCTCGCACCAGGACGCGATCCGCAAGGGCTTCGCGCAGCAACGGCCCGACGCGGTCTGGGAAGTGCCCTATCTCCCGATCGATCCCGCCGATCTCGGCCGCAGCTATGACGCGGTGATCCGCGTGAACAGCCAGTCGGGCAAGGGTGGCGCGACATATCTGCTCGAGCGCGGCATGGGCTTCACACCGCCGCGCCGCGTGCAGATCGAGTTCAGCCACGCCGTGCAGACCGTCGCCGATACGTCGGGCGAGGAAATCACGGGCGATGCCGTCTGCGCGCTGTTCGCGCGTGAGTACTTCGAAACGCGCGGGCCGGCCGCCAACGTGGGTTCAGGCCGTGTGCGCTGGGAAGGCCGCGACGTGGCCATGCCGGCTGCCGTGAGCGCCGATGAGGCGCATGCGCAAGCCGTGGCCGCCGCAATCGCGGCAATGGCGGGCGAGCGTATCGAAATCACCTCGTTCGAGAGCGAGCGCACGGCGCAGGGTGGCACGGCCGTATTCGTCGGTGCGCGTGTGGGTGGCCAGCCGCTGCGCCACGGCGTGGGCGTGGGCGACGACGCTGTTCATGCGAGCGTGGCGGCAGTGGTCAGCGCAGTGAATCGTGCGGCCTGGACGCCGGTAGACCAGCGCGTGGCGGCCTGACACCCACCGCGCGCGGCAACACAAGCAGTTTGAAGTCAAGCAGGGAAATCGGCGGCATGTTGAGCGCCGGCGGCAAAACGGGCCGCCGGCGTGCGCCTGAAGCGCCTAAGCGGCGTTCCAGCGAGTGGACTTACCGGTCGTCACTCGATCGCGCAACGCGTCGCCTGCCATGCGAGCAGACGCCAGTGACCACCCTCTTGTGTCTGGATCGCCGTGTAGGCAATCGGAAAGAGCAGCGCACCGTTGTTCGCTTCCATCTCGATCAGCACGCGGCCGGAGACCACGCAGGCCTCGTTTCCGGCTTGAAGCACGTCCTGCGACTGGATCTCGATCTGGCGGTAGCGGCGGCGGCCCGCCGTGATCGCATCGATGAACTGCTGCTTGGTCTCGCGTTTGCCGTTGGTGTGGACGAAGGTCGCGTGATCGGACAGCAACTGGTCCAGCGACGTGCCGTCGCCATCAACCATCGCGCGAAAGCGCTCGCGCTCAAGTCCGCGAATCGCATCGATTAGTTTTGCCGCCATCGCTCAAGCCCCTTGCGCGCCGGCCCGCGCCTGAGCGCAGCCCCACGCCGAAGATTTTCCGCATATGTCTGGCTGAAATTTATACCAGGATTTCACGCAAGGATACTTGCGATCAAAGACAACGCCCCCATGTATGGCGCATAAGCCACGCGTCCGGTGAAAACCGCGCATGGCGGCAGCCGCGTCACCGCAGCCGCGCCCTGATGTCGCAGCGCAGCACTTTCAGCTTCGTCCGATGTCTATTCATCAGATTCTGTGGCAAAGTCCGAGCGCTGCGCGGCTCCGTCGAGAGCCCCTTGATTCAACCCTTTATCTCCCGCGCCTCCGCGCCGGACTGCTGTCCCGTTCTAGAGTGTTCCTTCGGCCTGCCCTTTGCGCTGGCCTGCGCCGGGCGCGAGGCCCCGCCCCGCTTGATCGCCGGCGTTTAGTGTAATCTATCGATACAACCATTTCGATAGGAATCAAGGAACCTTGAAGCCCCTACAGACTCCAAGTATTAGCACTCGGTGATTCAGAGTGCTAACATCCACCGTGGAGTCGGTGTCTGACTTTTGCAAGATTCCTGAGGAGTTCGCTACGTGAGCAACGCAATGACCATGACCCTTCCGAGTACGCTGAGCCCGTCGTCGGCCAAGGCCGGGGGCTCATTGGCGCTCGCGAATGCTTCCCTGTTGCCCGGCCAGCTGGGCAACATCGACGCCTATATTCAAGCCGTGAACCGGATCCCGATGCTGACGCCCCAGGAAGAGCGTCAGTTCGCGACCGAGTTTCGCGAGCAAAACAATCTTGAAGGTGCGCGCCGCCTTGTGCTGTCGCACCTGCGCCTCGTCGTGTCGATTGCGCGTAATTATCTCGGCTACGGCCTGCCGCACGCCGACCTGATCCAGGAAGGCAACATCGGTCTGATGAAGGCCGTGAAGCGCTTCGACCCCGAGCAGAACGTGCGGCTCGTGTCGTACGCGATGCACTGGATCAAGGCTGAGATCCACGAATACATCCTGCGCAACTGGCGCATGGTGAAGGTCGCCACGACCAAGGCGCAGCGCAAGCTGTTCTTCAACCTGCGCAGCCACAAGCAGGGCCTGCAGTCGTTCACGCCGGAGGAAATCGACGGCCTCGCGCAGGAACTGAACGTGAAGCGCGAAGAAGTCGTGGAGATGGAAACGCGTCTGTCGGGTGCCGACATCGCGCTAGAAGGCCAGACCGAGGACGGCGAGGAGTCGTACGCCCCGATCGCCTGGCTCGCCGACTCGCATAACGAGCCGAGCGCCGTGCTGGCCGCACGTTCGCGCGACCGCCTGCAGTCCGACGGCATTGCGAGCGCGCTGGAAGCGCTCGACGCGCGCAGCCGCCGCATCATCGAGGCGCGCTGGCTCAACGTCGACGACGACGGTTCGGGCGGCTCGACGCTGCACGAACTGGCCGACGAGTTCGGCGTTTCGGCCGAGCGCATTCGCCAGATCGAAGCAAGCGCCATGAAGAAGATGCGCACCGCGCTCGCCGACTACGCGTAAGCCGCAGCAGGTCTAAAAGCCAAACCGAAAACCCCGTTCCCGCGAACGGGGTTTTTCTTTTGCGCGCTCCGAAAGCTGCGCACCTTCGCACCGGCCGCGCTGATTCCACCCTAAGATGATTTCGAGGTGGTGAGCCAGAGGCCGCGCCGCGGTCTGGCCTCGTAACGCGTTCGAGGGCACCCGTCGTCATGATCCCGGCATCCGGTCAACGCCAGCGCGCACCGTCGTTGCTGCGCACGCGCATCTTCCAGTGGATGCGCGGCCCCACCTTTGCGCGCGATATTGCCCTCGTTCTCGTCATCAAGCTTGTCCTGCTGATGGCGCTCAAATACGCATTCTTCAGTCACCCGCAGGCAGAAGACATGAACATGCCGCCTGCCGCTGTCGCGCAGGCCATCCTGGCCGTGCCCACGGCATCAAGGCCCCAGCCGTCCGTGTCCCAACCTCCGGCCATGCCGCCACAACGAGGAGACCGTCATGCCCGCGATTGAATCGGTGGAACTCTCGCGTCTTCAGTTCGCCATCACCGCGCTCTACCACTTCCTCTTCGTGCCGCTCACGCTCGGCCTCTCGTGGCTGCTCGTCATCATGGAGTCTGTGTACGTGATGACCGGCAAGGTGATCTACAAGGACATGACGCAGTTTTGGGGCAAGCTCTTCGCCATCAACTTCGCGATGGGCGTCACCACCGGCCTCACGATGGAGTTCCAGTTCGGCACCAACTGGTCGTACTACTCGCACTACGTGGGCGACATTTTCGGCGTGCCGCTCGCCGTGGAAGGGCTCGCGGCGTTCTTCCTCGAATCGACCTTTGTCGGGTTGTTCTTTTTCGGCTGGAATCGCCTGTCGAAAGGCGCGCATCTGTTCACCACGTTTCTCGTCGCGCTCGGCTCGAATCTTTCGGCGCTATGGATTCTGATCGCCAACGGCTGGATGCAGAACCCCGTGGGCGCGGCGTTCAACTACGAAACCATGCGCATGGAACTCACCAGCCTGTTCCATGTGATTTTCAACCCCGTCGCGCAGGTGAAGTTCGTGCACACGGTTTCCGCCGGCTACGTGACGGCGTCGATGTTCGTGCTCGGCATTTCGTCGTGGTACCTGCTGCGCCGGCGCGATGTGGAGTTCGCACTGCGCTCGTACGCGATCGCCGCGGGCTTTGGCCTTGCGTCCACGCTGTGCGTGCTGATCCTCGGCGACGAATCGGGCTACACCGACGGCGTCGTGCAGCAAGTCAAGCTCGCCGCCATCGAATCCGAATGGGAGACCGCGCCCGCCCCGGCGCCGTTCACGCTGTTCGGCCTGCCCAACCAGAAGGAAGAGCGCACCGACTACGCGATCCGCATTCCCTGGCTCATGGGCATCATCGCCACGCGCTCGATCGACACACCCGTGATCGGCCTGAAAGACCTGATGGGCCGCGCCGAAGTGCGCATCCGCAACGGCATGCTCGCGTACGCCGCGCTGCAGAAGATGAAAGAAGGCACCGCCGACACCGAAACGCGCGACGTGTTCGAAGCGCACAAGGCCGACCTCGGCTACGGCCTGCTCCTGAAGCAGTTCACGCCGAACGTCGTCGATGCGACCTCCGAGCAGGTCAGGGCCGCGTCCAGAACGGCGATCCCGCCCGTTGCCCCCGTGTTCTGGTCGTTCCGCGTGATGGTCGGCCTTGGCATCCTTTTTCTCGTAACCTTCGTGCTCGCCTTCTGGTTCTGCGCGCAGCGCTCGCTGCTCAAGGAAAACCGCCGCTGGTTCCTCGGCTGGGCCCTGGTGGCGATCCCGTTGCCGTGGCTCGCCGCCGAGTTCGGCTGGGTCGTCGCGGAAACGGGGCGCCAGCCATGGACCATCGCGGAGGTGCTGCCCACGCGCCTTTCGGCTTCGAGCCTCGCGCCCGGCGACGTGATGCTGAGCATCGCGGGCTTCGTAATCTTCTACACGGTGCTCTTCATCATCGAGATCACGTTGATGTTCAAGTACGCGCGCCTCGGGCCGTCGTCGCTGCATACCGGTCGTTACTTCCACGAGCAGACGGCGACGCTTGCGACCGACGGCAAGGTCACGTGATCGGCGCTAGACAACGAAAACCGCGAGGGAACACGCAATGGATTACGCAACGCTCAAGTTGATCTGGTGGGTGCTGATCGGTGTGCTGCTGATCGGCTTCGCGCTTACCGACGGCTTCGATATGGGCGCGGCCGTGCTACTGCCCTTCGTCGGCAAGACCGACGAGGAACGCCGCATCGTCATCAACACGGTGGGCGCGACCTGGGAAGGCAACCAGGTCTGGTTCATCACCGCGGGCGGCGCGATGTTCGCCGCCTGGCCGCTCGCTTATGCGGCGTCGTTCTCGGGCTTCTACTTCGCCATGCTGCTCGTGCTCTTCGCGCTGTTTTTCCGGCCCGTGGGCTTCGACTATCGCGGCAAGCGCGTGGACGTGAGATGGCGTCAGGGCTGGGACTACGGCCTCTTTATCGGCGGCTTCGTGCCCGCGCTCGTGTTCGGAGTGGCGTTCGGCAATCTGCTCCAGGGCGTGCCGTTCGCCTATGACACGGACCTGCGCGTGACGTATCACGGCAGCTTCTTTGCCCTCCTCAATCCGTTCGCACTGGTCTGCGGGCTGGTGAGTCTTTGCATGCTCACCGCGCACGGCGCGGCGTTCCTGAAGCTCAAGAGCGATGGTGTCGTTGCGATGCGCGCCTCGAAGGCGCTGCGCCTGTTCGCGGGGCTCACGATCGTGTTGTTCCTCGTGGCGGGCGCGCTCGTGGCGACGCTCATCGGCGGCTATACGATCACGTCGCCCGCGCCTCTCGACACGGTGGCCAATCCGCTCCTCAAGAGCGTCGATTCCGGGCCGGGGCTCTGGCTCGCGAACTACGGGCTCTATCCGTGGATGGCGCTCGCCCCTCTCCTGGGCGTGCTTGGCGGCTTGCTCGCGTTCGCACTCGCGGGTTCACGCTTCGAACGGCTTGCGTTCCTGAGCACGGGGCTGCAGATCGTCGGCGTGATTCTCACCGCGGGCTTCTCGATGTTTCCGTTCATCATGCCCTCGTCGCTCGACCCGCGTTCGAGCCTGACGGTCTGGGACGCGACTTCGAGCAAGATGACGCTCGAGATCATGCTCGTTGCCGTCATCATCTTCCTGCCGATCGTGCTCGGTTATACGGCATGGGTCTATCGCGTCATGCGCGGCAAGATTACCGCTGACGTCATACGCGACAATCAGCATACGTTGTACTAAGCGTCGATGCCGTTTAGAGACACCGAAAACAAAAACGCCGCAGCATACGCTGCGGCGTTTTTCATCGGCATACCGCGAATCGATTACGCAGGCTGAAGCGCCAGTTCACGTGCATAACGCGGCGCGGCGTCGCCGACCACGATGTGCAGCGTATCCGCCGAAATCCACGCCACGTCGAGCGTGCCGAGCTTCTCGCGATCCACGGCAGCCGGATCGCGCACGATCACGCGCAAGCGTGTGGCCGCCACCGCGTCGAGCGAAACGATGTTGGCGACGCCGCCGAATACCGCGAGCCAGCGCGACGGATTCGGATCGAGCGGGCCCTGCGCGACAGCAGCGCTCGCTTCGGCCTGAACAGCATGAGCAGCCGGAACCGCTTGCGCTGCAGCAGCCGGCTTGCTGGCCGCGGCACCGCCACGCGCGATCTCGCCGCGAATTTCATCGGCGATGATATCCGCCTCCGGCCCGATGATGACCTGCACGCTTTCGCCGCCGCGCTTGAGCACGCCGCGCGCACCGATTGCCTTCAACGCCGGCTCCGAAACATGGGCCGGATCGACCACCGAGAGACGCAGACGCGTCGTGCACGCGTCGACCACCTTCAGGTTGGCCGCGCCACCGAGCGCATCGATGTAACGCGCAGCACGCGAGAGCGACGCCGCCGTGGCCGAGCCGCCAGCCGCGACCGCAACGCCAGACATCGTCGAGGCGATGGCCGTATCGCCCGCCGAAGCTTCGCGGCCCGGCGTGGGCAGGTTGAAGCGGCGGATGAAGAAGCGGAACAGCCCGTAGTACACGACCGCATAGACCACACCGAGCGGAATTGCATACCAGCCATGCGTGGAGAGCCCGTAGTTCAGCACGTAGTCGATCGCGCCCGCCGAGAACGTGAAGCCGAGCTTGATGCCAAGCAGCGAGCAGATCGCCAGCGACAGCCCCGTGAGCACCGCATGGATCGCGTAGAGCACGGGCGCGAGGAACATGAACGTGAACTCGATCGGCTCGGTCACGCCCGTGAGGAACGAGGTGAGCGCCATCGAGAACAGCAGGCCGCCCACCATCGCGCGCTTGTCCTTCGGCGCTTCGTGCAGCATGGCGAGGCACGCTGCCGGCAGGCCGAACATCATCACCGGGAAGAAGCCGGCCATGAAGCTGCCCGCCGTGGGGTCGCCCGCGAAGAAGCGGTGCAGGTCGCCCGTGACGGCAGCGCCGCCGGCTGCCGGCGTGAACGAGCCGAACACGAACCACACGAGCGAGTTGAGGATGTGGTGTAGACCCGTGACAAGCAACAGGCGGTTGAGCAAGCCGTACACGAAGGTGCCGATCGCGCCCGCCGTGGTGAGCCAGTGGCCGGCGGTGTCGATCACGCCCTGCACCGGTCCCCACACAAAGCCGAACACGATGCCGAGCACGAGACACGTGAGCCCTGTGACGATCGGCACGAAGCGTTTGCCGCCGAAGAACGCGAGGAACTCGGGCAGCTTGATGTCCTTGAAGCGGTTGTACAGCATGCCCGCGACGACACCGGCCACCACGCCCGACAGCACGCCCATGTTGAGCTTGTCGTTGATGTCCTTCATCACGGCGGTCTGAACCAGATAGCCCAGCGCGCCCGCGAGGCCGGCTACGCCGTTGTTGTCCTTCGCGAAGCCCACGGCGATGCCGATCGCAAACAGCAACGGCAGGTTATCGAAGATCGCGCCGCCCGCGTCGGCGATGATCTTGATGTTGAGCATGTCGGCCTGGCCGAAGCGAAGCAGGATGCCGGCGACCGGCAGCACTGCGATGGGAAGCATCAGCGCGCGGCCGAGGCTTTGTATCTTGAGAAACGGATTGCCATCCATTGAACTGCCTCCAGTCTCTATCTCTTGCTTGACGTGTGTGGGTGAGAGAGGCCGGCGCGCGATCGCTGCGCACACCGGCGTGTTTTTAAGGATTGCTTAGGGTGGGTGAAACAGAAACCATCAATCGAGCGGCCAGATTTCGCGGCTTGCCGCACGCACGGCTTGCGCCGATTCGAGCGCGAGCGCATTTTTAGCGCGCTCGCGACAATCGTTGTAGTCGAGCTTGCGCACGCGCGCCTTGATCGAGGGCACGGAAACCGGATCGACGGAGAGTTCCGTCACACCGAGGCCGATGAGCAGCGGCACCGCGAGCGGATCGCCCGCCAGCGCACCGCATACGCCCACCCACTTGCCGTGCTTGTTCGCGCCCTCGACCGCCGCTGCCACGAGACGCAGCACGGCCGGATGCAGCCCGTCGGCCTGCGCCGCGAGATCGGGCTGGCAGCGGTCCATCGCGAGCGTGTACTGCGTGAGATCGTTGGTGCCGATCGAGAGGAAATCCGCATGGCGCGCAAGCTGATCCGCGAGCAGTGCAGCCGAGGGAACCTCGATCATCACGCCCACTTCGATCGGCTCGGTGCGGCCCGCTTCGCGTGCGAACGTATCGATACGCTCGCGCAGGCGTACAAGCTCGCCCACGTCGGTCACCATCGGCAACAGGATGCGCACTTTGCCCACCGGCTTCACGGCAAGGAGGCCGCGCAGCTGGTCGTCCAGCAGATCGGGCCGCACCTGCGCAAGGCGAATGCCGCGCAGACCCAGCGCCGGGTTCGGCTCGGGCGGCAGCGTCAGATAGTCGACTTCCTTGTCGGCGCCCACGTCGAGCGTACGGATGATCGCCGTGCGGCCCGCGAGCGCGTCCGTGATGGCCTGGTAGCTCTGAAGATGCTCTTCCACGGTCGGCGCAGCCTGGCGATGGATGAACAGCAGTTCCGTGCGCAGCAGACCCACGGCGTCCGCACCGTTCTCCACCGCCGTGTTGGCATCTTCCAGCGTCGCGATGTTCGCGGCGACTTCCACTGCATGGCCGTCGCGCGTGGCAGCGGCCTCGTGCGACGTGCGGCGGTTCGCTTCGCGCACGCCGGCCTGACGCTGCTTCTCGCTGCGCGCACGTTCGATGTCGAGCGCACTCGGCGTGTAGGCAAAGCGGCCTGCGAGCGCATCGATGACGACTTCCGTGCCCTCAGGCACCGAGTGAAGCGCGTCGCCGAGCGCGACGATCGCCGGAATGCCGGCCTGACGCGCGATGATCGCCGCGTGCGAGGTCGCGCCGCCGCGTGCCATCACGAGCGCCATCACGCGCTTGCGGTCCAGCGTTGCGAGATCGGAAGGCGTAAATTCGTCGGCGGCGAGCACGGCCTCTTCGGGCAGCGCGCGCGCGGCCGTGTTCGAAAGACCGAGCGCGCGCAGCACGCGCTTTTCGAGGTCGCGCAGATCGGCGGCACGCTCCGCGAGCAGCGGATCGTCCACCTGGCCGAGCACCACGATTTGCGCGCGAATCGCTTCGCGCCACGCGTAGCCCGCGCTCTTGCCGAGGCTGATCGCGTCGCGCGCGGCGTCGACGAGCGTCGGGTCTTCGAGCAGCACGCGGTGCATCGTGAAAATGCCCGCCTCGCCAATCGCGCCGCGCTGCGAAGCCGTGCGCACGCTCTGGTTCAGTTCGGCGTCCACAGCGGCGATCGCCTGGTCGAGCAGACGGCTCTCCGCGGCCGATGAGCCGCTCGCGAGTTCGGGCGGCGTGAGTTCGGCTTCGTCCCAGCGCACCAGCTTGCCCACCGCGACGCCCGGCGCCGCGCACACGCCCGCGAGCACGCCCGGCTCGGCGGTGGATGCTGCGGCGGCGGTTTCCTGCATCACGGGCGCGGGCGACTGCTGCCGCGCCGGCGCTTCGCCGCCCTCACCGGGCGCTTCGCGCAGGAGCTCGTTTGCCACGGCGTCCACGGCGCGCTGCGCCTCCCGGCCGATGCCGACGAGTTCAATGGTCGCGCCCTCGCCCGCACCGAGGCCCAGCAAGCCCACGACGCTTTCGATGGCGGACTTGCGTTCGCCAAAGCGGACCTCGACGCGCGCGTCGATGCCGCGCACCGCTTCGCGCGCCCGTGCCGCCGGTCGCGCATGAAGGCCGCCCGCATGCGTGAGCGTCACGCTGCGGCGCACTTCGTTCGCAACCAGTTCGTGGGCCGTGTTGATCTCTGCGCCGTCACGCACGCGCAGCACGAGCAGCGCGGACTTGCCCGCTTCGACGTGGCCCGCGCCCGCGCGCTCGACCACTTCGAATGCATCCGAATTGGCGATCGCGACCACCGAGACGAGGCTCGGGGCATTGCACGCCACCACGTCGAGATCGAACTCGATCAACGTGTCGCCGCGGCGCACCTGCGCGCCCTGCGCGACTTTTGTCGTGAAACCCTTGCCGTTCAGCTCGACGGTGTCGATGCCGACGTGCACGAGCACCTGTGCGCCTTCGGCCGTTTGCAGCGTCACCGCGTGGCCGGTTCGCGCGAGATGCGCGACGATGCCGTCGCACGGCGCGACGACACGGCCGATGAGCGGGTCGACGCCAATGCCGTCGCCGAACAAGCCTTCCGAGAACACCGGGTCGGGCACCGACGCGAGCGGCACGACCGGCCCGGTGAGCGGCGAAACCAGGACGATGTGCCCCTCGACGCGAGTATGCGGATCCATCAGGCGAGACTCCTCGATGCGTTCCATTCGCTTTCCAATCTAGTGGGTTTCGGTGACTTTGTTCAGGTAACGCGGCTCGTCGGGATTGCGCCCGCGCGCGGCCGCCAGGCCCGCCGCCATTACGTAGAACGACAGAATGGCCGCGATGGGATCGAGCGCTGCATCGGCAGCCGTTTCGAGCGGCAACGCTGCGCCGTGTACGTCGGCGGGCGCCGCGAGCAGCACGCGCGCACCGCGCTTTTCCATGTCGCGGGCAAACTCGATCAGACCCGCCTGCTCCGGCCCGCGCGGTGCGAACACGAGCAGCGGGTAATCGCGGTCGATCAACTCCATCGGGCCGTGCCGCACTTCGGCGCTCGAAAACGCCTCGGCCTGAATGCCCGACGTTTCCTTGAGCTTGAGCGCCGCTTCCTGCGCAATCGCGAGACCCGGACCACGGCCGATAACAATCATCTGTTTGACGTCGCGCAACTCTTCCACGGCCTTCGACCAGTCGAGCGTGCCCGCGCGACCGAGCGCGTCGGGGAGCGCGCGCACGGCGTCGAGGAACGCGGCGTCGCCCTGCCAGAAGCCGACGAGCTGCGCCGACATCGCGAGCATCGCGATATAGCTCTTGGTGGCCGCCACGCTCAGTTCGGGGCCGGCGAGCAGCGGCAGTTCCGTGCCGGCGGCCTCGGCGAGCGGCGAGCCCGCGACGTTGACCATTGCCGCCGTCAGCGCACCGGCTTCGCGCAGCGCCTTGATCGTCGCGACGAGGTCAGGACTCCTACCCGATTGGGAGAAAGCGAGGGCAAACTGGCCGCGCACACGTAAGGGCGCCTGCTGGAGCGTGGCGATCGACATCGGCAGCGTGGCCACCGGCACGCCGATGCGGCTCATGGTGAGTGCGGCGAAGTAGCTCGCCGCGTGGTCCGAGCTGCCGCGCGCGACGGTGAGCGCAACGTGGCGCGGCTCGGCCTCGAGCGCGCGGGCGAGCGCTTCGACGCGCGAAGTGTCCGCGAGCTGCGCGGCGACGACGCCGGCCGAGGCCAGCGCTTCTTTAAGCATATTCGACAATCGATTCTCCTTCGACGTAGGTCGCGGTGAGCGCCAGTTCGCGATCGAACACGTTGACATCGCCCCATGCGCCGCGCACGAGGCGGCCACGGTCTTCGATGCCGAGGTAGTCGGCGGCATAGCGCGACAGGCGCGCGGACACGTCCGCGATCGGCAGGCCGATCGAGACGAGGTTGCGCAGCGCCTGGTCCATGGTGAGGGTGCTGCCCGCGAGCGTGCCGTCTGCAAGACGCACGCCGCCGAGGCATTTCGTCACGTGCTGGCTGCCGAGGCGGTATTCGCCGTCGGGCATGCCGGTGGCCGAGGTGCTGTCGGTCACCACATAAAGGCGCGGAATGGCGCGCAGCGCGGCGCGGATCGCACCGGGATGCACGTGCAGCAAATCGGGAATGATCTCCGCGTACTCGGCGTGCGCAAGCGCCGCGCCGACCACGCCCGGATTGCGATGATGCAGCGGCGACATCGCGTTGAAGAGGTGCGTGAAGCCGCAGGCGCCGTGCTTGAGCGCGGCCACGGCGTCGTCGTAGGTCGCGAGCGAGTGGCCGATCTGCACGCGCACGCCGCGCGCCGCCATCTCGCCGATGATCTCGATATGGCCCGCGATCTCGGGCGCCACCGTCACGACGCGAATCGGCGCGATCGAGAGGTACTTGAGCACTTCGTCGAGCACGGCCGAAACGGCGGCGTCGGGCTGCGCGCCGAGCTTGCCGGGGTTGATGTACGGGCCTTCGAGGTGTACGCCCAGCACGCGCGCGCCGCCCGCCGTGCGGTTGCGCGTGACGTTGCCGAGGCCCGCGACCACATTCATCAGTTCGTCGCGCGGCGCGGTCATGGTGGTGGCGAGCAGGCTCGTGGTGCCGTAGCGGGCGTGCGTGCGCGCGATGGTTTCGATCGCGTCGCCGGCTTCCATGACGTCGGCGCCGCCGCCGCCGTGCACGTGCAGGTCGATGAAGCCTGGCAGGATATAGGGCTCGTCGTTCTTCGCCGGATCGGTGGCCTCGCCCGTGATCGCGGTGATGCGTCCGTTCTCGAACGACAGCGTGCCGTGGATCCAGCCTTCAGGGGTGAGTATGTTTCCGCTCAGCATGAGAGTTTTCCGATGAGGCGCATCAAAGCGCGGTAGGACGTTTCGGTGACGTGCATGAGAGAGTGTGCGGCGGCGTTCCGTTCCCGCGGGGCGCTCATTGGCGCAACTCCGCAACGAAGTCGTAATAGCCGTCGCGGCAATAAGTGTCGGTCAGCTCGATGGCGCGCTGATCGGCGGAAAAGCCCACGCGTGTGATGACGAGCAGCGCCGCGCGCGGCTCGACGCCCATCAGCGTGGCGATCTCGCTCGTCGCGTTGACCGCGCGAAAGTGCTGCAGGGCGCGCACCACGGGCACGCGGCGCTGCTCCAGGTACGAATACAGCGAGCCCTCGATTGCTTCCGGGTCCGGCACGATCGAGACGGGCAGCGCCGAATGCTCGACGGCCATCACGGTGCCGTCGGCGCGGCGCAGCCGGCGCAGGCTCGTGACCGAGGCGCCCGGCGAAAGTCCGAGCTGCACGATCTCCTCGCGGTGCGCGGGCCGTACCTCGCGCGCGAGCCACACCGAGTCGGGCGTGAAGCCACGCTGCTCCATTTTCTTCGTGAAGCCCGTGAGGCGCGAAAGCGGATCTTCCACGCGCGGCGTGATGAAGCTGCCCGCGCCGCGTGCGCGCCGGATCAGTCCCTGCTCCACGAGCAGCTCGATCGCCTTGCGCGCGGTGATGCGCGACACGCCGATGGCGTCCGACAGCGTGCGCTCCGAGGGCAGAGCCTCGCCGGCAGACCACACGCCGCAGTGAATAGCCGTAGCAAGGTTGCGCGCCAGCTGCAGATAGAGCGGCGTCACATTGCGCGCATCGGGCATCAGGGCAGACCAACGGGTTTCCATGGACTTGGCGCCAGCGGTTGGACGATCGTGGGGGGCCGGACGGGCATGTTACCTGGCAATGCCGATTGGTCCGGTGCGAAAGCGAGCCCATTATATAACCACAATAAGACCAGTCAACAGATGCAAGGCCGTCGCAATGCATCGAAAAATATCATTTTAAATCAATGTGTTGCACGAACGCATAAGGCTCCAGCCGGTGATAGCCAAGCATCGGGATTTACCCTGGAAAGCAATCGTGGGCTCCGCAATGGGACCAAAGTGGCATCAACACGTTATCTGACATAGCCCACCGTAGTACCGCCGTAGGACCAGCGTGTGACTTCGGCAGGAAAGATAGCGCGCACTCGAGCGATTCCCTAGCGTCTCAATTGAGTCACATCAAACCCGCGCGGTGCGATCCTCAATTTCAAACAATCCCGATACGGCACGCGCAATAAAAAACGCCGTGACTTTCGCCACGGCGTTCGGGTCCTGCTGGGCTCCCGCCTCGGGTGAGACGCAGGCAGCCGCTTCTCGAATGTGCCTTAGAACGACGGAACCATCGAGCCCTTGAACTCGTTCTTGATGAACTGGCGCACGTCTTCCGACTGGTAGGCGGCAACCAGTTTCTTCACCCACGGCTTGTCCTTGTCCTGGGTGCGAACGGCGATCAGGTTCGCGTACGGGCTGTGGATGTCCTCGATGGCGATGGCATCCTTGGTCGGCTGCAGGCCGG
Organism: Paraburkholderia sp. J11-2; assembly: GCF_905220185.1. Classification (NCBI taxonomy): domain Bacteria; kingdom Pseudomonadati; phylum Pseudomonadota; class Betaproteobacteria; order Burkholderiales; family Burkholderiaceae; genus Paraburkholderia; species Paraburkholderia sp. J11-2. The sequence continues at coordinate 396,408 of NZ_CAJMYY010000001.1, read as the reverse complement.
CGGCCAGCGCATAGTTCGTGTTGATCACAGCGGCGTCCACGTCGCCGAGCGCGCGCGGCAGTTGCGCGGCGTCCAGTTCGACGAGCTTGATCTTCTTCGGGTTCTCTGCGACGTCGAGCGGCGTGGCGTTGTTGCCGTTCGTGCCCGCGCCAGCGCGCAGCTTGATCAAGCCCTTGTTCTGCAGAAGCAGCAGCGCGCGGTTTTCGTTCGACGGGTCATTCGGCACGGCGACCTTCGCGCCTTGCGGCAGATCGTTCAGCGACTTGAGCTTCTTCGAGTACACGCCGATCGGCGAAATGTACGTGAGGCCCGCGTTCGCGAGCTTGTAGCCGCGCTGCTTGATCTGGCTGTCGAGGTACGGGCCGGTCTGGAAGCTGTTGGCGTCGAGGTCGCCGGCGTCGAGCGCGGCGTTCGGCTGCACATAGTCGTTGAATTCGATGACCTTGACGTTCAGACCTTCGCGCTTGGCGACCTTCTGGACGACGGCCCAGACCTGTGCGTCCGGACCCGAAACGGTGCCGACCCGGATAACCTGGTCGTCGGCGTGGGCGCCGAAGCTGACTGCGAGAGTGGTGGCGGCGACGCCGGCGAGGAGTGCTTTAATCAGATTTCTGCGCTGCATGGAGGTGATGTTCCTGCGTGGTTTTGTTGTTGCTCCGGTCACGCGGCGTTATGCGCCGTCTGCCGGACGATATAAATCGTCTCATATGGCGCCGGTTGCTGGAAATAATGAATTCGCATACTGGTATGCCAGCGCGACTCTGAGGCGCGCGTTCGCCCTTTCGCGGCGAACGCGCAAGGTGTCCCTTAGTCGGGATTCGAGCCGAGGAGGATCTTCAGATCGTGCAGCCAGGGCGTGACGCCCTGCCCGTCGCGCGCGAAGAGGCGCAGCTTGCCGGTCGTGTCGAACACGTAGCTCGCGGCCGTATGGTCCATCGTGTAGCTGTCAGGCGTGTTGCCGGGCACTTTCGCGTAGTACACGCGGAAGTCCTTCGCCACCTGCTTGAGCTGGTCCTCGCTCGCCGGGCGCAGCCCAATGAAGGTCGGGTTGAACGCAGCCGCATACTGGCCCAGGATCTGCGCGGTGTCGCGATCGGGATCGACGGTGACGAACAGCACCTGCACGCGCTTCGCCGCATCGGGCCCCAGTTGCTGGAGCGCCTGCGAGAGCTCGGCCATGGTGGTCGGGCAAACGTCCGGACAGTGCGTGTAGCCGAAGAACAGCACGACCACCTTGTCCTTGAAGTCGGCGAGCGTGCGTGTCTTGCCGTTCGTGTCGGGCAGCGCGAAGTCCTTGCCGAACTGCGTGTTGCCGGTAATGTCGAGGTTCGTGAACGAGGGAGGCTGCTGGCCGCAGCCCTCCAGAACCAGCGTGCCGCCAAGTGCGCCTGCGGCGGCAAGCGTAACAACCGTGGCGCGCACGAAGCGCGCAAGCGTGCGGTGGGCCATATCGTTACGCAGCGATGAGCGCATGCACGTAATGGTCGACGAGCAGCGCCATGAACAGCAACGAGAGGTAGACGATCGAATAGCGGAAAGTCTTGCGCGCGAGTGCATCGGAATACTCGACATAGATCTTCCACGCGTAGGCGAGGAACACCGCGCCGAGCAGCACGGCCGAAGCCAGATACACCACGCCGCTCATGCCGGAGATGTACGGCATCAGCGTGACCGCGAACAGGATCACGGTGTAGAGCAGGATATGCAGACGCGTGTACTTCTCGCCGTGCGTGTTGGGCAGCATCGGCAGGCCGGCGTTTTCGTAGTCCTTGCGGCGGTAGAGCGCGAGCGCCCAGAAGTGCGGCGGGGTCCACACGAAAATGATCAGCACGAGAATCCAGGCGTCTCCGGGCACGTGGCCCGTGACAGCGGCCCAGCCGAGCGCCGGCGGCATGGCGCCCGAGGCGCCGCCGATCACGATGTTCTGCGGCGTGGCCGGCTTGAGCAGCAGCGTGTAGATGATCGCGTAGCCGATGAAGGTCGCCACCGTGAGCCACATGGTCAGGGGATTGGCGAACGTGTACAGCACCCACATGCCGATGCCGCCGATCACCGCCGAGAAGATCAGGATCTGCGTGCTCGTGATCTCACCGCGTGCCGAAGGACGCCAGGCAGTGCGACGCATGCGCGCATCCACCTTTTGCTCGACCAGACAGTTGATCGCGAAGGCCGCGCCGGCCGTGAGCCAGATACCGACGGTGCCGCCGATCAGCTGTTTCCAGGGCACCATGCCCGGCACGGCGAGAAACATGCCGATGACGGCGCAAAACACGGCCAGTTGCGTGACGCGCGGCTTGGTGAGCGCGAGATATTGGGAAATCCGGCTACCGGGCGTCTGGGATAGGGTTGTACTTTCCATAGGGCGGGGTCACACCGCAGCGGTGTCGCGCGCAGGGAGAACGGCGCGGCCGGGGCGGCTACAAGCAATTCGAAAGTTTAGCACGACGACCAAAAGCAGCAGGATCGCCGCGCCACCGTTGTGCGCCACTGCCACGGGCAGCGGCCACTGCAGCACGATGTTAGAAAGCCCTGTCAGAAATTGGATGAGGATCACGATCATGATCCAATTTGCCGGGCGTCGCAGCGAGGCATAGCGTCGCAACTTGAGGGCGAACCATACCAGATAAGCGATTACGACGAACGCGAACGTACGATGCGTCCAGTGAATCGCAACGAGCGCATCCTGGGTGATCACGTCGCCGTTGCCGTCCATGCCGAGCGCGCGCCAGAGATGGAAGCCGTGATGGAAATCCATCGGCGGAATCCATGCGCCGTTGCAGGTCGGGAAGTCGGTGCAGGCGAGCACCGCGTAGTTCGTGCTCACCCAGCCGCCCAGCGCGATCTGCGCGACGAGCAGCACGAGCGCCGCCAGCGCGGCCACGCGCCAGCGCGCGGCGTCGGGTTCGTACGCGGGCAGCGGCGTCATGCGCGCGCCAAGCCACGCGAGCGAGCCGAGCAGCGTGAGGCCAAGCAGGAGGTGCGTCGTGACGATGATGGGCTGCAGCTTCATCGTCACCGTCCACGCGCCGAACACGCCCTGCACGAGAATCAGCCCGAGCAGCGCGGTGGGCCACCACGGCGACACGTGGAGCGGCAGGCGCTTGATGCGCGCGCGCCAGGCAATCGCCATCTGCGCAATGATCAGGACCCCGATCGCCATGGCGAAATAACGGTGGATCATCTCGATCCACGCCTTCGACATGCTCACGGGGCCGCTCGGCATGGCGAGATGCGCTGCGGCAATTTGCGCATGCGCGATAAACGGCGACGACGTGCCATAGCAACCCGGCCAGTCGGGACAGCCGAGACCCGAGTCGGTCAGGCGCGTGAAGCCGCCAAACATCACAAGGTCGAGCGTCATGAACGTCGTAAGCCACACGAGCTTGCGAAACTTGTTGTCGTCGGCCTTCACCCAGACCCACGAGAGCGGCAGCAACGCGATGCACAGGCCAATCAGGCCCAGCTCCAGGATAAACATCTCTATTACTCTTCTCTGTCAGACTCGCGCTGCGCACCTTAACCGATGCGGGACCACTTGAGCAGTTTAGTGACGTCTTGTTTGATTTTCGACGGATCGGCATTCGCCGGGAATCGCATCATGAGATTGCCGTTCGGATCGACCAGATAGATGTGGTCGGTGTCTTTCGACGTTTGCGTGGCGGGCAGCCACGCAGCGACCGCAACCGGATCGGCGCGCAGCATGCGGGTGTCGGCGTAGGCGCCCTTCACTTTCGCGGGAACGCTTGCGTCGTCGGTGCGCAGCCAGACCGTGACGACGCGCTCGCGCTCCGCGCCCTGCGTCGCGCGCACCTGGCGCATGAAGTAGAGCTTCGTGGCGCACGCTTCGTCGCAGTCGCCGCCATTCACCGAGATCATCAGCCAGCGGCCCTTGAGCGAGGCGAGCGGCACTTCGTGACCGTCGTCGCCCGTCACCATGAGCGCGTCGGGAATGGGCCGCTGCGGCTCGATGAGCGCGCCATAGCTCGTTGTACCGCCCTTCGGCTTGATCACGTAGTACGTGAAGTACGAAATGGCGATAGGCGCGCCGCAGATCAGCGCGATGGCGAGCAGCGTCCAGCGGCCACGCCGCTTTGCGTCCTTGTGCGCGTCTTTCTGCGCGGGCGTGGCGGCCGGCTGTGCGACCTGGGCGGAACGGGGGGATTGCGTCGACACTCTCGTGGAACCTCGCTTCTGTCGCTTTCAGTTGTCCATGTGCTGCACGTGCAGCGCCATTGTCCGGATCGTGTCGGAACGGAATTGATTCGTCCGACCAATCATCAGGCGTCCTTCGCGCTGGCAGCGTTTTGCCTTCCGGGCGCTTCGGCGTCCTGCCTGACCTCGCCTTCGGTGCGCTCTTTTGTCGCAGCGGCTTTGCCTGCGCCTTTCCCTGCTTTACGAGCCGCAAAAAGACCGAACCCGAGGGCCGCGAGCGCCATGCCCCACCACTGGAGCATATAGCCGTAGTTGCGCTCGACGTCGGTATTCGGCACCGGCCAGTCGCGCACGAGCCCATCCTGGAAGGCCGGCACGAAGCCGGTTTGCTGGATCACGAACGGTTGCAGCGGCAACCCGGTTTCCGCTGCGTAGGAAGCGACGCCGAGATTCTGCCGTATCTTCTGATGCGCTGCAGAGCCGCCCGCACCCAGTTCGAACGCACGCGAGGCATCCGCGCGCGCAATGCCTTCCACGACGACCGGCCCTGCCGGCGTGACATAGGGCGCGATTGTGGCGCGGTCTGCTATGTTGCGCGGCAACCAGCCGCGATTCACCAGCACGTAGCCACCGCCTTCGAGTTTAAGCGGCATGACGACATAAAAGCCCGGCTGATCGTTATAGGGACGATTGTCGAGATACACCACGCGCTCGGGCAGGAATGTGCCTGTCGCACGCACGCGATGAAACTCAATGGCCTTCAGCGCGAGCGGTGTGGCACCTACCGGTTGCGGCGTAGACGATTCGTACTGTGTGATTTGCGCCTGCAGCGCCTCCTTCTGATGCGCGCGGTCGCGCTGCCAGAAGCCGAGCCGGATCGTCACGGCCATCACGATCAGGATGAGCAATGCGGGGACGAGCCTGAATTTCATTGGGCACGTCCGATGCGAAACATACAAGTGATCGAACCCCGCGCCGTGTGGCACGGTGCGATAATGAGACAGGCGTTTTCAGGCATGCCAAATTCCGTGAACTTCATGCACATACTCGTCCCCGTTGCGTTCGCGCTGATCATCGCGAGCATGATCTCCGCGCTCTACTTCATGATGCACGACCGGGGCCGCACCAAGCGGATGGTCTGGTCGCTCGCCACGCGCGTGGGTCTGTCGATCTCGCTCTTTCTGTTCATTCTGTTCGCGCACTGGATGGGCTGGATTCAGTCCACCGGGATTCCTTACGGCCGCTGAGCGAAGCTGGCCGTCACCGGACACCGCAGCGCAAATCCACTGCTCAAAACACAAGGCGCCGCGCCGACGAGGTCGGGCGGCGCCTTGTTTCATTCTCATCCCTTCTCTGTGCAAGCGCCGCGGCCTGCGCGGCGCAACACGCGTCACAGCCAGTACACGACGACGTAGAGGCCGAGCCACACCACGTCAACGAAGTGCCAGTACCATGCCGCGCCTTCAAAGGCGAAATGATGTTCCGCCGTGAAGTGACCGCGAATGAGCCGGATCATCACGACCGTCAGCATCGTGCCGCCCAGGAACACGTGAAAGCCGTGGAAGCCCGTGAGCAGGAAGAACGTCGAACCGTAGATGCCCGAAGCGAGCGTGAGGTTCAGTTCGCCGTACGCGTGGATGTACTCGAACGCTTGCAGGAACAGGAAGCACACGCCCAGCACGATCGTCGCGGCGAGCCACGCGATGGCCTTCGAGCGATGGTTGTCGCGCAGCGCGTGGTGCGAAACGGTGAGCGTCGCGCCCGAGGAAAGCAGCAGCGCCGTGTTGATGGTCGGCACGGGCCACGGCGTCATCGAGCGGAAGTGCGAGACCAGTGCCGCAGGACCCGTGTTCGGCCAGACGGCCGAGAAGTCCGGCCAGATCAGCTTGTAATCGAGGCTGCCGAGTTGATGCAGGGCGATCGCACGGGCGTAGAAGAGCGCACCGAAGAACGCGCCGAAGAACATCACTTCCGAGAAGATGAACCAGCTCATGCTCCAGCGATACGACACGTCGACGCGCTTGCCGTACATGCCGCCTTCGGATTCGGCGATGGCGTCGCCGAACCAGTGCCACAGCGTGAAGAGCAGCCACAGCAGGCCGGCGAGCACGCCGATCGGCCCCCACGACTCGCCGTTGATCCACGAAGCGAGCGAAGAGAGCATGACCAGAAGCCCAATGGACGCGCTGATCGGATGCCGCGACGGGTGCGGTACGAAGTAGTACGGGCTATCGTTTTGGCCGCTCATGCCTGTTTCTCCAATTTCCAGTTGCACCGGACGTCGCCGGCTGCTTGTACCCGAGTGTGTCCTCGTTATTCACTGCATCGCGCGACGTTGCGCGCGCCAGGCTCATCCCACCACCGCGTGCACGATCAAGAGCAGCACGACGATGAACAGCACCGCGCCGATGATGCCCGCGACGATCAGCTGCACGGGGTGCAGGTTCGCGGCGTCGTCTTCGAGGTCGGCGCGTTTGCGCACGCCGAGAAAGGACCACGCCACCGCCTTCATCACCTGCAGGATGCCGCCCTTCTTCTTCGCCGGCCCTGTACCTGCGCCGCCGCGTTCGTCGCTCATGCGCCTTTCGCCTCCTGGCTTCGTTGCCAGAGCCTCATGCTCCCGCCGACTGTTTCGGCGGCGGCGGCACGGCCGGTTTGTTCAACTCGAAAAACGTGTACGACAGCGTGATCGTCTTCACGTCCTTCGGCAGCTTCGGGTCGATCACGAACACCACCGGCATGCGCTTCGTCTCGTTCGCCTTCAAGGTTTGCTGCGTGAAGCAGAAACACTCGATCTTGCGGAAGTACTCCGTCGCCTGCTTCGGCGCATAGCTCGGAATGGCCTGCGCGTCGATCGTGCGTCCTTCGTTGTTCGAAATGTCGTACATCACCGTCATGACTTCGCCCGGATGCACGTCGAGGCTCGTTTGCTCCGGCCTGAAGCCGAGGAGGCCCCGCGCGTTCGCGTCGAACTCGATCGAGATCGTGCGCGTCATGTCCACCTGCGTGTTGCGCGCCTCACGCTCCGTGGTATCGCGCTGCACGAGGTTGTTGATGCCCGTGACCTGGCAAATCGCCCGATACATCGGCACCAGTGCAAAACCAAAACCGAACATCAGCAGCGCCACGACGACGAGCTTGATGAGCATCGACCGGTTGAATGCGCGATCATTTCCAGCTTGCGTGGACATCGGACTTCCTCGAACGATCTTCCGGCAAACGCACTTCGCGTTAGTGGCCGGGGAAATACACCTGCTTGACGACGGCAGCCACAAAGAAGCCGACTACGACGGCCAGCAGAATGAGGCCGAGCCGCAGATTGCCCGCGCGGATCTGCTCGGGCGTACGTCTTTTTTGTGGATCCCGGGTCATACGTGCAACGCGGCTGGCCGCGGCTTCTCCTTGCATCGTGAATCGCCTCTTGTGCGTGCTGCGGTGAACACTGCGCGAAGACTGCGTTGAGACCGCGGGCTTCGTTCGCGTCCGGCCGTGTCCAGCCGGACGCCACAAACTCAACGACTCATTCGACCGTCGGCGGATTCTCGAACGTGTGGAACGGGGCCGGGCTCGGCACGGTCCATTCGAGGCCCGTTGCGCCGTCCCACGGCTTGTCGCTGGCTTTCTCCAGTTCGCCGCCGCCGCGGTATGCGGGCAGCGCCACCGCGAACAGGAAGTACACCTGAGAAAGGCCGAAGCCGAACGCACCGATCGTGATCACCTGATTCCAGTCCGTGAACTGGGCCGGATAGTCGGCATAGCGGCGCGGCATCCCGGCGAGGCCGACGAAGTGCATCGGCAGGAACGCGAGGTTGAAGAAGATCAGCGAGCACCAGAAGTGAATCTTGCCGCGCATTTCGTTGTACATCCAGCCGGTCCATTTTGGCGCCCAGTAGTACCACCCCGAGAACAGCGCGAATAATGATCCCGCCACCAGCACGTAATGGAAGTGCGCCACCACGAAATAGGTGCCGTGATACTGGATGTCGAGCGGCGCCATGGCGAGCATCAGGCCCGAGAGGCCGCCGAACGTGAACACGATCAGGAAGCCCACTGCCCACAGCATCGGCGTTTCGAAGCTGAGCGAGCCGCGCCACATCGTGGCGACCCAGTTGAACACCTTCACGCCAGTGGGCACGGCGATCAACATCGTCGCGTACATGAAGAAGAGCTGGCCCGTGACCGGCATGCCGGTCGCGAACATGTGGTGCGCCCAGACCATGAACGAGAGAATGGCGATCGACGCCGTGGCGTACACCATCGAGCTATAGCCGAACAGCGGCTTGCGCGAGAACGCCGGAATGACCTGCGAGACGATCCCGAACGCCGGCAAGATCATGATGTAGACCTCGGGGTGCCCGAAGAACCAGAAGATGTGCTGGTACATGACCGGGTCGCCGCCGCCGGCCGCATTGAAGAAGCTTGTGCCGAAGTGGCGGTCGAACAGCAGCATCGTGATCGCGCCTGCGAGCACCGGCATCACGGCGATCAGCAGGTAGGCGGTGATGAGCCACGTCCACACGAACATCGGCATCTTCATGAGCGTCATGCCCGGCGCGCGCAGGTTCAGGATGGTCACGACGATGTTGATGCCGCCCATGATCGACGAGGCGCCCATGATGTGCACCGCGAAGATCGCGAAGTCCATGCCCGGGCCCATCTGCGTGGAGAGCGGCGCGTAGAGCGTCCAGCCCGCTGCGGTCGCGCCGCCCGGCGAGAAGAACGAGCCGACCAGCAGGCACGCGGCGGCGGGCAGCAGCCAGAAGCTGAAGTTGTTCATGCGCGCGAACGCCATGTCCGAGGCGCCGATCTGCAGCGGAATCATCCAGTTCGCGAAGCCCACGAACGCCGGCATGATCGCGCCAAACACCATGATCAGGCCGTGCATCGTGGTGAGCTGGTTGAAGAACTCGGGGCGCATGATCTGCATGCCCGGCTCGAACAGTTCCGCACGAATCGCGAGCGCCATGACGCCGCCAGAAAGGAACATCACGAACGAGAAGAGCAGATACAGCGTTCCGATGTCCTTGTGGTTCGTCGCGAGCAGCCAGCGGCGCCAGCCGTGGGGCGTGGCGTGCGCGTGGTCGCCGTGCACGTGGCCGTGCCCTCCAGCTACATCGTGTCCGATGCTAGACATGTCTTATCTCCTGTCGATCGCCGCCTCACGCTGATGCGCTGACTGCGATCCCTTGCAAAATGATTGCGAAAGCGAATGGCCTTGCGTCTCTTGCTGCAGCGTTTGCCTGCTTTGTTATGTGCTCGCGCAGCGCTTGTCCTGCGTCTGTGCTGCTTGCCGTACTGGCGTGGCGACCGCTCAGGCCGCTGCGCTGATCTCCACCCGGCGCGCCTCTTTCGCGTTCGCGCCGCCCGTGATCGTTTCCGGCTTCTTCAGAATGATGTGGTCTTCAGCAATGCCTGCCGCCTTCAGCGCGTCGCGCACGGCTTGCGCGCGGCGCTTGGCGAGGTCCGCATTCGTGCTGGCGTTGCCGCTCGCATCGGTGTAGCCCGAGAGCGTGAATTTCGCGTCGGGATGCGCCTTCGCGTAGTCGGCTGCAGCCTGGATGGCGTCCTTCGCGTCGGCGGGCAGCGTGCTCTTGCCCACTTCGAAGTACACGCTTGCCGGCAGTGCCGCCGCGCTCGGCGCCTGTTCAGCGCCGCTTGCCGCTGCCGCACCGCTGGCCCCACTCGCTTCGGCAGCGCCGCTAGCCTCTTGCGCGCCGCTAGCCGCAGCCGCGTCGCTCGCGCCGCCCGCACCCGCCGCGGCGGTATGGTCGCCGCCCTCGGGCATCTTGCCGTTACGCGCGTCGGCCACCTGGCGCGGCTGCAGAATGTCGCCGGTGTGGTTGCCCCACGCGTTGCGCTCGTACGTGATGACCGAGGCGATCTCCACGTCGTTGAGCGTGGGCGCCCACGAAGGCATGGCGTTCTTGCCCTTCAGGACGATGCTCACGTGCTCGGCGACCGGGCCATTGGCCACCTTGCTGCCGTCGAGCGCCGGGAACGCGCCCGCGCCCTTGCCGGTGGGCTGGTGGCACACCGCGCAGTTCGACGCATAGACCTTCTCGCCGCGCTCCTTGAGCTCGGCCAGTGTGTAGGTCTTGTTCGGGTCGTCGTTGGCGGCGGCCATCTTCGCTTTTTGCGTATCGACCCACTTTGCATAGTCGTCGTCGGAGAGCACCTCGACCACGACCGGCATGAACGCATGCTCCTTGCCGCACAGTTCGGTACAGAAGCCGCGATAGGTGCCGACCTTGTCGGCCTTGAACCACGTGTCGCGCACGAAGCCCGGAATTGCGTCCTGCTTCACGCCGAATGCGGGCACGTACCACGAGTGCACGACGTCGTTGGCCGTCGTGATGATGCGGATCTTCTTGTTCACCGGCACGACGAGCGGATTGTCGACTTCCTGCAGATACGTATCGGTGATCGGCACCCGGTTGTTCACCTCGGAGCGCGGCGTGCTGAGCGTGGAGAGGAAATTGATGCCCTCGCCCGGCCCCTTCACGTAGTCGTAGCCCCATTTCCACTGGTACCCCGTGACCTTCACGGTGAGGTCGGCGTTGGACGTGTCCTTCATCGCCACGACGGCCTTGGTGGCGGGCAGCGCCATCAGCACGACGATGATGAACGGCACCACCGTCCAGATGATTTCGACCGTGGTGCTCTCATGGAAGTGAGCCGCCTTGTGGCCCTTCGATTTACGGTGCGCGTAGATCGAATAGAACATGACGCCGAACACGCCGACAAAAATCACGGCGCACAAGAGCAGCATCATCATGTGGAGGCTGTAGAGCTCTTCGGCGATGCGCGTGACGGGCGGCTGAAAATTGATCTCGTTCACCGCAGGGCCGCCTGGGCTGTCTCCGACTGCGAGTGCCGCGCCGGCGACGAGGAATCCGCTGCACGCCAGCACGCCCTGGAGGGCTCGCTTGATTGTTTTCATAGCTTCCTTACCCATAATTTCCATTCAAACCCTCGACCCCGCAGGAAGGTTTTGCAACCAGGGCGCCCCCTGGGACGCTCATACCGCCAACCGGGCAACTCACGCGCCGCGCATTAACCCGCGCGCGCAAGCCATGCACGCAGTTCCCGCGCGAACTGCGCACGCCGATATTGCGGCAGATGCAACCCGACAGCGACCGCCTGACCGCGGGACACGAGACGCACCGGGTCGCGTGGGGTCGCGCCCGGCTCGACCCGGACCCAGCGGGGATTGAATTCGAACTGCGTGAGCGCGTCGGCGCTCATCTGTTCGATCACCAGCCGGTTCGGATAAAGCCTGATACGTTCGTAATCGACAGCATGGCGCGCATAAATGACAAAAGCGCCGCCTACTACCAACAGATCGATACCGGTAAACGGCAAAACCAGCCAGGCGCCGTGGATCAACAACAGAACGGCGATCGCGATGGAAACCAGCGCCAGCGAAACATAGAAGAACACGAATTGCCTGGGCGAAACCGAACAGTTGCGCTTCATGGTCCAGTCTTTCAGGACCGGCTCCGGACTCGCCAGCAGATCAGGCGCCTGCATCGCTCGCCTCCCCCACTTGCAACTTCGCCAGACTATCGCCGCGCTGCGCCTCGCACAACTACGGGAACATCTGGACTTGCCACAATGGATTTTGGGGACCCTTCCGTGCAGCAAACTGACGCATTATAGGCGCGATCCCCAGCCCTCACAAGCAAGCATCAATCGCCCGCAAACCCATGACAGACGGGCCTTGCAGCGATTTTTCAAGCATTTTCCAGGGGCTTTTCAGGCGCTAATTTCAGGCATAACGAAAGCCCCCTTACCACGTTACCGATTCCTTGCCGGACCCCGGCCGATGTCTTCGATGCGCACGATGCCATGGCCTTCGGCGGTCATGCGCGGCACGGCCTTCCACGCGTGGCCGTAGATGATCTCGAAGGTCAGCGGGATCGTGCCCGCGTGCGGCCCATCCGTACGGCGGCGCGCCTCTAGCGCGGCCACGAGCGCACGGTGCAGGCGCCGCGCGCCGTGCGTACCGCCGCTTTCACCCTCGCCATCGCCGTGGCGCTCGAACGGATACGCGCCCCAGCGGCGCACATCGGCGAGCAGCTTTTCCGGCGTCTTGTAGGTGATGGTGAGCGTTTCCTGGTCCATCACCGGAATCTCGAAGCCGTTCTCGACGAGCATGTCGCCAAGATCGTGCATGTCGACGAAATCGATCACGTGCGCGCGCGTCGGCACGCCGTGCGCGGCTTCCACCTCGGCGTACGCGCCGCGCAACTCCTTGAGCGTGTCGGGCCCGAGCGTGCTGAACATCAGCAGCCCGTTGACCTTGAGCACGCGCTGCCACTCCCCGAACACGAGGTCGGGGCGCGGATGCCAATGCAGTGCGAGATTCGACCACAGCAGTTCGAACGCGTCATGCGCGAACGGCAGTGCCGCGAAGTCGGCCTGCGCAACACGCGGACCGCGCGAGCCGAGCGCGCGGCCAACCGATGCGGGCAGAAAGCGCCGCCAGCTCGTGTCGGGGGCGTCGTGCTCGCGGGCGCGGCGCAGCATGGCGAGGGAGAGATCAGTGCCGAACACGGGCGCTTCGGGAAAGCGCTCGCGCAAGCCGGGCAGATCGTCGCCCTGGCCGCACGCGATGTCGAGCACGGCCGCGGGATTCACTTTGATGTATTCGAGGCGCTCGCGCATGCGTTGCGCGATTTCACGCGGCAGGAACGCAACGTCGTCGAAAGTCGCCGCGCGGCGATCGAAGATGCGCCGCAGGTGCCGGGTGTCATAGTCCGGACGGCCAGTTCTTGCGGGAGACGGGGACATGTCGGTCGTATTGGCGAAGTCTGCGAAGTATACTCGCTCACTCCTTTCCTTTCAGTCACGCGAGCCCGCTGCCCGGGCCGTCCTTCGATGCCGCCGCGCCCTATTTCACGTGAGCCACGCAATCCACCGCGTGTCACGCCGACCGCTTCGGACCACGCACCGCACCGCATTCGTCATGCGGTTGTTGCGCGCGTCTGTCGACAGGCGCGGGCGCTGCCGTCACGGCTTGCCCACTTCGTGCTGCCCAATCTGTGCCCATTATGCGGCAATTTGACGCGAGCCACGCTCTGTGTGTGCTGCGATGCGGCGTACTGGAATGAGCCACGGCTGCGCTGTACGGTCTGCGCCATGCCGCTCGCGCACAGGCGCGGTGCGGCGGCGCGCGCACGCTACCGCTGCGAGGCCTGCGTCGACGCGCCGCCCGCATTCGACGCAACGCTCGCGCTCGCCGACTATCGCGCGCCGCTCGACCTGCTCGCGCGGGGCCTGAAGTTTCGCGCGCGCCTCGCGCTCGGCGAGGAATTCGCGCGACGCCTCGCGCTCGCGGCACAAGATATGTCCGACGAACAGGGCATGCCCGAGATCGTCGTGCCGGTGCCGCTCTCGCGCGAACGCCTGATCGAGCGCGGCTACAACCAGGCCTGGCAGATCGCGCGGCCGCTCGCACGGCGCCTGGGCACGCACGCGGACGCCACGCTCGTCCGACGCATTCTGCATACGGCGCCGCAATCGAAGCTCGATCGCGAAACGCGCCGCCGCAATGTCGGCCGGGCGTTCGCGCTCACGCGGCCACTTTGCGGCCAACATGTGGGCGTGGTCGACGACGTGATGACTTCGGGCGCTACGCTCGACGCGCTCGCACGTACGCTCAAAGCCGCCGGCGCACGGCGCGTGACGAATTTTGTCGCGCTGCGCACGCCGAAAGACTGATCGGCCTCACACTATTCAAGACATCGAGAGAGTTTTATCGCCATGTTCAACGTCGTTCTCGTCGAACCCGAAATTCCGCCGAACACCGGCAACGTGATTCGCCTGTGCGCGAACACCGGGGCGCGGCTGCATCTGATCGAGCCGCTCGGCTTCCCCCTCGACGACACGAAGCTGCGCCGCGCGGGCCTCGATTACCACGAATACGCGCAGATGCACGTCCACGCCAACTGGGACGCCTTCATCGCCAAAGAAGCACCGGATGCAGCACGCATGTTCGCGTTCACGACGCGAGGCTCGGGCCGCTTTCACTCGCACGCCTTCCAGCCCGGCGACTGGTTCGTGTTCGGCGCGGAAACGCGCGGCCTGCCCGATGCAGTGCTCGAGCGCTTCGAAACACCGCAACGCGTACGGCTGCCGATGCGGCCGGGCAACCGCAGCCTGAATCTCTCGAACACGGTCGCGGTCGTGGTTTTCGAAGCGTGGCGTCAGGCCGGGTTCGAAGGGGGCGAATAAAGCAAATGCTACGCGTTGCCCCGCGCCGCGAGTTCATCCTCGTAGCGCGCAAGCATCGCGTTGTCGAAGCACGCGAAGATCACATGCTCGAGCGCGGGCGATTTGGGTAATGCGTCGATCACAGTCGCGACTGCAATCTTCACCGCGTCGTCGGCGGGAAAACGGTAGATGCCGCAACTGATTGCCGGAAACGCGATGCTCGCCACGCCCGCCTCGCGCGCGCAGTCGAGCGAGCGCCGGTAACACGAAGCCAGCAGATGTGCTTCATCACGGCCGCCGCCATACCAGACGGGGCCCACGGTGTGGATCACGTGTTTCGCGGGAAGGCGATACCCGCCAGTGATTTTGGCGTCGCCGGTCGGGCAGCCGTTCAGCGTCTCGCACTCGCGCAGCAGGTCCGGCCCGGCGGCGCGATGAATCGCGCCATCCACGCCGCCGCCGCCGAGCAGCGATCCGTTCGCGGCGTTGACGATCGCATCGACCTTCAACGTGGTGATGTCGACGGCCTGCGCCTCGATGCGGCACTTTCCGATGGTCAGCATACAGTCCTCCTTTGCGCTCGGGTCCCACGCAATACGCGCGTAGTTCACGCAAAGCGCAGCAGGACCGAAGCGCCCTACTCCGCCTTCGCGTCGCGCCGCAGCAGCGCGCTCACGGCGTCGCGCGGCGTGACACCGTCGAACAGCACCGCGCATACCGCCTGGGTAATCGGCATCTCGATGCCATGCGCGCGCGCGAGTGCCAGCACGGCCTGCGCACAGCGCACGCCTTCGGCCACATGGCCGAGTGCGCCGAGGATGTCGTCGAGTGTGCGGCCGCTCGCGAGTTGCTTGCCCACGGTGCGATTGCGCGAAAGGTCGCCCGTGGCCGTGAGAATGAGGTCGCCGAGGCCGGTGAGCCCCGTGAAGGTTTCCGCACGCCCGCCGAGCGTAACGCCAAGGCGCGTCATCTCCGCGAGGCCGCGCGTGATGAGCGCGGCGCGTGCATTCAGGCCGAGGCCCAGGCCATCGGCGATGCCGGTCGCGATCGCGAGTACGTTCTTGACCGCGCCGCCCACCTCGACGCCGACCACGTCGTCGCCGGTATAGATGCGCATGGCGCGGTGATGGAACGCGGCGAGCGTGCGCTCGCGGCAGTCGGCGGAGGTGCTTGCCACCGTCAACGCGACGGGCAGGCCCTCGCCCACTTCGCGCGCGAAGCTCGGCCCCGACAGCACGCCGTTGCTCGCGTGGCCGGGCAGTTCGGCGGCCACGACCTGATGCGGCATCAGTTGCGATTCAGCTTCGAAGCCCTTGCAGAGCCAGACGAAGTGCGCGGGCACGCGGCCCATGTCGCGCAGCGTGCAGAGCATGCCGCGCAGGCCCGCCACGGGCGTGGCGAGCACGACGAGATCTGCCTCGCCCGAAGCATGGTCGAGCGCGGCAGCGAGATCGGTTTCGTATTCGAGAGACTTGGGCAGCGCAACGCCCGCCAGATAGCGGGCGTTTTCATGCGTCTTGCGCAAGGTGTCGACGAGCGCGCCATCGCGCGCCCACAACAGCGTGTGATGCGCCTGGGCGAGGTGCCCTGCCAGCGCGGTGCCCCACGCTCCGGCGCCGAGAACGGCGATGTTCATTCCGATACTCCGCACCGGTAGTTCGTGGAAACGATCAACGCGCGCTTTAGTGCGTCGCGCTGCTTGCGCCGTCTTGCTGGGCGAGTTGCTGCAGGCGTTGCTCGTAGAGCGCCTGGAAGTTGATCTCGGCCAGGTGGATCGGCGGGAAGCCTGCACGCGTGATCGCGTCGGCGATGTTCGAGCGCAGGTACGGGAACAGGATGGTCGGGCAGGCGATGCCGACGAGCGGATCGACCTGTTCGGCCGGGATGTTGCGGATGTCGAAAATGCCGGCTTGCTTCGCTTCGATCAGGAACGCAACCTTGTCCTTGACCTTGGCCGTGACGGTGCCGGTGACGATGATCTCGAACACCGTATCGGCGAGGCGCTCGGCCTTGACGTCGACTTCCACTTCGACCGAAGGCATGTCCTGCTCAAGGAAGATGGCCGGCGAATTCGGCTGCTCGAGCGACATGTCCTTGAGGTAGATGCGCTGGATATTGAAGAACGGCTGGTTGTTCTCGTCAGACATGGTGTATGGCTTCCCTGATTGAATGGATCACGGCGGCATTATCGCGACATCTTGAAGTCCCGAAAATGCGCCGCACTACGGCAATGAACGGCAACAGGCCCGCGCAAGCCTCGCTGGCTCGCGCGGGCCGAAACCCTGCGTCGCTACGCCACGCTGCGCAGCCCGCCCGCGGACGAGGTCCCACGGCGATCGTGGCTGCTAATCAGGCTATGAATCAGCCTGGGCTCAGCGCCTCTAACCTCAGACGGTTTCGAGCAGCGGCGTCAAGCCGCCCGCACGGTCGAGCGCGGAGAGGTCATCGTAACCGCCCACGTGCGTCTCGCCGATGAAAACCTGCGGCACAGTACGCCGGCCGGTGCGCGTCATCATCTCTTCGCGCCGCGCCGGGTCCCGGTCGATCAGCACTTTCTCGATGTGTTCGACGCCGCGCGACTTTAAAAGACGCTCGGCCATCTGGCAATACGGGCACACCTGGGTGCTGTACATGACCACTTTGCTCACTTCGAACCTCCTTGTTTCACGACCGGCATTCCGGCCTGCTGCCAGGCGTTCACGCCGCCGTCCAGCACGTGGACCTCGGCAAAACCGGCGTCCTTCACGAGGCGCAGCGCCTTGTGCGACTGCTGGCCCGTCTGGCAGACCAGCAACACCGGGTTGCTCTTGTTCTTCACGAGCTGGCCGATCTTCGTCTCGAGTTCGCCAAATTCAACCTGGCGCGCCGACGGAAGATGGCCCTTCGCGAATTCACCCGCGGGACGCAGGTCGACCACCACGGCATTGCGGCGGTTGATGAGCTGCGTCGCCTCGGCGGTCGAAACGCCGCCGCGGCCGCCGCGCTTGAGCGTCGGCCACAGGAGCAACCCTCCTGAGATGAGGACGATCGCGATGAGTACAAGGTTGATGTAATTGGTGAAGAACGTCACGGAGGGTCCGCCGGAAAAAGGGAAAGTCAGAGAAATCGTGCGAAATCGGGTTCGGGCAATCCGCTCATTATAAAATAACCGTTTGTCGCAGGGTTACCGCCCCCCAGCCCGGGCGTGCAGCCCGCCGGACTGGACGGCCGCCATGGTGTAGCCGCGGCGTTGCGCCTCCCGTCCCCGATTACCGCTTCCTTCACTACCGACCGGCATCCTCATGTACAAACTCGTACTCATCCGCCACGGCGAATCGACGTGGAACAAGGAAAACCGCTTCACCGGCTGGGTGGACGTCGACCTCACCGAGCAGGGCAACCGCGAAGCGCAGCAGGCAGGCCAGCTGCTCAAGGAGTCCGGCTACACGTTCGACATCGCCTACACCTCGGTGCTCAAGCGCGCGATCCGCACGCTCTGGCACGTGCAGGACCAGATGGACCAGATGTACCTGCCCGTGGTCCACTCGTGGCGCCTGAACGAGCGTCACTACGGCGCGCTTTCGGGCCTGAACAAGGCCGAAACGGCCGAAAAATTCGGCGACGAGCAGGTGCTGGTCTGGCGCCGCAGCTACGACACGCCGCCGCCCGCGCTCGAGCCGACCGACTCGCGCACGGCGTACAACGATCCGCGCTACGCAAGGGTGCCGCGCGAGGAACTGCCGCTCACCGAGTGCCTGAAGGACACGGTCGCGCGCGTGCTGCCGATCTGGAACGAGTCGATCGCACCGGCCATCAAGGCGGGCAAGAAGGTGGTGATCGCCGCGCACGGCAACTCGATCCGCGCGCTCGTGAAGTACCTCGACAACATCTCGGATGACGACATCGTCGGGCTGAACATCCCGAACGGCGTGCCGCTCGTCTATGAGCTGGACGAGAACCTCAAGCCCATCACGCACTACTATCTGGGCGACGCCGAAGCCATCGCGAAGGCGCAGGCCGCTGTCGCGAACCAGGGCAAGAAGGCAGGCTAAGGGTCCGCGTTTTCCTTTATCGGCCGCGTCCCGGCCGTGCCTCGTTCACGTGCCTGGTACGTTCAGGCAGCCGCCGGCCCGACGGACCGGCGGCCTCCGCAATTCGTTGCACATTCCCCTTTTCCGCTTTTCGGGTCCTGGCTGGCAAGATTGCCAGCGCCCTGCCAGCACCGCGCCAGCACTGGATTGACGGCACACGGTTTGCGAACCAGGTGCCGGCCGCACTGTCTTAGTCCCATCGTACGCGCCTTATACACAGCCACGGCGGGTGTGCAGTTATACTTGTCCGTCGCTTTTCCAATAGACGCTGCCACGCGCCTTTTCGACCGCACGCAACATACTCTATGCGAAAGAACCTGAAAAATATCGGCCTGATCGCCGCTGGCCTCGCGACCGGCGTATTTGCCACCCTGCAGATTTCCGCCGAGGCGCAGCAAACCCAGCAGACGGTCGTCGAACCGCTGCCGCTCGACCAGCTGCGGCTCTTCGCCGAAGTGTTCGGTCAAATCAAGCATGAGTACGTCACCCCGGTCGACGACAAGAAGCTTCTCACCGCCGCCATCAAGGGCATGGTGTCGAGCCTCGACCCGCACTCGTCGTATCTCGACAAGACCGACTATCAGGAGCTCCAGGAGCAGACCAAGGGTCGCTTCGCGGGCCTCGGCATCGAAATCTCGTCGGAAGACGGCCTGATCAAGGTCATCTCGCCGATCGAAGACACGCCCGCGTACCGCGCCGGCATTCGTCCGGGCGACCTCATCACGCGCATCAACGACAAGCCGGTGCGCGGCATGACGCTCGACCAGGCGGTCAAGCAGATGCGCGGCGACCCGGGCACCAAGGTCACGCTCACGATCTTCCGCAAGACCGACGACCGCACCTTCCCGCTCACCATCACGCGCGCCATCATCAAGGTGCAGAGCGTGAAGTCGAAGATCGTGGCGCCGGGCTACGCGTATATCCGCATCACGAGCTTCCAGGAGCGCACGGTCCCCGACCTCGCCCAGAAGCTGCAGGACATCGCGCGCCAGGAGCCTAACCTCAAGGGCATCATCCTCGACCTGCGCAACAACGGCGGCGGCCTGCTGCAAAGCGCCGTGGGCGTCGCGGGCGCGTTCCTGCCGCCGGATTCGGTCGTCGTTTCGACGAACGGCCAGATCCCCGACTCGAAGCAGGTCTACCGCGACACCTACGAGAACTACCGCCTGCCGTCGTTCGACGGCGACCCGCTCAAGGGCGAGGCGGCCGAGTTCAAGACGGTGCCGATGATCGTGCTGACCAACGCCTACTCGGCGTCGGCTTCCGAAATCGTGGCGGGCGCGCTGCAGGACTCCAAGCGTGCCCTCATCGTCG
The DNA here is from genome assembly GCF_905220185.1 of Paraburkholderia sp. J11-2. Lineage (NCBI taxonomy): Bacteria > Pseudomonadati > Pseudomonadota > Betaproteobacteria > Burkholderiales > Burkholderiaceae > Paraburkholderia > Paraburkholderia sp. J11-2. Next base: position 376,657 of record NZ_CAJMYY010000001.1, on the reverse strand, counting down.
GCAAGACGACGTTCGGCAAGGGTTCGGTGCAGACCGTGCGCCCGATGACGGCCGACACGGCGCTGCGCCTGACCACGGCGTACTACTACACGCCGAGCGGCCGCTCGATCCAGAACAAGGGCATCCGTCCTGACATCGCGGTCGACCAGTACTCCGACGGCGATCCGGACGACGCACTCGTCACGCGCGAAGTGGACTACCAGAACCACCTCGCCAACACGCAGGACCCGGACGAGAAGAAGGAGCAGGAAGTGCGCGAGCAGGAGCGCATGGACATGCTGCGCCAGCTCGAAGAGCAGAACGACAAGAAGACGCCGGAGCAGCGCCAGAAGGATCGCGAGCGCAAGCCAGTCGAGTTCGGTTCCACCGACGACTTCATGCTGCAGCAGGCGCTGAACAAGCTCCAGGGCAAGCCTGTGGCCGAGTCGAAGTCGCCGATGGAGCGCCGCCTCGCGCAGCAGAAGCCGCCGACCTCGGCTTCCGCGCCGATCGCGGTGAAGCCGGGCGCCCTCATCATGGCGCCGGCTCCGGGCTCCGCTGCCGCGCCGGCCTCCGCTCCGGCGCCGGCCAAGTAACACGCCGTACCCGCCTCGCGACCCGCGCGTCTTGTGCGCCGGTCGCGAGGCCGCCCCTCCTCCAGCCGCTGGCGTCGTTACAATAACGGCACGGAATTTCCCCGGCGCGCGCTTCCCCATTCAGAGCCATTCGGGCTCTCGAGGTCCATCGCAGCGCCATCGAGCAAGCGCATCGCGATGAACGACGACCAACTCCTTCGCTACTCCCGCCATATCCTCGTCGACGAGATCGGCATCGAGGCGCAGCAGCGCTTTCTGAACGCACATGCCATCGTCGTGGGCGCGGGCGGCCTCGGCTCGCCGGCGGCCATGTATCTCGCGGCCTCGGGCGTCGGCACGCTCACGCTCGTCGACAACGACACGGTCGACCTCACCAACCTGCAGCGGCAGATCATGCACGAGACGGCGTCGGTGGGCCGCGCGAAGGTCGAGTCGGGCCGCGACGCCATCGCGCGCCTGAATCCCGAGGTGAAGGTGAACGCGCTGCAAACGCGCATCGACGACGCGTGGCTCGATGCACACGTGCCGGGCGCGACTGTCGTGCTCGACTGCACCGACAACTTCGCCACGCGCCATGCGATCAACCGCGCGTGTGTGAAGCACGGCGTGCCGCTCGTCTCGGGCGCGGCACTGCGTTTCGACGGACAGATCAGCACGTTCGACTTCCGCGACGAGGCCTCGCCGTGCTACGCCTGCGTGTTCCCCGAAGATCAACCCTTCGAGGAAGTGGCGTGCTCGACGATGGGTGTGTTCGCGCCCACCGTGGGCATCATCGGCGCGATGCAGGCGGCCGAGGCGCTGCGCGTGATTGGCGGCATCGGCGCGCCGCTCGTCGGGCGGCTCATGATGCTCGACTCGCTGCGCATGGAGTGGAACACGATGCGCGTGGCGCGCCAGCCCGATTGCCCGGTGTGCGGCGAGCGGCACCGGCACGCGTGATGCGCTCAAGAATCTGGACACAAAAAAGCCCCGGACCTGCCGGGGCTTTTTGCATTTGCGCGTGTGTGCGCATGGAGAGGTTCAGGCTTGCGCCACACGCTGCAGCGCCGCCTGCAACTCCTCGGGCTCGTAAGCGGCCAGCACTTCCGACACCGGCTTTTCCAGCGCCTTGAGCTGCGAGCGCAGGATCTCCTGCTTCACCACGAGCAACTGGCTCGGATGCATCGAAAACTCGGTGAGCCCCATGCCGAGCAGCAAGCGCGTAAACGCCGGGTCACCCGCCATTTCCCCGCACACCGAAACCGGCACCCCTGCGCGCTTCGCCTCGCGCAGCGTATGGGCGATCAGCTGCAGCACGGCCGGATGCAGCGGATCGTACAGCTCGGCCACCGCGTTGTCGGCCCGGTCAATGGCGAGCGCGTACTGGATCAGGTCGTTGGTGCCGATCGAGAGGAAGTCGAGACGGCGCAGGAACATCGGCAGCGCGAGCGCCGCCGCCGGGATCTCGATCATCGCGCCGATCTGGATGTTGGGGTCGTAGGCGAAACCGGCGTCGTCGAGCTGGCGCTTCGCCTCGCGGATCAGGTCGAGCGTCTGATCGATCTGCTGCGCGTGCGCGAGCATCGGAATCAGGATCTTGACCGAACCGAACGCCGAGGCGCGCAGGATCGCACGCAACTGCGTGAGGAACATCTGCGGCTCGGAAAGGCTCCAGCGAATCGCACGCAGGCCGAGCGCGGGGTTCGCCGCCGTCTCAAAGCCGTCGCTGCCGCTCATGGCGTCGAGCGGCTTGTCCGCACCCACGTCGATCGTACGGATCGTCACGGGCAGCCCGTTCATGAGCTCCACCGCGCGGCGGTAGGCCGCGAACTGCTCGTCCTCCTCCGGCAAGTGGTCCTTGTGATTCATGAACAGGAACTCGGTGCGAAAGAGACCCACGCCCGTCGCGCCGGAGTCGAGCGCGGCCTGCGCGTCGTCGGGCAGCTCGATGTTCGCGTAGAGCTGGATCTTCGCGCCGCACAGCGTTTGCGTGGGCGAGAACTTCAGGCGCTGGAGCTTGCGCCGCTCGAGCGCCATCTCACTTTGCCGGTAGGTGTACTCCTCCAGCACGATGGGTGCGGGATCGACGATCACGACGCCATGATCGCCATCGACGATGATGAGATCGTCCTGACGGATCAGCGCGCTCGCCTGCTGCATACCGACGGCCGCCGGAATGCCCAGACTGCGCGCGACAATGGCCGTATGCGAGGTGCGCCCGCCGAGATCGGTCACGAAGCCCTGGAAGGTTTGCCCCTTGAACTGCAGCATGTCGGCAGGCGCGATGTCGTGCGCGACGACGATCATCTCGTCGCAGCCGCCGTGCAGCGACGGGGGCATGGCGCCCGCGAGCGACTTCAGCACGCGCTCCACGACCTGTTCGATATCGGCCTTGCGCTCGCGCAGGTACTCGTCCTCCACGTCGTCGAAGTGGCGCGAGAGGCGTTCGAGCTGTTCGGTAAGCGCCCACTCCACATTGAAGCGGCGCGTGCGGATGAGGTCGATGGTCTCCTGCACGAGCATCACGTCGTTCAGGATCATGAGGTGCACGCCGATGAACGCGCCCATTTCGGAAGGGGCGTCGGCGGCGAGGTCGGCGCGCAGCGTGTCGAGCTCCAGCTCCACGGCCTGAAGCGCGGCGCGAAAGCGCACGATTTCGTCTTCGATCTGCGCGGGCTCGATGAGGTAGTGGTCGACGTCGAGCGCAGCCGGGGCGATCAGATACGCTCGCCCGATGGCAATACCGCGTGATACGGGAATTCCATGCAGCGTGAACGGCACGCGCACCTCCTCTGTTATTTGATGCTGCGGCAAACCGCTGCAATGCGCTCTCTCAGACCCCGGCGATGATTATAAATTCCGGCGCGGCCAAATGTGGCCATGCATACCTGTTCGCGCCTTACTGCGGCGTTGTGCTGCAGTGCCCGGCGCACCAATGAAAACGCCGCGGCAAACCGCGGCGTTTCAAGCAAGGCGCAACGACCGTGCGCGTCTTACTGACCTTCACCAAACTTGTCGGCGATCAGCTTGAGCAGCGCGCTCATGGCGTCGGCCTCGTCGGGGCCTTCGGTTTCGATCATCACCGTGCTGCCGATACCTGCCGCCAGCATCATGACCCCCATGATGCTCTTGGCGTTGATGCGGCGGCCGTTGCGGCTCATCCAGATTTCCGCCTGATAGTTGCCTGCGAGCTGCGTCAGCTTCGCCGACGCCCGCGCGTGCAGGCCGAGTTTATTCACGATGGTCGTTTCTTGTTGCAGCATAGGTCGATCCGGACGCAGTGTGTGGAAGTGTGACTGGGGTCTTTCGGTGTGCCTTGTTGTTGGCTTTTGGTGCCGCGACGCCGCTTCAGGCGGCGCCTGCCGGCCTCAATACGCCCGCCGCGACGCCGCCTGTACAAGCCGCGCCTAGCGTTGCCGCGGCCGGTTGGCTTGCGCCCTGGCCTGCGGCCTGATTGGGGGGCTGAGTTGCGGCGAGCTTGGTCGCGTCGGCAGCGCCTTCGGCGCAGGGCGCGGGCGGGCAGCCGCATTCGCTCGCCGCGGCCGCAACGGGCGGCATGGTCGGCCCGATCGTCTGGACGCCCTTGCTCGCGCCGGCGAGCGCCTTTTCGACGAGCGTGTCGAGCGGCGTCGCGCGGTAACACACGGCGCGCACCAGCATCGGCAGATTCACGCCGGCCAGCACGCGCACCTCGGGCACCGTGGCAAGACGCGCCGCGATGTTCGAAGGCGTAGCGCCGAACATGTCGGTCAACACGAGCGCGCCGTTATCCTCGCGCAAGCGCTCGATCTCCGAATTGGCTTTGGCGACCACTTCAGCCGGGTCGCTGTCGGGGAGCACGTCGAGCGCGCCGATACGCGCCGGACAACCGCCATAGATATGCGCGATGCACTCGCGTAGCGCGGTGGCGAGCGGTGCGTGCGCAATGATCAGAATCCCTGCCATGTCAGCTTGACTGCAAAAAACGGCTCAGTTGATGCCGGGACGTTTCGTCAATCGCGTCCTGCAGCGCCGAGCCTGCGGCCAGCCGTGGGCTCGCAGGGTCGGAACACGCGCCGCGCGGCAGCCAGATCGCTTTACGACGCAGGCTCGCCAGCCCGGAACGCGGGCTCGCGGCATTGTAGCAGGGTCATTTTCGCGCACGCGAGGCGGTTTTGCTCACAGCGGCGACAGGTGTCGCGCGCGATTCACAAACGCCAGGCAAGTACGCGACCTTTCGTGGTCCGAAACTGCCCGCCAGCCAAGGTCTTGATGGAGCGCCCGCCCTGCAAGACGCCCACAGCCGGCAGATGCCGCCATACATGCGGCTTTCAAGTGCGCATTCCAGGTGCGGCCTTCAAATGCGCCCCGGCCAACGTTTCGGGGCCAAACCCAGCTCAGGCCGCCGCACGCTCCAGCGCGTCGATGAACATGGCGGCCACGTCGAAGCCCGTCTGCTCCATGATTTCGCGGAAACACGTCGGGCTCGTGACGTTGACCTCGGTGAGCCAGTCGCCGATGGCATCGAGCCCCACGAGCAGCAGGCCGCGAGCCGCGAGCGTCGGGCCGAGCGCTTTCGCGATCTCCAGATCGCGCGCCGTGAGCGGCTGCGCGACGCCCAGTCCGCCCGCCGCCAGATTGCCGCGCACCTCATTGCCCTGAGGAATGCGCGCGAGCGAGTACGGCACCGGCTCGCCGCCGATCAGCAGAATGCGCTTGTCGCCGGCCTTGATCTCGGGGATAAACTTCTGCGCCATCACGCTGCGCGCGCCGTCATGGCTCAGCATCTCGATGATCGAGCCGAGGTTCATGCCGTCCGCCTTCACGCGGAACACGCCCATGCCGCCCATGCCGTCGAGCGGCTTCAAGATCACGTCCTGATGCTCTTCGTGGAACTTGCGCAGGCGCGCCGCGCTGCGCGTGACGAGCGTAGGCGCGACGAACTGCGGAAACTCGCCGATGGCGAGCTTTTCCGAGTGATCGCGAATCGACTGCGGCTTGTTGAAGATCTTCGCGCCCGCGCGCTCGGCGATCTCCAGCAGCCATGTGGACGTCACGTACTCCATGTCGAACGGCGGGTCCTTGCGCATGATCACGGCGTCGAAGCCCGTGAGCGCGCGCGCATCGGGCGAGTCCTTGAACCACGTTTCACGATGCAGGTCCGCCGTATCGCCGACGATCTCGAAGCGCCGCACATCGGCTTCGACCTGGCCGTTCACCCATGCGAGGTGCTGCGGCTCGCACGCGAAAAGCGTGTGGCCGCGCTTCGCGGCCTCGGCCATCATCGCGTAGGTCGAGTCCTTGTAGATCTTGAACCGTTCGAGCGGATCGGCGATGAAGAGAATGTCCATATCGTCCCTGCGTTGTCCCTGGTGTCATGACGGCAACGCCCGCACGGGGCGGGCGCTGCGTTGAATTGTCCGAATAATGACGGACGAGGTGTAGGTGCCGGTCAGACCTGGATCGCCTCGGGGTCGGTCTTCTCCAGCTCGACCGACGCCGCCAGCAAACCGAGCCGCGCCACCACGCCGTACATGTAGAAGCGGTTCGGCGGCGCCGCGCCCGCTTTCGCGCGCGTGTCGGGCAGCGCCGTGTGCTCGAAGCCGAGCGGCACGAAGTGCATGCCCGGCGCGTTCAGGTTCTGGTCGCGCTCGCGGCTGCCGTGCGCGCGGTAGAAGCCGCCCACCACGTAGCGGTCGATCATGTACACGACCGGCTCGGCCACTTCGTCGCCGATATGCTCGAACGTGTAGACGCCTTCCTGCACGATCACGTCGCGCACTTCGAGCCCGTCCTTCGTGGCCGACATCTTCGCACGTTCGCGCTTCGTGAGTGCGGCGACCTCCGAGGCGTCGTGCACCGTCATCACGCCGCGGCCGTCCGTGCCGGCGTCGGACTTGATGACGACATAGGGCTTTTCGGTGATGCCGTACTCGCGATACTTCTTCGCGATCTTCTTGAGCACGGCGTCGATGGCGGTGGCGAGCTGCTCCTCACCCGTGCGCGCCTCGAAGTCCACGCCTTCCACGTGCGCGAAGTACGGATTGATCATCCACGGGTCCACGCCCACCATCTTCGCGAACTTCTTCGCCACGTCGTCGTAGCACGAGAAGTGCGTGGACTTGCGGCGCACCGCCCAGCCCGCGTGCAGCGGCGGCAGCACGTACTGCTCGTGCAGGTTTTCGAGCACGGGCGGAATGCCGCCGGAAAGATCGTTATTCAGCAGGATCGAGCACGGATCGAAGTTCTTCAGACCGAGGCGCCGCTGCGAACGCTCGAGCGGTTCGAGCACGATCTTCTGGCCGTCCGCGAGCGAAATCGTCACCGGCCCGGCGATGGTGTCGTCGAGCGTGCCGAAGCGCACGTTCAGGCCCGCCTGGCGCATGATCGTGGCGAGGCGCGCGACATTCTCCAGATAGAACGCGTTGCGCGTGTGCATCTCCGGAATCACGAGCAGGTTCTTGGCGTCCGGGCAGATCTTTTCGATGGCGGCCATGGCCGCCTGCACGGCGAGCGGCAGCACTTCCTGCGGCAAGCAGTGGAAGGCGCCGGGAAACAGGTTGGTGTCGACGGGCGCGAGCTTGAAGCCGGCGTTGCGCAGGTCGACCGAAGCGTAGAACGGCGGCGTGTGCTCCTGCCATTCGAGGCGGAACCAGCGCTCGATGGCCGGCGTCGCGTCGAGGATGCGCTGCTCCAGCTCGAGGAGCGGGCCATTCAACGCCGTAACCAGATGCGGGACCATAAGGGGTGACTCGCAGACAAAATGCTTTGATTGTAGGGAAACCGGTCGGTTATCTGGGGACGATTGCGCCAGTTGCAAGACGGATTTGCCCTCATGAATTCCGTCATGAAATCCCTTCAGTGCAGGAGGGTCAATTGCCGGTTCCGCCCGTGCGGATATTCACGCCGGATATCCATTCTGGACCGCCCGCGCCGCCCGGCGCAATTGGGCACACGGATTGAAGGGGCACTATGCGAACGCGCGGGCGGGACGCTTATTCCCTTGCGCGTCGACCTGCGCGCGGGCCCACTCCGGCCCCAACACAGCCCCAAAAAGAAAAGGGCCCGCCGAAAAGGCGGGCCCAGGTCGCTGCTTGCTGCCCTGCTAGATCAAACCGTCGAGAACGGCGCGTTTATTCCACGCGCTCGCCATGCAGAACCACATCCAGACCTTCGCGCTCGTCTTCTTCCGAAACGCGCAGGCCCATGACCATGTCGATCACCTTCAGCAGGATGAAGCTCACCACGCCGCTGTAGATGAGGGTCGTGAGCACGCCCTTGATCTGCAGGACGATGCTGCCATCCGCGCCGCCGATGTCCTTCACCGCAAACACGCCGGTCAGAATCGCACCGATGATGCCGCCGATGCCGTGCACGCCGAATGCGTCGAGCGAATCGTCGTAGCCGAGCTTGCCCTTGAGCCACGTAGCCGACCAGAAGCAGACCACGCCCGCCACCACACCGATCACGATCGCGCCGAGCACACCGACGAAGCCCGATGCCGGCGTAACTGCCACGAGACCTGCCACTGCGCCCGAAGCGATGCCGAGCACCGAAGGCTTGCCCTTGGCGATCCACTCCGCAAACATCCAGCCGAGTGCTGCGCAGGCGGTAGCGATTTGCGTCGTGAGCATCGCGAAGCCGGCACGGCCGTCAGCCGCGACTGCCGAACCCGCGTTGAAGCCGAACCAGCCCACCCACAGCATGGCCGCACCCATCAGCGTGAGCGTGAGGTTGTGCGGAGCCATCACTTCGCGGCCGTAGCCAACCCGCTTGCCGAGCACGAGGCAGCACACCAGACCCGCGATACCGGCGTTGATGTGCACGACCGTGCCGCCTGCGAAGTCGAGGATGCCGGCGCTGGCGAGCCAGCCGGTCGGTTCCCAGACCATGTGCGCGATCGGCGAGTAGACGATGATCGACCACAGCGACATGAACACGAGCATCGCCGAGAACTTCATGCGATCGGCAAACGCACCGGTGATCAGCGCCGGCGTGATGATCGCGAACGTCATCTGATAGACGAAGTACACGGTCTCGGGGATGGTCGGCGCGAGGTGGCTCACGGTGAGCGTCGTCGCCTTGTCGCCCTTGATGTAGTTCATACCCTCAAGGAAGATGCGCGAGAAGCCGCCGATGAACGAGCCGCCCGGCGTGAACGCGATGGAGTAGCCCACCACCGTCCAGATCACCGTGACCACGCAGGTGATCGCGAAGCTTTGCATGAGCGTGGCGAGCACGTTCTTCTTGCGGACCATGCCGCCGTAGAACAGCGCGAGGCCCGGGATCGTCATGAACAGCACGAGCGCGGTGGAAGTCAGCATCCAGGCGGTGTCGCCCGAATTGATCTTCGACGAATCGACCGAGAACGGCGCGGTCGGTGCGGCGGGCGCGGCGGCTGCGGCTGCAGCCGATGCGTCTGCCGGGGCGCTGGCGGCGGCTGCCGGTGCCGAAGCGGCGTCGGCGGCAGGCGCCGAAGCCGGTGCGGCGGCCGTTGCGTCGGGCGCCGAAGCGGCGGCCGCCGGTGCGGAAGCCGCGGCGGGCGCGGATGCGTCGTCCGCAAGCGCGGCGCCGACGCCGCCGGCCAGCAGCGAGCCAGCCATCATCAGGGACATCAAAAGTTTGCGCATCTCGGTTTCCTCTTTCCTCTTGTCTCGGTCTCTTTAGGCCTTACTGCGGGCTTTACAGTGCGTCGGCGCCGGTCTCGCCGGTGCGGATGCGGATCACTTGTTCGATCGGCGTGACGAAAATCTTGCCGTCGCCGATCTTGCCCGTGCGGGCCGCGCGTTCGACCGCCTCGATGGCCTGCTCGACGATGTCGTCGGCCACGGCGGCTTCAATCTTCACCTTCGGCAGAAAGTCCACGACATACTCCGCACCGCGGTACAGCTCGGTGTGCCCCTTCTGGCGACCGAAGCCTTTCACCTCCGTCACCGTGATCCCCGACACGCCGATTGCCGAGAGGGCTTCGCGCGCCTCATCGAGCTTGAAGGGCTTGATGATTGCTGTAATCAGTTTCATGTAGTCCTCGCTGTGGTTTGCTTCATACCTTTGTTTGCTTCTGCAACGGGCGCCTTGCGAGCGGCGCATGATGCGTAACCGCCCCGCTGGCGCACCGTGAGCCAACCGTCGTTCGGTGCGCGGGGCAGTAGTAGCAACACCCGTGCCAATATGCTGCACCCGGTCTGCAACGCCGATCTGATGGACTTCGATGCAAGCGCGCCCAAAGCCGTGGACAATGCCGGTCCGCGCCTTGAGGGGCGCGGCGCGCAAGGCCCTGGCCGAACGGCCAGCGTGAGGCGCGCGCGGTGGCGTGGCGGGGGGAACGTTGCTACAGTGTTCTCAGGCATCGCTGCCGCGCTGGGAGCCGCATAGCGGCTGGAATTGGCCCGCTGCGCCGCCGCGCGAAGCACACTGGCCTACGGTGCGCACCAGTTGCGCGCACACGTGGCCGTGGCCCTGCGAGTTCGCACCAAGATCGATCACGGTTCGTCGCGGGGCACAGGCGAAACAAAACTTGCACATTTTTTGTGCAGCGAAGGGGAATCGAATGAAGCAACCAAACGACGTATTCAATGATCTGCAGTCCCGCGTGAGCGATCTGCTGAAGAACTCGCCGGCGCGCGATGTCGAGCGCAATGTGCGCGCAATGTTGTCGCAAGGCTTTTCGAAGCTGGACCTCGTCACGCGCGAGGAATTCGACGCGCAAACGCAGGTGCTCGTGCGCACGCGCCAACGCCTCGAAGAACTCGAGCGCCGCGTGGCCGAACTCGAACAAAAGCTGCCGGTGACTAGCCAGTCCTCCTGATCATTTCGTTGCGCATTCCTGTGCGCAATTGAGTGCAGCACCCTTGCCGCACCGCCGCAAGCGATTCGTACGTGAAACGCAATGGAACCGTAAAGGGGCATACGCCTCACCAGCCTGGCGCATGCATGGCGCGCGAAGTTTGTCAGTACAACGCGCGCGCCACGCCAGCATGCGAGCCTTCCGGAGAATCCCATGTCGCTTGCCGTGGTGCGCAGCCGCGCGCCGGCTGCTGGCCGCGCGCCCGAAGTCACCGTAGAAGTCCATCTCGCCAACGGGCTGCCGTCGTTTTCCATCGTTGGGCTGCCCGATCTCGAAGTGCGCGAAAGCCGCGAGCGCGTGCGCGCCGCGCTCTCGAACTGCGGCTTCGATTTCCCGGTGAGGCGAATTACCGTCAACCTCGCGCCGGCTGATTTGCCCAAGGAATCAGGCCGCTTCGATTTGCCAATCGCGCTCGGCATTCTCGCGGCAAGCGGGCAGCTTCCGGCTGCGGCGCTCGCGCACCGCGAGTTCGCGGGCGAGCTTTCGCTCACGGGCGCCGTGCGGCCGATGCGCGGTGCGTTCGCCATGGCATGCGGCACCGCCCGCGCACACAGGGAGCGCGCAGCGCGTGTGGACGACGCGGCATCGCCCGGCCAGGGCGAGATCCTTCGCATTCCTGATACTGAGACCGACGAAGCAACGCTCGCTCTCGCGCCTACGCCGCGCGAGCGCTCAGGCGTGCCCGAGCTTTATCTGCCTGCACAAAACGCCGTCGAAGCGGCGCTCGTGCCGGGGGTCGCGGTGTACGGCGCGGCCGACCTGCGCTCGCTCTGCGCGCACCTTGCAGGCGCCGACCCCGAAGCGCGCCTCGCCCCCGTGCGTGCGAGCGCCCTCGACGCCGCCCCCGGCGCCACGCCCCTCGATATGGCCGACGTGGTGGGCCAGCGCGGCGCGCGCCGGGCGCTCGAAGTCGCCGCGGCCGGCGGACATCATCTGTTGATGGTCGGGCCGCCCGGCGCTGGCAAGTCGATGCTCGCCGCGCGCCTGCCCGGACTCCTGCCCCTCATGACCGAAGACGAAGCGCTAGCTTCCGCCGCCCTGCTCTCGGCCAGCGCGATCGGCTTCACACCGCAGCAGTGGCGGCAGCGGCCGTTTCGCGCGCCGCACCACTCGTCGAGCGCGGCCGCGCTGATCGGCGGGCGCAATCCGCCGCAACCGGGCGAGATCACGCTCGCACATTTAGGTGTCCTGTTCCTCGATGAGTTGCCCGAATTCGACCGCCACGTGCTCGAAACGCTGCGCGAGCCGCTCGAAGTGGGGTCGATCACCATTTCGCGCGCCGCGTGGCAAACCGACTTTCCCGCTGCGTGTCAGCTCGTTGCCGCGATGAACCCCTGTCCGTGCGGCTGGCGCGGCGACCCCGCAGGGCGCTGCCGCTGCACGCCCGAAAGCGCCGCGCGCTATTTGCGCAAGCTCTCGGGACCGCTGCTGGACCGCATCGACATCCAGATCGAGATTCCCGCGCTGCCGCCCGCCGAACTGGCCGCTCGCGCCAGCACGCGTGCCGAACCGAGCGCCGCGATCGCCGCTCGCGTGCAGGCGGCGCGCGAGCGGCAGTTGGCGCGTCAGGGCAAAACCAATCGCGAATTGACCGGCCGCGAGACCGACGCGGTCTGCCAGCCGGACGCTGCAGGTGAAACGCTGCTGCGCGAAGCGGGCGAGCGCTTCGGCTGGTCGGCACGCGCGCACTATCGGGTGCTCAAGGTCGCGCGCACGATTGCGGACCTCGCCGGCGCGTCCATGCCCGAGGCCGCGCATGTGGCAGAGGCCGTGCAATACCGGCGGGTGTTTGCGGAACGTTAGCGAGGCACAGTCAATTTCGGTGGCGTAAGCCGCTGAGCTTGTGCCGCCCGGGAATGTGAATAGCACCAATAAATCGAAGTCAAGACTTGACTTATGCACACTTCGTCGTGTTTGCCCCGGATTTGTTCATGGTTCGCATTACGCGCCGGCTGGTTTGATAACTCCTTGATTCTTCTGATTTTCTGGATTTACAGAAAAGCGGCCAAAACTAACAGAAAGCCCACAGGACGGCCCTTTCCGGCCAACGCGGCGTTGTTTTCCACAAAGTTACCCACAGCTCCTGTGGGTAACCGGTAAACCCTCAATCAAATCCGATAATTAGCGTGTTTACCTGCTGCGCAACATTCACTTCGACCGCCAAACGCCCACCGCAGCGAGACCCAAACATCGCTTCACAAGCTGTGCTGCGGAGTCCCGAATCTCAGTACAGCTTGAAAGATCCGAAGAATTGGTCGACCTGCTCGACCGGCGGCTCGGTGCGACCGACAATCGCCACCTGATAGGCCCGTGCGCCCTTCGCGACGAGCCGCGCGTGGATCGTGCGCGACTCGCCGTTGGCGCCCGCCTTGCCGGCCATGTGCATTTCCACGCCTTCGATCGAGCCGCCCGTTGCAAGCGGCACCGCCACTGCGCGCGCGTCGGGCGGCGCGCCCACGTTGCGCGCGAGGCCTGCGCGCAGGAAGTCGAGCGCCTTTTGCTGCGTCGCGGGCTGCGCGTCGGGCAGATCGAGCGTGCCGATGACGAACACGTCGCCGGCGACTTCGGCCGTCTGAACGCGCATGCGCATCGGCGTGCCATTCACGTCGATGCGGCGCTCGTCCTTGTCCGGCTTGGCCGGCAGGTCGATCGAGTAGCCGCTCGCGTCGTTCGAAATCGTGCGCCAGTCGTAGGTGGGCGAGCACGCAGCCAGCGCGAACGCCGTGGCAAGCAGGCCCAGCACCGCCACGCGGGCAGCGACGATAGCGCGCAGCGACGGGTTCAACGGGAGGCGGGCACGGCGAAGGATATCCAGGACCATGGGGCGCGGTTTGTCACGGGAGTGAAAGGTGCGCGACATTATCCGCCGGCGCATACCCGGATGTTGTCGCGTAACCGCTATGCCGGGAAATTCGGCGCTACAATGTTTTGGCTTAACACCCGCGTCTTTCGGCGCACGAGGCAAGGCTCATGACCGCTGCATCCCCGAATTCTTCGAAATCGCGCTCCGGCGTGCTCATGCGCGTTGGCGCGGCGGTGGTCGTCGTCGCGATCGCCATCGCCGGCTACTTCGCGTTCTTCGGCAGCCAGCAGCGCGTGCCCGACGCCACCTTCACGCTTCTGTCGGGCCAGAAGGTCTCCACGAACGACCTCAAGGGCAAGGTCTATCTCGTCAACTTCTGGGCGACGAGCTGCACCACCTGCATGGCGGAAATGCCGAAGATGGTCCAGACCTATAACCGCTTCAAGGGCGAAGGGCTCGAGTTCGTGGCGGTCGCAATGAACTACGACGCGCCGATGTACGTGGCCAACTACGCGCAAACGCGTCAGCTGCCGTTCAAGGTGGCAATGGACGACGGCTCGGCCGCGAAGCAGTTCGGCAACGTCCAGCTCACGCCCACCACTTTCGTGATCGGCCGCGACGGCAAGATTCTCAAGCGCTACGTGGGCGAACCGCAGTTCGCGGAGCTCGACCAGCTGCTTCAGAAGGCGCTGGCGACCTGAAGGGCGGCCAGGCCGGTAGGCCAATAACCAAAAAAAAGCAGCGGAAGCCCCGCTGCTTTTTTTTACGCCTGCACGCTGCACAACGTGTCGCGAACCGGAGCTAACCCTCGCCGCGCGCCACCAGCCCATAGCGGCGAATCTTCTCGTACAGCGTGGCCTTCGCCATCTGCAGCCGCTCGGCGGCCTGGGCGACCGCCCCGTTGCTCTGCGCAAGCGCGTCGGCGATCAGCGCACGTTCGTACTGCTCCACGCGTTCCTTGAGCGGCAGCGCGTCGTCGTCGCCGGCCACCGCGCCTGCCGAAAGATCGTCGGGAATCCCGAGCACCCGCCGGTCCGCTGCGTTGCGCAGTTCGCGCACGTTGCCGGGCCAGTCGCGCTGTGCAAGGCGCATGCGGTCGCGCTCGGTGAGGAGCGGCGCGCTGCGCTGATAGCGCACCGCCGCGTCGAGCAGAAAATGTTCGAACAACGGCACGATGTCTTCGCGGCGTTCGGCGAGCGGCGGCAGCGCGATCGTCACAACGTTGAGCCGGTACAGCAAGTCGCGCCGGAAGGTGCCCGCCGCGACGTGCTCGCTCATGTCGCCCTTGGCCGCCGCGACCACGCGCAAGTCGGCGCGCACCGGCTGGTTCGAGCCGAGGCGCTCGAGCACGCCATCCTGCAGCACGCGCAGCAGCTTCACCTGCAGCGAAAGCGGCATGCTCTCGATCTCGTCGAGAAAGAGCGTCCCGCCGCTCGCGTGCTCGAGCTTGCCGATCCGGCGCTTGGCCGCCCCGGTGAATGCGCCCGCCTCGTATCCGAACATCTCCGACTCGAACATCGGCTCGGGCAACGCGCCGCAGTTCACGGCAACGAACGGTTTGTCATGCCGCGGCGAAAGCTCGTGAAGGCTGCGCGCGATCAGCTCCTTGCCCGCGCCGGTGTCGCCGTTGATGAGCACCGAGGCGTCCGTGGGCGCGACGTTCGCAATGAGCTTGCGCACCTGTTCGATAGCCGGACTCTTGCCGATGATGCGCGGCGCGAGCGCGTTCTGCCCCGCCAGCTCGCGGCGCAGCGCGAGGTTTTCGAGCACGAGCAGGCGCCGCTCCAGCGCGCGCCGCACCGTTTCGATCAGGCGCTCGGAGGCGAACGGCTTCTCGATGAAGTCGTATGCGCCGTCGCGCATGGCCTGCACGGCCATCGAGATATCGCCATGGCCCGTCACGAGGATGATGGGCACTTCGGGCGCACGCTCATGGCATTGCGCGAGCAGATCGAGCCCGCTCATGCCCGGCAGGCGGATATCGCTTACCACGACGCCCGCGAACTCGGCGTCGATCAGCGGCAGCGCGCCCTCCGCGTTGGCGAAACCGGCGGCGTCGAAGCCCGCGAGCTGCAGGCTCTGCACGCCCGCGCGGCGCACGAGTTCGTCATCCTCAACGTAGAGCACCCGGCCGGGCGTCGTGTTCACCATGTTCGTTCGTCATCCTGATTCATAAGCGCGCTTCGGAGCGCTTGATCACAATCCTGCCGCACGCGCCGCGCTCGCGGCATCGGCACGCGCGCGGCGCAGCGTCAGCACGAAGCGTGCGCCGCCTTCCGGTGCGTTGCTCGCCGTGAGCGAGCCGCCGCAATCACGCGCGATCGACGAGGAAATCGCGAGTCCGAGGCCGAGCCCCTGCCCCATTTCCTTCGTCGTGAAAAACGGCTCGAAGAGGCGCGGCAACACATCCTCGGGAATGCCCGGTCCATTGTCGCTCACCGCGATGGCAAGCGTCGCCGCGCTCGCCTGAACGTCGATCGCAATGCGCGGCGCGGGCAGCCCCGCCACGGCGTCGAGCGCATTGCCAAGCACGTTAATGAGCACTTGTTCGAGCCGCAAATCGTCGCTCTGCGCGCTCAGGTCCGGGTACTCGGCGTCCACATCGAGCGGCACGGGCGGCGCGCCGTCTTCCGTCAACGTGAGATCCACGCGCACGCCGTCGAGCCGCTTGCCGAGCAACGCGAGCGAGTTGCGCAGCGCGCGGGCAACCGGCGCGCGCGCGCTCCTCGGCCGCGCGCGTCCGACGAACAGCTTGAGCTGGTTCACGATCTTGCCCATGCGCTCGGTGAGTGCACCGATCGCCTCCAGGTTTTCGGTGGCCGCCGCGTACTGGCCGCGCTCGAGAAACACACGCGTGTTGTCCGAGAAGCTGCGCAGCGCCGCAAGCGGCTGGTTCAGTTCGTGCGTGATGCCCGCCGCCATCTGGCCGAGCGCCGCGAGCTTGCTCGCCTGGATCAGCTCGTCCTGGGTCGCGCGCAGTACGCCTTCAGCGCGCGTGCGCTCCGCCACCTCGCTCTGCAGACGCTCGTTCGCCTGCGAGAGATCAGCGGTGCGCTCGGCCACGCGCTCGTTGAGCATCGCGTAGGCCTTTTGCAGCATCGCGCGGCTGCGCATTACTTCCTTCACGCGCGCGCGCCGCATGCGCCAGTAAAAGCCAAAGAGGCACAGCGAGACATAGCCGAAGCCCGTCATGATGGTCGCATTGCGCGAGGCTTCGAGCACCGGGTCGATCGACGACATGGTGACGAGATGCCAGTCGGGCTCGCCAAGCGAGCGGCGCGTCTCCAGGTAGCGCGGCGCGCGGATGCCCGCACCCATGCGCACGATGTCGGCGTCGCCCGGCAACACGCGCTCGACGCTTGCCGGCAGCGGCGCGATCGGCTCGCTCGCGTACTGGCGCGTGGCGTCGATCGAGGCCACGACAGCCGGTGGCAGCGGGCGCACCGTGCGGTACTTCCACGCGGGCACCGAGGAGAGAAAGATCACGCCGTGATCGTCAGTCACGAGAAGCGGCTCCGAGGCATCGGTGCCCGGAAACCATTCGAGATTGAGCTTCACCACGGCCACGCCGACGATTTTGCCGTCGCGCCGCACCGGCTGCGACACGTAGTAGCCCGGATCGTGCGAGACCGTGCCGATGCCGAAGAAGCGGCCCACGCCGCCCTGCATCGCGCCGATGAAATACGGCCGGAAGCGGTAATCCACGCCCACGAAGCTATCGGGGTCGCGCCAGTTGCTCGCCGCGATGCTCATGCCGTCGGCGCGGATGATGTAGGTCGTCGTGGCGCGCGCGTGGCGGTTCACGTCTTCGAGATAGCGGTTCGCGGCGGCCACCCACTCGGGTCGCGGATCGACGAGCACGTTCTGCACGAGCGGATGCTCGCCGACGATATAGGGCAGCGAGTCGTAGCGCTCGAGCGTGCTCTTGAGCGAAGCCGCGGTGCGGTCGCCGCGCACGGCCGCGTTGCGGCGCAGCGCGTCGATGCCGGCCTGCCACGTGAGCGCCCACGTCAGCGCGCAGACCGCGACGAGACCGGCTGCGAGCGCGAAGAGGATGATGAGGCGGCGCGTCACGTGAGCGGCTTCCAGGCGGTCAAGGGGATGAGGGAGATTGTGGCACACGGCCGCGCTGGGGCGTCCGGCTC
Source organism: Paraburkholderia sp. J11-2 (assembly GCF_905220185.1). Taxonomy (NCBI): domain Bacteria; kingdom Pseudomonadati; phylum Pseudomonadota; class Betaproteobacteria; order Burkholderiales; family Burkholderiaceae; genus Paraburkholderia; species Paraburkholderia sp. J11-2. The sequence continues at coordinate 359,329 of NZ_CAJMYY010000001.1, read as the reverse complement.
GTCCGGGGCGGACAGCGGCCTCCGGGCGCGCTCAGGCAAACGTGCAGCCGCGTCAGACGATACAGGCAAAAACGGGCGGTGCGCTCACGCAGGGGAAACGGGCGCGCCGCCCAACGGCCATGGCCGCGAAACAACGAGAGAAGGAACATCGGCGGGCGGCGCGCGCCTCGCGGCTTGCGCGCCGGCGCCGCTTACGCGCCCGCGCTTTCCTTCAGATCTTCGGTCTGGCCTGAGAGCACGGCGCGCAGCTTGTTGCGGTCGAGCTCCTTCTCCCATGCCGAGACCACGACCGTCGCCACGCCGTTGCCGACGATGTTCGTGAGCGCGCGGCACTCGCTCATGAAGCGGTCGATACCGAGAATCAGCACCATGCCCGAGAGCGGAATGGTCGGCACCACGGCAAGCGTTGCCGCCAGCGTGATGAAGCCCGCGCCGGTCACGCCGCTCGCGCCCTTCGAGGTGAGCATCGTCACCGCGAGCAGCGTGAGCTGCTGGGTCCACGTGAGGTCCGTGTTGGTCGCCTGCGCGATGAAAAGCACTGCCATCGTCATGTAGATGTTGGTGCCGTCGAGGTTGAACGAGTAGCCGGTCGGCACCACGAGGCCCACCACCGAGCGCGAGCAGCCAAGGCGCTCGAGCTTCTGCATCAGCTGCGGCAGCGCCGATTCCGACGAGCTCGTGCCGAGCACGATCAGCAGCTCTTCCTTGATGTAGGAAACGAAGCGAATGATCGAGAAGCCCGTGAAGCGCGCGATCGCGCCGAGCACGACGAGCACGAACACGATCGACGTGAGGTAGAACGTGCCGATCAGCTTGAGCATCGGAATGAGCGAGCCCACGCCGTACTTGCCGATGGTGAACGCCATCGCGCCGAACGCGCCGATCGGTGCCAGCTTCGTCACGATCTTTACGATGCCGAACAGCACGCCCGAGACGCTTTCGATGAACGCGGTCACCGGGCGGCCACGCTCGCCGATCTGCGTGAGCACCGCGCCGAACAGCAGCGCGATCAGCAGGATCTGCAGGATCTCACCCTGCGCGAACGCCGAGGAAATCGTGTCGGGAATGATGTGCATCAGGAAGTCGACGCTGCTCTGGCCGTGCGCCTTTTCGGCGTAACTCGCCACGGCCTTGGCGTCGAGCGTGTTCACGTCGACGTTGAAGCCCGCGCCCGGCTTGAGCACGTGCGTGGCGATGAGGCCGAGCACGAGCGCGAAGGTCGAGACGATCTCGAAGTAGAGCAGCGCCTTGCCGCCCACGCGGCCCACCTTCTTCATGTCCTCCATGCCCGCAATGCCGGTCACGACGGTACAGAAGATGATCGGCCCGATCACCATCTTGATGAGCTTGATGAAGGCGTCGCCGAGCGGCTTCATGTCGATGCCGAGGGCGGGCCAGTAGTGGCCCAGGATCACGCCGATGACGATCGCCACGATCACCTGGACGTAGAGGACTTTGTGGAGAGGTTTCTTCACGATGGTTCCTGCAAATGAGTTAAGCCAATGGCCGAACGAAGGAGGTTCGGGCCGCGACAGGACGAAACTGGGGAATCAGCGAAACCGGAAGATGGGATCGGACATCGGCTGTCTCCTGACTGTTTTTTTGTCGCGGCCTGGGTGGCCGCGCGTTCTTAGTTGCAAGGAGAATGCCAGCAAGCATCAACGCTCATCACGTTGATTTATAAGGACTTTTACTCAATGAACAAAGGCGCGAATCTGGTTTTCCAGAATCGCGCCCTACTGCTGTTTGGATTTCCAGAAACGGCGGGGGTGTTGCGTCAGCCTCGCCCCTTCCACGGCACGAGGCGCTTTTCGAGCGCGCGCATGCCCAGATCGAAGCCCCAGGCGATGAGCCCGATCAGCACGATGCCCATCACCACGACATCCGTGCGCAGGAAGCTCGACGCGTTGAGCACCATCTGGCCGAGACCCGCCGTCGCGGCGACCATCTCGGCGGCCACGAGCGTGGTCCAGCCAAAGCCGATGGCGATGCGCAGGCCCGTGAGGATCTCCGGCAGCGCGGCGGGCAGCACGACGAAGCGCACGATCTGCGCGAAGCCGCCGCCGAGCGACGCCGCCGCGCGGATCTGCTCGACGCTCGCGCTCTTCGCACCGGCGCGCGCGGCCATTGCGATGGGCGCGAAGCAGGCGAGCCAGATCACGACGATCTTGGCCGTCTCGTCGATGCCGAACCAGATCACCACCAGCGGCAGATAGGCGAGCGGCGGCAGCGGCCGGTAGAACTCGAGCGGCGGATCGAGCAGGCCGCGCGCGATGCGCGACACGCCCATCAGGATGCCCACGGGAACGGCCGTCACGACCGCGAGCAGGAACGCGCCGAACACGCGCAGCGCGCTCCAGAACAGATGCTCGGAAAGCGGCAGACCGCCCTGGATGCGGCCGTGCCAGGCGTCGGCGAACGCTTGCCAGACGGCTTCGGGCGTTGGCAGGAAAAGCGGCGGCAGCCAGTGCAGGTGCGTGGCGAGCCACCAGAGCAGCGCGAGCGCCGCCACCGACGCCGCGCTCAGCGCGGCGGTCGGACCTTCGCCGGGCATGCGCCAGACTTTCGAGCGGGCGGCTTGCGCCTCGCGCGCCCCATGCGCCTCGCCGCCGTGGGGCTGTACGCGACGCGCCTTCAGCGCGACTTCTCTCAACGATTCCTGCGGCACGCTCATACCGGCTCCTCGTGTGCGTGTGCGCCCGCGTCCGCGTGCAGCAAATCGACTAGCCGCTCGCGCCACGCAATGAATTCCGGCGACGACTTCACCGCGCGCGCATCGCGCGTGGCGAGGTATTGGCGCGCGAACGGCACTTCGTACTCGCGCTCGATACGGCCCGGCCCCGGCGTCATGACCACGATGCGCGTCGCGAGAAAAAGCGCCTCCTCCACGCTGTGCGTGATGAAGAACACCGTCTTGCGCGTGCGCGCCCAGACGTCGAGCACGAGCGTTTGCACCTGCTCGCGCGTCAGGGCGTCGAGCGCGCCCATCGGTTCGTCCATCAGCAGAATCTGCGGGTCGCTCGCGAGCGCGCGCGCAATGCCCACGCGCTGCTGCATGCCGCCGGAGAGCGCATACACGCGTTCGCGCGCCTGCGCTTCGAGCCCCACGAGCGCAAGCTGCTCGCGCGCGATGCGCTCGCGCTGCGCCTTCGGCACGCCCCGAAAACGCAAACCGAGCGCGACGTTGTCGAGCACGTCGAGCCACGGCAGCAGCGCATGCTTCTGGAACACCACGCCGCGCTCCGCGCCCGGGCCCTCCACGCGCGCGCCGTTCACGCGCACCTCGCCCTGCGCGGGTTCGATGAAGCCCGCGATGCAGTTGAGCAACGTGGTCTTGCCGCAGCCCGAAGCGCCGAGCGCGACGACGAACTCGCCGCGCGCCACTTCGAGGTTCACGTTCGCGAGCGCGACGTTCGGCGGCGCACCGCGTTGCGCGCCCTCATAGATGACGGTGAGATCGCGGATCGCGAGCGCGCTCATGTTGTAAAGCTCCTTGCGTTCAATGCGCGGCGGCGCGCTGCACGTACTGCGGATCGACGCCCACCGAGTAGTCGGGCAGCACGTTCTGGATCGTGCCCTGCTCCTTGAGGAAGGTCGCCGTGGCGAGCAGCGACTGCGCCGCGCCCGACTGCGCCCCGCCGCCCAGCCATTGCTTCGAGGCTTGCTCGGCGGGCGTGGGGAAGGCGTAGAGCGCGAGGCTCGCCGGCACTTCGGCGGCATTCGCCCCCGACTCCTTCGCGACGGCCTGCACCTGCGGCGAAGCCGCGTTCCAGGCGCCGCGATGCGCGCTGTAATCGGCGTCCGCGGCGGCCAGCACCTTGACGAACTTCGCGACGAAATCGGCGTTGTCCTTCGCGAAGCGCTTGTCCGCGACGAAGCCGTCGAAGGTCGCCTTGCCCGTGGCCTTCGCCACCTGGCCCGACGTGATCAGCACCTTGCCGTTTTTCTTGACCTGCGCGAGCACGGGGTCCCAGATGTAGGTCGCGTCGATGTTGCCGCGCTGCCAGGCGGCCGCGACTTCGGGCGGACGCAGGTTGACGATCTTCACGTCGGCGGGATTCACGCCCGCGTTCTGCAACGCGACGAGCGCGTGAAAGTGCGAGGTCGAAACATACGGCACGCCGATGGTCTTGCCTTTGAGGCCCGCGATGCTCGTCACCCCCGAACCGTCGCGCGCGACGAGCGCTTCGGCGTCGTTGATGTTGTCGAGAATCCAGAACAGCGAGAGATCCACACCCTGCGAAAGGCCCGCTGCGATCGGGCTCGAACCGGCCTCGCCGAGCTGCACGGAGCCGGATGCGAGCGCGCGGATCACGTCGGCGCCGCTCGCGAGCTTGCGGTAGGTGACCTTGTAGCCCGTTTCCTTCTCGACTTCGCCCGTGGCCTGCGCGTAGCGCCACGGCACCACCATGTCCTGATACGCGATCACGACCTCACGCGTTTCGGCCTGCGCGCGCGGCGCGCCGAACGTGGCTGCGAGGCAGGCGGCGGCGAATGCAACGGCGGCGATGTGCGGGCGGCGTGCGAAGGCAGGGAGAGCGCGTGGGTTCATCGGGAGACTCCGGCGGAACGACGTTCGAGTGAATGAAGGTTCCGACTATAGGGAGTCTGGCGGCGGGTGGTTCTAACTTATCCGCGTTAGCTAATGACGCTGCTGGAGCATTGCTTTTCGCGCCGCAATGGATGGCGTGGAAATCGACGCACGACACGCGCTGTTCGAGCGCAGCGCATAACGAAAAAGCCCGCTTTTCAGCGGGCTTTTCGTGTTGCGTGCTTGCAGGAAGCGGGGGCTGGTTTAAACCACCCCTGCCCCATGCGCCTGCAGATCGGCGTGATAGCTCGAACGCACCATGGCGCCAACGGCCGCGTGCGTGAAGCCCATCTTGTATGCCTCTTCCTCGTACATCTTGAACGTGTCCGGATGCACGTACGAACGCACCGGCAGGTGATGCTCGGAAGGCTGGAGGTACTGGCCAATCGTCAGCATGTCGACGTCGTGCGCGCGCAGGTCGCGCATCACCTGAAGAATTTCCTCTTCGGTTTCGCCCAGGCCCACCATCAGGCCCGACTTCGTCGCGACTTCGGGATGCAGCGCCTTGAAGTCCTTGAGCAGCTTGAGCGAGTGCGCGTAGTCCGAACCCGGGCGCGCTTCCTTGTAGAGACGCGGCACCGTTTCGAGATTGTGGTTCATCACATCAGGCGGCGCGGCGTTGAGGATCTGCAGCGCGCGATCGAGACGGCCGCGGAAGTCCGGCGTGAGAATCTCGATACGCGTTTCGGGCGACTGCTCGCGCACCTGGCGGATACATTCGACGAAGTGGCCGGCGCCGCCGTCACGCAGATCGTCGCGGTCAACGCTCGTGATCACGACGTACTTGAGCTTGAGCGCGCCGATGGTGCGCGCGAGGTTCGCCGGTTCGTCCGGATCGAGCGGATCGGGGCGGCCGTGGCCCACGTCGCAGAACGGGCAGCGGCGCGTGCACTTGTCGCCCATGATCATGAACGTGGCCGTGCCCTTGCCGAAGCATTCGCCGATGTTCGGGCAGCTCGCTTCCTCGCACACCGTGTGCAGGTTGTGCTCGCGCAGGATGTTCTTGATTTCGTAGAAGCGCGAGTTGCCCGTGGCCGCCTTCACGCGGATCCACTCGGGCTTCTTGAGCTTCTCGATGGGAATGACCTTGATCGGAATGCGCGAGGTCTTGGCCTGCGCCTTCTGTTTTGCGGTGGCGTCGTAGGGAACGGCGTCGGCGTTGGCGCCAGCGGGGTTCGCAGTGATGTCAGTCATGCTTTCGATCCAGTCAGGCCGCCGGTGCAACGCCAGCCTGCGGTTGCGGCGGTTCCCCGCCGGAGACGGCCGATACGGCCGGTTCCACTCCAGCCGCTTCGGCCGAAGGGTCTGTGGCAGCCGCTTCGGCTACCGTGAGAAGTGTTGCTGCGTGCGCCGCGAGATTCGCCTCGAGCCGCGCCGCCAGCGTGGCGGCAACATCGCGCCAACTCGCCTCCACACCCAGCGTGGCCATGTCGACGGTTTCGAGACCGGCGTAACCACACGGATTGATCGCGAGAAATGGGTTCAGATCCATCGATACGTTCAGGCTCACGCCGTGATAGCTGCAGCCATTGCGGATCTTCAGCCCGAGGGCGGCGACTTTCGCGCCCTTGTGCGCGGCGCTCGCGCCGCTGGCCTCTTGCGGCACGTAAATGCCGGGGGCGCCTGCCTTGCGCTCGCTCGCGAGATTATACGCCGCCAGTGTTTCGATCACGGCGTCCTCGATGAGCGTGACGAGCTCGCGCACCATCAGCTTCCGGCGCCGCAAGTCGAGCAGCAGGTAGGCCACCACCTGGCCCGGCCCGTGATACGTGATCTGCCCGCCGCGATCGATCTGCACGAGCGGGATGCCGCTGTTGGCGACCAGCAGGTGCTCGGGCTTGCCGGCCTGGCCCAGCGTGAACACAGGCGGATGCTCGACGAGCCAGATTTCGTCGGACGTATGCGCGTCACGGGCGGCCGTGAACTCGCGCATGGCGTCGAAGCTTGTTTGATAAGCCTCGTCGCCGCGCCAGCGCACGACGATGGACGAACCTGCCGTTTGGGAATCGGCCGCGGCTATGCCGGGGTCCGAAGAGATTTGCGAGGGTGAAACCGGGGTGGCGCACATGATTTCGGGAGTTTACCGAATTCGGGACAAGCGCGCCGGGCATGCTGCGGATAACGGCGGCGATGGGTTGCCCGCCCATCGCCGCCGCTTTTGGGTCAAACCGTGGGCTCAAACCGTGCGCCAGCCGTCGCCAATGTGAACGCCTGCGCGCTGCGCAGCGCGTGCGGCGATATCGACCACGCGCTCGCTCAGGCGCGCCGGCGCGGCGAACCCAACCCACGCGGCCGCACCGCCTTCCGCACCGATCCACAAGCGTTCGCCGCGCCGCAGCCGCAGCGTGTGGCCGGGTTCCAGCCAGTAGTCGGCGGTGTCGTCGCTGCGCGTGACCCAGACGGTGCCGCACTTCACGGTGAGCCGCGTGCTGCGCGTGACGCGCACCGAGGCCGTTTGGTCGGCCGCCACTTCAAACGTGATATCCGAAGAAATTTCTCTCATTTTCGACTCCGAATGACCTGCTCCGATGGCTACAATCGTAGACGCCATAAGGGATCGGGAAAAACGATCAATTTTCACGGCTATGTGAGAAAAAATACGATATGGATCTGCGCCAGCTACCCGCACTGAATGCGCTCAAGGCCTTCGAAGCGGCCGCCCGCCACGAAAGCTTCTCGCGCGCCGCCGACGAACTCTTCGTCACGCACGGCGCCGTGAGCCACCAGATCCGCGCGCTCGAAGCGGAGCTGGGCGTGGCGCTCTTCGCGCGCGACGGCAAGCGCGTGCGCGTGACCGACACCGGCCGCCGCTACGCCGGCCAGGTGCGCGACGCGCTCAACCAGCTCGCGCACGCCACCCAGGAAATCCGCGCGGGCGACCGCGACCGGCGGCTCGTGGTGTCGATGCTGTCGTCGTTCGCGGCGCGCTGGGTCACGCCGCGCATCGGCCGCTTCATCGAGGCGCATCCCCAGTGGGACGTCGAGCTGCAATCCACGAATTCGCTCACCGATTTCGCGCGCGACGATGTCGATGTCGCCATCCGCTTCGGCTACGGACACTATCCGGGCCTGCACGCCGAGCTGCTGCTCGACGAGATCTTCTTTCCGGCCTGCTCGCCCGATTTCAACGGCGGCAAGCTGCCCACCGACCCGCGCGACCTCGCGAAGCTGCCGCTGCTGCGCTCGGACGACGAACTCTGGCGCCCCTGGTTCGACGCCGCGGGCCTCCAGGACCTGCCCGAACCGAAGCGCGGCGTGCTCTACCAGGACTCGTCGAACCTGCTGCAGGCGGCCATGGACGGCCAGGGCATCGCGCTCGTGCGCCGCTCGCTCGCCATGCACGAGATCACGCTCGGGCGTCTCGTGCGCCTCTTCAAGGACGTCGACGGGCCGAGCCCCTGGCGCTACTACTTCATCTGCCAGCCGCAACGCATGCAGACCGAGCGCGTGCAGGCCTTCCGCGACTGGGTGTTCGACGAGGTCGCGCGCTTTCGGCGGCTCTACGAGGACGCTTGCGAAGCCGGTCCGCTGATGACGGCGGCCGCGGCGGCGCAACGCGCCCGTGTGGGCGACGTGCCCTGAAACGAATGCCTCAGATGCAACAAGGGCCGCGCATGGCGGCCCTTGTCGTTCGAATCACTGCCAGCGAAGCGCCAGCGCTTACAGCACGATCTTCACCATCGGATGCCCGGTGAGGGCGCGATAGATGTCGTCGAGATGTGCCTGGCTCGTGGCGCGCACCGTGACGGTGAGGCCCGTGTAGTTGCCGCCGCTCGACGGACGCGTCTCGATGGTCGTGGCGTCGAAGCCGCCGTCGAATTCGCGCAGCACCGTCACGATGGTGTCCTGGAATTCCGGATGCGTCTTGCCCATCACCTTGATCGGGAAGTCGCAGGGGAATTCGATCAGCGATTCTTTCGCTTCGGGGTTGCTTGCCTGTTGTGTCATATTCATTTCTCCACTACCTGTAGCTCGGCGGCCAGTGCTTGCACAGCCTCCGCCTCGCGTTGCTTCGCGCGCTGGTACGCCGCATGGAGCGCGGCGTACACCGGGCCCGGCTTGCCGGCGCCGACCGGCTTGCCGTCGAGCGCGACGACCGCCAGCACTTCCTTCGTTGCCGACGTCACGAGAATTTCGTCTGCCTCGCGCAGTTCGGCCTCGGCCACTTCGCGCGCTTCGAAACGCACGCCGCACGCCTCGGCCAGTTCCTCGATCAGGCCGTAGCGGATGCCTTCGAGAATGCGGTTGCTGCGCGGCGGCGCAAAGAGCGCACCGCCCTTCACGACCCACACGTTCGCCGACGAAGCCTCGGTCAGCCAGCCGTCGCGCAGCTGGATCGTCTCGAACGCGTCGTTTTCCGCTGCGTGCTGCGCCATCAGCACGTTGCCGAGCAGCGAAGTCGACTTGATGTCGCAATTCAGCCAGCGCTTGTCTTCAGCGGTGACGCAGCGCACGCCATGCTCGCGCTGCGCCTGGCCGGGCAGCTTGAGCGGATTGACCATCGCGAACACAGTGGGCGTGGCCGCCGCGGGAAACGCGTGGCCGCGCGGCGCGACGCCGCGCGTGACCTGCACGTAGAAGTTGGCGTGCGCATCCCGCGCGAGCGCGCCCGCCGTTTCGTTCGCCTCGATCAGGCGCGCGACGAGTGCGCGCCAGCCCGCCTCGTCGAACGGATTCGCAATGCCAACCTTCTCCAGCGAACGCTTGAGCCGCGCGAGGTGCTGCGCAATGCGAAACGGCACGCGCACCTTGCTTTCACCATCGGCTGCGTCGAGCGCATAAACGGGCACGACCTCGTAGATGCCGTCGCCGAAGATGAAACCGCGATCAAGCACGGGAATGCGCGCTTCGGAAAGCGGCGTGAGTTCACCGTTGAGCCAGACGAGCGGCTCGGCGGCTTGCGTCGTTGGAGCGCCTGTCATCACTTCTTCTTGTTGACCATGAGCATGAGCGAATCCCACACGCGGCCGACGATACCGGCTTGCGGCACGGCTTCGAGTGCGACGAGCGGAACCTGTGCGAGCACCTTGCCGTCGGCGCCCACGAACTTCGCGGTACCAACCTGCTGGCCAACCGTGAACGGCGCGATCAGCGGGCTGCTCAGTTCGACCTGCGGCTTGGCCTTGTCGGCGGCGCCCTTGGGCAGCGTCACGTACTGGTCCTTCTGTACGCCGACCTTCACGGCGTCGAGCGTGCCCTTGTAGACGCGCGGCGTCGCCACGGCCTGGTTCGCCTGATAGATGCGCGTGGTGTCGTACGCGCTATAGCCGTAGTTCAGCATCTTCAGGCTGTCCTGCACGCGGTCGTGTTCCTTCTCCTCGCCCATCATCACCGAGACGAGACGGCGGTTGCCGCCGCTCGCGAGCGGACGGTGGGCCGATGCGATCAGGCAGTAGCCCGCGGCTTGCGTGTGGCCGGTCTTCAGGCCGTCGACCGTCGGGTCGATCCACAGCAGGCGGTTGCGGTTCGGCTGCTTGATATTGTTGTACTTGAATTCCTTGACCGAGAAGATCTCGTAGTACTCGGGATAGTCGCGGATCAGACGCGTGGAGAGCGTGGCGAGGTCGCCAGCCGACGTGTAGTGATTCGGGTCGGGCATGCCGTTCACGTCGGCGAAATGCGTGTGCGTCATGCCGAGCTTCTGCGCTTCGGCGTTCATCATGGTGACGAAGTTCGCTTCGCTGCCACCCACCAGTTCGGCGAGCGCGATGGCCGCGTCGTTGCCCGACTGGATGATCATGCCGTACACGAGGTCATGCACCGAGACCGGCTTGTTCGCTTCGATGAACATGCGCGACTCGTCGTTCTTCACGCGGCGCACGGCTTCGCTCGGCGTGACGATCTGGTCCATCGTGATCTTCTTGCTCTGCAGCGCCTCGAACACGAGATACGCGGTCATGAGCTTCGTGAGCGACGCAGGCTCGACGCGCTCATTGGCATTGCCGGAAGCGAGCACCTGATTCGCGGTGGCGTCGACGAGCACCCACGAGCGCGCATTCACGCCCGGAGGCGGCAGCCCGCCGAGTACGTTGTCCGCAGGGGTGCCGACAGCCACTTCTGCTTGCGGCTGCGCCTGTACTTTCACGCCCGCAGTGTGTGCGGGCGTGCGAGCGAACGCGCTCGCGCTCGCCAGAAGCGCGGCGGGCACAAGCGCTGCGAGCGTGACATTGCGAACGAGGGAAGAAGGAACAAAAGAAGACGGTTGGCCGGAGGAGAGAAAACGCATAGGTTCAGGTCGGGCTGAATGGGGACGGGATGAACGTAGCGCGCCATGCGGCGCACGGTCGGAGAAAGCCGGAATGCGGGTGCCGTGCACGCGCCGATCGCAGCGCAGCAAGCACAAAATTGGCGAACATTATACGCGTCACGTCGCGGCGAATTTTCGCGATGTCACACGTTTGCGCATACCTGTCGTGCATTTTTCACGCATTTCTCTCGCCAGACGCGACGTGACGGCCAGGTGACGAGCGGCTTGCATCGGGCCCCGAAACATCGGCGCCCGATGCCCGTGAACTGTCAGCGCCAGGCTTCGACGATGATGCGCTTGAGGATATGCAGCTTGCGATGCAGGAAATGTTCTGCCCCCGGAATCACGACAATCGGCAATTCCTGCGGGCGCGCCCATTCGTACACCGAGAGAATCGGCACGGTGTCGTCGAGTTCGCCGTGGATCACGAGCGTGTCGTCGCGCACCGGCGCGACGTCCCAGCGGCTTGCGGCGGTGCCGACGAACACCATGCGCTCGATGGCACCGCCGGCTTCGAGATAGCGCTTCGCGACGTGCGACAGCACGAAGGTGCCAAACGAAAAGCCCGCGAGCACGAGCGGCACGTCGGCCTGGCCCGGTTGCGCGCGCATGTGTGCAATCAGTTCGAGCAGGTCGTCCTGCTCGCCGATGCCGTTGTCGTGCGTGCCCGCCGTTTCGCCCACGCCGCGAAAGTTCGAGCGATAGGTCGTGTAGCCGAGTTGCACCAGCGTGCGTGCGAGTGTTTGCGCGACCTTGTTGTCCATCGTCCCGCCAAAGAGCGGATGCGGATGCGCGACAAGCGCAATGCCGCGCGGCGTCGTGCCGGCGTCGGGCAGGTCGAGCGCGCATTCGATCTTGCCGACGGGACCGTCGATCTGGAATTTTTGTGTCTGGGCGTTCATCGTGCGGCAGTCCTTACGGGTACAGATTGGCCTTGCATGAGGGTCGATCAGCGATCGATTTTCAGGCGCTCGACCACCTGGCCGTTCTGCAGATGCGAAACGACGATTTCGTCGATGTCGCTCTCATCGATATACGTGTACCACGTGCCTTCCGGATACACGACGACGGCCGGGCCTTCCTCGCAGCGGTCGAGGCACCCCGCCTTGTTGATGCGCACCTGGCCCGGTCCTGCGAGACCAAGCTGCTTCACGCGCTTTTTCGCGTACTCCTGCATGGCTTGCGCATTGCAATTCGCGCAGCTCGGGCGGTCCGCGCCAGGCTCGCGCTGGTTCAGGCAGAAAAAGACGTGGTACTTGTAGAACGAATCGGTCATGGCGTGGGGCACCGGTGAGTGTCGTGCAGTGAGCGCAGGCTGGCTGAAAGCGTGTGGCCCGCCTGAGGTATGACTTGAGCATTGTGTTGCGCGCCGGCGTGGCCGTGCGGCGATCCGGTCGATTATAACGAGCGCGGCGCGAACGCTCTGGTGAGCGCCGCGTGCCTTCATGCGCCGCGGCGAGCGCGCTTCGCGGCCCGGCGCGCGCGCCGCACGAGCCACGCGCGTTCGAGCGAGAACGCCGTCCACGCGAGCGCGGCCCAGGGCCACGTCCATGCGAGCCAGCGCGCGAGGCCGTTGAAGTGCAGGTAGCGGCCCTGCCGCCAGTCCGCGAGCACGACGTCGAAGTACGGGTTCACGGGCAGCACGTTCACGAACACGAGGGCCACAGCAAGCGCAAGCGTCGCCGCCGCAGCGCGCAAGGCGCGCGGCAGACGCAAGGCGAGCAACGCGAGCAAGGTGCCCCATACGAGGCCCGCGAGGGCCCCCGGCGTGGCCCAGTCGAAGATGAGCCCGCTTTGCGACTGCAGAAAGGTCGCGCCCACCTTGACGACGAGCGTCGCCGCAAGGAGCGCGACGACGAGCCGCGCACGCGGCGCGCGCGCTCGCATGGGGAGCGTCGCGAACGCCGCCGCGCCGAACAGGTTGAGCGTCGTGACGATTGCCTCCCAGCCGCTATCGGGCAGGCGCGCGGCGAGCATGTCGGGCAGCGCGCGCAGATGCCAGGCGGCAGGCGTCCAGGCGAGCACGGCGTCCTGCATCGAGCCGTCGAGGCGTTGCCACAGCGCGCGCGCCCATTCGCCCAGACCGAACAGGCGCGGCGTGGGGTACATCGTCGCGAACGGCCAGAGCCCTGCAAGCACCATCAACACGGCCGCGTCGCGCTCGAACCAGCGAAAGCGCAAGCGGCGCAGGAAACCGCGCTCGAGCAGCGCGCCGGTGGCGGGCGCCGCCACGAGCGCGCCGAGCAGTGCGCCGAGTGCGTTCGAAGCGAGATCGAGATTGGACGCCACGCGTGTGGGCAGCCAGGTCTGCACAGCCTCCATCACGCCCGAGAGCAGCGTGCCCGCAACGGCGGCGAGCAGCACGGCGCGCACGCCTCGCCAGCGCGGCCACGCGGCGAGCACGACGAGCGCGCCGAACGGCATGTAGCCGAGCACGTTGGTGACGATGTCGAAAACCGTCCAGTAGCGCGGCCATGGATCGCCGAGATAGGCGAACGGACTGAGACCGAGCGAGCGCCAGCCGGAGAACGGATACCACGAGCCGTAGACGATCAGCGCCGTGTAAAGCGCGAGCGACTGGCGCGAGAGCGTCGACGCCTGGCGCGGCAGGGGCTCGCGGGCGGCGGGCGGTGGTGGCGATGGTGGCGATGGAGCCGCGAACGTGTCAGCGTGCGGCGCGGGCGTGTCGCCGCTGGCGAGCGTACCGCGCTCGCCGCTCGCGCTCTGGCCACCGCTTTGGCCACCCTCGTCGCCGTCCATCGCGCGCCGCCCGCCATGCGGGGCGCGCAGCCGGAGCCGTCCCGCTTCGATCATGCCGCTATCCTGCCCTTGCCCCCGATGCCGCGCCGCGCGCCGCCATCGCGCAACGCCGGTCTGCGCTTTTGAATGCGCTCTTGAACGTGCCCCTCAAGGCGTGCCCGCGAGCGACTGCGTGCTCAGCCACGCGCCGAGCTGGCTCGCGAACTCGTCGCTGGCCGCCTGCAGCGCATGCACGCCGCCCGCGGCGTCGGGCGTGGCCGCCGGCGCTCGCGTGGCAAACGAGCGCTGCGCCAGCACGCGGCCGCCCTGCATGAGCGTGGCGCGCGCGGCCAGTACGCCCGCGCTTTGCGTCGGACTCTCGAACACCTGCTCGAACTCGTACAGTTCGACCTTGAGCATCGGCGCCTGCACGGCGTCGCCGCCTGCGAGCACCGTTGCATATGCGCCAAGCGACGTGCGCAGGCGTTCCGTGAGCAGACGCGCGGGCGACATCGTCCAACGGCTGTTCGCGTAGCGCGCCGTGCGCTGGGAATCGGAACTCATCCGGTAGAGGATGCCGTCGTTGTCGAGCGGCGGCGGCGCGTTGACCGCCAGCACCTTCAGCAGCGGCTTGCCTTGCGCGGCGGGGGCGCCCTGAGGGCTCTGCGACGACTGCAGGCCAAGGTCATAGCGAACATCGTTGATCGAACCCGGATTGCCCGCGCAGGCGGCCAGGAGCGCACCGAGCGCGAGCGCCGCGAGCCAGGCTGTGCTGGCCGCTGCGGCACGTTGCATCGTTCGTGGCAGGCGTGGTGTGCGTGACATTGCGTTTCCTTCTTTGGCGCGCGGCGCATACGCCGCGCGGTGTGCATCGAATGGTGTCGCGAAAGGCCGTATGACTCGTGGCGCGGCCTACTTCGTGCCCCCGGCAGACGGCCACGCAAAGCCCGGCTCGCCGGGCCCGGGCGCGGGCTGCGGCGCGCCGCCGAACAGCACGCTGCGCGGACTCGTGCTGAAGGTGCCCGCCGCGCGGTCCACGGCGCGCATGGCCGAGCGCACGTCGTCGGTAAGCGAATCGACGCGTGGCAGCGTGTCGTAACCCACGCGCGCCGACAGGTCCTGGATCGACACGTCGATCGAGCTGAGCGCCGCGCCCGCCTGGGCTGCCGCCGTGCCGGCCTTGTTCAGGTTGGTCTGGAACGGGCCGTCCGGGCGGTTCATGCTCGTAATGAGCGTGTTGGTCGACTGCAGCGCGTGCTGCAGGTCGGTCACCGCGCCAGGAAGCTGCTTCGCGGTGGGCTGGAGCTGCTGGGCGAGCACGTTCACGCTGCTCGCGGCCTGCTGCAGGCTGGTGACGGCCTCCATCACCTGCTTGCGGTTGTCTTCGGAGAGCATTTCGTCGATGTCGCCGGCGATGTTGTCGAGCTTGCGCAGCAGCGCGTCGCCGCGGCGCTGGAGCTGATCGAGCAGGCCCGGGCGCAGCGGCAGCTCGGCCACATGCGCCGCGGACGAATGCAGCGGCGAAAGGTCCACGCCGTTGTCGTCGAGCTGCACGAAGGCGATGCCCGTCACGCCCTGCAGCGCGAGCGAGCCGAAAGTGGAGCGCGTCATCGGCGCCTTCTGGTCGACGAGAATGCGAATGCGGATCTGGCCCGGATGCTGGGTATCGAACTTGATCGACTGCACCTTGCCCACGTCGATGCCGCGAAAACGCACCGACGCGTCCGGATAAAGGCCCGTCACACTCGAGCGCGAGATGAGGTCGTACGGCACGCGCACGGTGTGGTCAGCGCTGAAGAAGATGACGACAAGCGCGATCACGATGAGCAGGCCTATCGTGAACATGCCCGCCCAGAACGCATGCGGTTTGTTTTCCATCGTCAGATTCCTTCTTTGGCGGCCGCAGCGCGCCAGTTGAGCCGGTCACCTACCACGGCTTGTACCCCACGGCTGCGGGAGCGAGCGCCGCCGGCGGCAGCTTCGCGCGCCGCTCGGGCGGCAGCGCCTGGAGCGCGCGGCGACCGCGCATGCCCAGAAAATACTCGCGGATAAACGGATGATCGACGCTCGCCGCCTCCTCCACGGGCGCCGCCACGAGCACGCGGCGCTCGGCGAGCACGGCTACGCGCGTGGAGAGCGCGACCATGGCGTCGAGGTCGTGCGTGACGAGCACGACGGTGAGCCCGAGGGCCCGATGCAGCGTGCTGATCAGTTCCACCACTTCGTCGGAGGAGCGCGGGTCGAGCCCGGCCGTGGGCTCGTCGAGAAAGAGCAGTTCCGGCTCCAGCACGATCGCGCGCGCAAGTCCCACGCGCTTGATCATGCCGCCCGAGAGCGCCGCCGGCATTTTGGAGGCGTGCTTGCACGGCAGCCCGACCATTTCGAGCTTGAGCATGACGATGTCGCGCAGCAGCGCGGCCGGCACCTTGCCAAGCTCGCGCACCGGCTGCGCGATGTTGTCGAACACCGTGAGCGACGAGAACAGCGCGCCTTGCTGGAACAGCATGCCGGTGCGCGTGCGCATGAGGCGGGCGCGCTCGGGGTCGACGGTCGAGATGTTTTCGCCGAACATCTTGATGCTGCCCGAGGTCGGCTTTTCGAGCCCGAGGATCTGGCGCACGAGCGTGGTCTTGCCCGAGCCCGAGCCGCCCACGAGCGTGACGATCTCGCCGCGGCGGATTTCGAGGTTCAGATGCTGGTGGACGATGTTGCGCCCGTAGCGCTTCGAGAGGTTGTGGACTTCGATCACCGGCTCGCCGATGGTCGGCAGCGGCAAGTCCTGCACGACCTCCTTGAGCGGCGTGGTGATCGTACCGGTCGTTTTCGTCTCGATCGTCGTTACCGTCGTGCCCGTCGTGCTCATGACAACCCCACGTTCTGGAACAGGATCGCGAACACGGCGTCGGCGAGGATCACGATCGTGATCGACGTGACGACCGATGTGGTCGTGCCCTCGCCCAGGCTCTGCGAGTTCGCCTTGATGCGAAAGCCGAAGTGACAGCCCACGATCGCCACCAGCATGCCGAACGCCACCCCTTTGCCGAGGCCGATCCACACGTTGGCGATCGGCACGACGCTGGGCAACGAGCGCATGAACCACGAAATGTCGATGCCCAGCACGATCTTCGCCGCGATCGCGCCGCCTAGCAACGCAATGATGTCGGTCCAGATCACGAGCAGCGGCATGGCGACGCCGAGCGCGATGACGCGCGGCAGGATGAGCCGCAGCCCGTGCGAGATGCCCATCACGCGCATGGCGTCGAGTTCCTCGGTCACGCGCATGACGCCGATCTGCGCAGTGATGGCCGAGCCCGAGCGCCCCGCCACGAGAATCGCCGAGAGCACGGGCCCGAGTTCGCGGATCACCGCGAGACCGAGAATGTTGACGATGAACTGGTTCGCGCCGAAAAGGCGCAATTGCTGCGCCGAGAGGTACGACAGCACGATGCCGATCAGAAACGCGACGAGCGCCGTGATAGGCAGCGCGCGCGCGCCGGCGTTGTATATGTTCGCCGAAATCTCGATCCACGGCGTGACCTTGGGCTTGCGCAGCACGAGCAGCAAGTCGAGGATCACGCGCCCGAACATGGCGATGCCGCCGTACAGGTGGTCGAAGAACGAGAAGATCGCAAGGCCGAGCTGCGTGACCGGGTCGACGCGCACGACGCGCTCCGCCGGCTCGCGCACGGAATCGAGCAGCGCGATGCGCTCGAAGATGTCGCGCTGCGTTTGCGTGAGGTCGACGAGATCGGTGGGCAGCTTGTGGCCCCAGACGCTCCAGAGCGCCTGTCCACCCACGTGATCCATGCGCTCCACGCGCGAGAGGTCCCATTCCCCAATGCGCTCTTGCGCGAGCGCGCGCAGACGCCGGGCGGCGCCGCCCTCTTCGCGGTCGCGCGCGAGCGCGAGCGCCGTCCACTGGCCAGACAGGCGCACGGTCTTTCCGTGGGTGCCGGCCGAGACTTCAATGCCGGGCGGCGTGGCTTGATTCAAGGGTAAGCACTCGACAGGCAGGGTGAGCAAACATTGTAGCGAACGCGCCCCGTTTCGTCGGTCCGAAAGCGCACGGCCGACATGCAAACGCGAGGCGAACTGTGGGTAACACTCTGGATAACTTGTGGACTGCCTGTGGGCGGCCTGTGAATTGCCTAAAGATTAAGCAAATTACGCGGGATTCGGCGGTGCGGTGGTCAGCGCCCAGCACCGCAGCGCCTGTGGATGAATCCGTGGATAACCTGTGGGCTGGCTGTGGGCGGCATGTGGATACCCGCATTTCGGGCCGAAACGGGCGTTGCGTCCTGCTGTTCACGCCCCAGCCACTACAATATGAGACATGAATGCGACGCCCCCCACCCCCGATACTCCGAGCGCCGGCGACTGGCGCATCGACCGCAACCGTGCGATCACGCTGTTCGGCCCGGCCGCGCACGACTGGCCCATCGAGATCGTCGAGGAAACCGGCTCGACCAACGCCGACCTGATGGCGCGCCTGAAGGCGCTGCCGCAAAAACGCGACGCACTCGAGCGCCCCATCGTGCGCGTGGCCTATCTGCAAACGGCCGGCCGCGGCCGGCGCGGCCGCACCTGGGTCGCGCAGCCCGGCGACGCGCTGCTGTTCTCGATCGGCTGCGTGCTGCCGCGTCCGATCGATGGGCTCGCGGGCTTGAGCCTCGCCATCGGCTCGGCGCTGGTGGACGGCCTGCGCACGCTGCCCGTGACCGCGCCGGGGCAAATCGCGCTCAAGTGGCCCAATGACGTGCTGCTGGAAGGCGACAAGCTGGTGGGAATTCTTGTGGAGACGGCCTGGACGACCGCCGACGCCACGGCGGTCGTGATCGGCATCGGCACGAACGTGCGCGGCGAAGATGCGCTCGCCGCCAAGGTCGAGGCGCTCAACGCCGCCGGCGGCAGCGCAGCGATCGTGCCCGGCACGACACCCACGGCGCTCTCGCGCGCGTGGCCGAACGCCAACCTCACCGACACGCTCGCCGCCGAACTCAACGCGCTCGAAGCCGCGCTGCAACGCTTCGGCGCCGCGGGCTTTGCGCCCTTCCAGGCGCGCTGGAACGCGTGCCACGCTTACGCGGGCCGCATGGTCGCCATCTACGAGCAAGGCAAGGAGCTGCTGCGCGGCACGGCGGCCGGTGTGGACGAGAGCGGCCAGCTACTCGTCGATACGCCGAACGGGCGCGAAACCGTCACGACCGGCGACGTGTCGCTGCGGCTCGCGGACGGCGGAGCATGAGCCGAGGCCCCTTCCTCCTGATCGACGCAGGCAACAGCCGGATCAAATGGGCGCTCGTCGCGTCGGACGGGTCGCGCCTGCATGCGGGCACCATCGATCACGTTCCCGCCGACGCCACGCAAGCCACGTCTGACACCCGTTGCGAGGAATGGGCGGCGCTGCCCCGGCCCGCTGGTGCGTGGATCTCGAACGTCGCGGGCGCGGCGGTCGCGCAGCGGCTCGACGCGCTAGTCGAGGCGCACTGGCCGGGCCTCGCGCGCACCGTCGTGCGGGCGAGCGCGCAGCAATGCGGCGTGACGAACAGCTATGCCACGCCCGACGCGCTCGGCAGCGACCGCTGGGCCGGCATGATCGGCGCACACGCGGCCTATCCGGACGAACCGCTCCTGATCGCGACATTCGGCACGGCCACCACACTCGAAGCCCTGCGCGCCGACGGCACGTTCGTGGGCGGCATGATCGCGCCGGGCTTCACGCTCATGATGCGCTCGCTCGGCGAGCACACCGCGCAACTGCCCGTGGTCGCCGGCGGCATGGCGGATGCTGCCCACCCGGGCATTGCCTTCGCCACCGACACGCGAAGCTCGATCTCGGCGGGATGCGCGCTCGCGCAGGCCGCGCTCGTCGAGCGCGCCTTGGCCGATTTACAGGACGCGTGGAGAATCCCGGTGCGGCTCGTGGTGAGCGGCGGCGCCGCAGCCGAAGTGACAGCGGCGCTCAAGGTGCCGCATACTCGCCACGACGCACTGGTGCTGTCGGGCCTGGCGCTCATCGCGGCGCAGTGCTGAGCTGCGACCCCGGCCCTGAAACTGAACGAACGATTTCGAAGGAGCTTCACACGATGCTGCGCTGGCTGATCGCCATTCTGATTCTCGCCAACGGACTGGCTTTTGCGGCCATTGGCGGCGTGTTCGGCCCGACGCCCGCGTCGGGCACGCGCGAAACCCAGCACCTGAACCGGCAGATCCACCCCGAGCGGCTCGTGGTGAAGGCGATCCGGCCCTCCGAATCGGCCGACGTGCCGACCGTCGGCGGCCCGGTGACGGACCCGGCGGTGCAGGCGTCGACCCTGACGCAGTAAGCAGCGCTTCAAACGCAACCGGCCGGAGACCGGGCGCGCCCAAGCCTCGGGCGGCCCGGCCTCCGGCCGGTTTTGCATCTGCCGAGCGCACGGTGTGAACGTGCACCCGGACGCCAGAACTTACTTCGATCCTTCCTGCGCGCGCACTTTCTGCAGCAGCTTCGTCGTGGAGCGGTCGTGCTCGAAGGCGATCGCGAGCGCGCGCCCGCCCCACCCGCGCACCAGTGCCGACTCGGGCAGCGCGTCCATGTCGTAGTCGCCGCCCTTCACGAGAATGTCCGGACGCACGGCCTCGATCAGTTCGACGGGTGTTTGCTCACCGAACTGCACCACCCAGTCCACGCTCTCCAGCGCCGCGAGCAGCGCCATGCGGTCGTTCTCGTTGTTGATGGGGCGGTCGTCGCCCTTGCCGAGCCTCTTCACCGAAGCATCGCTATTCACGCCGACGATCAGCGTGGCGCCGAGCGCCTTGGCATCGGCGAGATAGGTCACGTGTCCGCGATGCAGGATGTCGAAGACGCCGTTGGTGAACACCACGGGGCCCGGCAGCGAGGCGCGCAGTTGCGCGAGCGCGTCGCGGGTCGTGATCTTGCGTTCGAAGGAAGCGGGCATGGAATGAGGCTCGGCTAAGAAAACGGGCGTGAGTCGGTTCAGGCAAGGCCGTTACCGAACGCCCCAATGAAAACGGCCCGTCACGCGAAAAGCGCTTCGGGCCGTCCCGATCGCGGCGCGCCACGAAAGGCGCGCACGCGAGATGTCCCGGCGCATCAGGCCGGCTGTTGCGTGCCTTGCTCGGCCTGCAGGCGCTGCACCACTTCCTTGCGATAGCGGTTCAGTTCCTGCGCCGTGGTGAACGTGCGCTCGAACAGGATCGAGAGGTTGTGCAGGATACGCTCGATGACCTTCTTTTCCCAGCCGTCGTCGAAACGGATCTGCTCGTCGAGCCAGCGCTCGAGCCATTCCGGGTCGGGCAGGCGCGACTGCACGGTGTCGCGCGGGAACAGCGCCTGGTTCACGTGCAGGTTCGTGGGGTGCAGCGGCTTTTCGGTGCGGCGCGCCGACGCCATCAGCACGCCGATCTTCGCGAACGCCGCGCGCGCGACGTCGCCGAAATTATTGAGCGCCTTCTTCATGTAGCGCAGATACGCGCCGCCATGGCGCGCTTCATCGCGCGAAATCGTTTCGTAGATGGCCTTGATGACCGGCTCCGTGTGCCATTCGGCAGCGCGGCGATACCAGTGGTTCAGGCGGATTTCACCGCAGAAGTGCAGCATGAGCGTTTCGAGCGGCGGCGCCGGATCGAACTCGAAGCGCACGGCGTGCAGCTCTTCTTCGGTCGGCACCATTTCCGGCTTGAAGCGGCGCAGGTATTCCATGAGCACGAGCGAATGCTTTTGCTCCTCGAAGAACCACACACTCATGAACGCCGAAAAGTCGCTGTCGTGGTGGTTGTCGCGCAGGAACATTTCCGTGGCCGGCAGCGCCGACCATTCGGTGATCGCGTTCATCTTGATGGTCGCGGCCTGCTCGTCGGTGAGGAGCGACGCATCGAACTTGTCCCATGGAATGTCCTTTTCCATGTCCCATCGGACCGATTCGAGCGATTTGTAAAGTTCCGGATAAAGCATCGTGTTCATAGTCCCGCCCCTGATCTGCGCAAAACGCGCGCATGACGAATTCGTAGCGTGCCGCGTGCCCGCATAAACGCGGTCGCGCAGGCAAAAAGCATTTAATTTTACGCGGTATCCGGCCCTCTGGACGCAATCGCAGACCGGCGAACGCAATACGCGTTGCCCCACGACAATCCAGCCAACCGGAATGAAGGCGCCGTCGTGGATTCTGGGTAGCTGCTCCGTGCCTCGAACCCGGCCGCCTAATACCGCTGATCACTTCCGATGCCCGCGAGGCGTGCGAACCATCGCCGCGGGTCATGCGACACAATGTCGCACTCTGGTGCCCCGCGCTCGACGTCCCTTTGCCGCACCTTGCCGGCTGATTTTTCAACGGACGAACACCCCGCCCGTCAAGGCCGTGGACCTTGTACGGCGAAGCAGCGCATCGCCGCCCGCAATTCCCACAAATGACCAGAAAAACCTTACACAATAATAGCATGCCGGTCTTTCAGTTCCGCCGCGCCTCCAAATCCGCGATCGCGCCGTCCGTCGGAGCTTTGAGCCAAGTCAAAAGAACATCGCTTTGCGCTAGCGTGTCGCGATAACCCAGTTCAATCAATTCGCGCGTGAATTCGCGCTCGAACAGCAAATAGCTCGCGAATGCCGCGCCGGATGCGCGGTTGCCGCCCATCGCACCCAGCAGCATGCGCACCGAGCGCGGCAACTGCTGCAAATGGCGCGCGGCGACCAGCTCGATGCGCTCGCTCGGCGCGATCGCGAGCACCTCGACATGCCGCCAGCCGCTTTCCGGCTCCACCGCATGCGGCAGCTGCAGCACCATGCGGTTCACGTGTTCGATGCGCTCGATATCGGCGCCGAGCGCGTCGAGGAACACGCTTGCGAGCACCTGCTGGCCGATCTGCGCGAGCGTCGGATACGTGTCTTTATCGCCTCGCGCCGCGGGCACTTCCGGCGTAGGCGTGGCCGCGCCGAGCACGACGATGCGCTGCGCGCCGAAATGGATGGCGGGCGAGAGCGGCGCAATCTGCCGGATCGAGCCGTCGCCGAAATATTCGTGGCGGCCGTCGAGTTCGAGGCGCACAGCCGGAAAGAGGAACGGAATCGCCGCCGATGCGAGCAGATGAGCGGGCGTGAGCGCGACCATGCGCGCGGTACGCTGCGCGCGCCGCCAGGCGGTGATCGGCTCACTCGCCTGGTAGAACGTGACGTGCCGCCCCGACGAATAGCTGAGCGCGGTGACGGCGAGCGCATGGAGCCGCCGCTCGTCGAGCATCTGCGCGATGCGGTGGAAGTTGAGCGAGTGCGGGAGCATCCGCGCGAGCGGCGTGCTGTCGAACAAGGTGCGCGGCGCGGTGCGCGCGCCCACGCTGGAGGCGGCCCAGCCAAACGCGAGCGCGGCCAGCCAGCGCGCGCCCGCGGCCGCGACGCCCGGCCAGTCGGTGCGATAGATCTGGCTTGCGCGCATGTCCGACCAGATCTCGACGAGGTGCGCTGCACCCTGCGTGAACTGGTCGGCGTGACTCGCGATCGAGGTGGCGTTGATCGCGCCCGCCGAGGTGCCGCAGATTACGGTGAAGGGCATGGCGCGGCGCGCCGGCTCGGCGTGGCTGGCCAGTTCGGCTAGCGCGCGCAACGCGCCGGCCTGGTAGGCCGCACGCGCCCCGCCGCCCATCATCACGAGCGCAAGCCGCATGATGCCGACGCTCCCCGCTGTTGTGCAGCTTTTGTCCCGGCGTTGCCTTTCTGCTGCGTCCCCCGGGACCGTTCTTCGTAACGTGACGCCGCGCGCCTTATTCCGGCTGCGCCGGTGCCTTCTTCGCGCCGCGCGGCGCGCTGCGGGCCGCCCCGCTGCTGTTGCCGTTGCCGCCGCTGGCGCTGCCGGCGCGTTTGGCGCTGCCGCTGCTACGCTTGGCCGCCGCGGCCGCGGTCTTCGCTTGCGCCTCGCTCACCGCTTCGGCTGCGGCTTGCGCCGCCTCCGCGGCGGCGGCCGGCTGCGCCATCGCGAACTGCGCGAGCTGGTTGAACTGCGCCTGCACGAGATTCCACCACGAACCCGCGTCGAAGCCCGGCGGCGCGGATGCGGCGCCCTCGGCCGCATCGCCGGCGCTCGCGCCTTCCGGCTCGGCGGCTCGCTCGCGCGAGGCGCCCGCTCTCGGCGCTTCGGACTCGGCGTGCGTTGGCGTCATCTGCGCCTGCGCGAATGCGCCGAACGCGCGCAGCGTGGAAAGCGTCGCGCGTTGCACTTCGAGCGCCTGGATGGCGGACTGCAGCATGCCGAGATTGAGCTTGAGCCACTGCTCAACGGCGCGCAGATCGGTGATGCGCTTGTCGAGTTCCTCGATGTTGGTGAGCGGCGTCATCATGTCGGACATCATCGAAAGCGACGGGCCGAAGGCTTGCGCCACGCCCGGTTCAGTACCCGGAAATGCGCCGCCGAACGGCGTAAGGCGCATCATCCCCCACATGCGGTCGAGCATTTCGGCCGGCGGAAAGCCGGGAAACCCCGGGAACGGCGGCAAGGTGCCTGCTGGGTCGGTCATGCGGATCTCCCTCGCATAGATAGGTGGTCAAATGCGCACGCGGCGGCGGCGCAAAACGATCTCTTCGATAATAGCGCGCGCAAAAGTAGAAATCGGCATAAAGCGCCAACCAACGCTCGAACCAACGCGCGTCAGAACGGATCGCCGCCTGGAAAATCGGGCGCGCGGCGCTCGCGCAGCGACTGCACGCCCTCGCGCACGTCCGGTCCCGCGAAACCCATGAATTCGAGCGCGAGCGACGTGTCGAAGGTCGGCCCCGCCATGCGCAGCCAGTTGTTGAGCGCGTACTTGGTCCAGCGCACCGCGGTTTGCGAACCACCCGCAAGACGTTTCGCCACTTCGAACGCCTTCGGCAGCAAGTCGTTCTCGTCCACGGCCAGCGAGACGAGGCCGATGCGCTCCGCTTCCTCGCCGCTCACCGGCTCGCACAGCAGCAGGTAGTACTTCGCCTTCGCCATGCCGCACAGCAACGGCCACACGATCGCGGCATGATCGCCCGCCGCGACGCCGAGGCGCGTATGGCCGTCGATGATGCGCGCCGTTTTCGTCGCAATGGAAATGTCGGCCAGCAGCCCCGCGACGAGCCCCGCGCCCACTGCCGGGCCGTGCATGGCCGAGACGATCGGCTTGCCGCAGTTGATCACGTTGTAGACGAGGTCGCGCGCCTCGCGCCACACGCGCGCGCGCACGTCGAAATGCGTGGCCATGTCTTCGACGAGCTGCAGGTCGCCGCCCGCCGAAAAGCCCTTGCCCTCGCCGCGAATCACGGCGACGCGCGCGTCGGGATCGCGGTCCACGTCGCGCCAGATTTCGGCGAGTTCGCGGTGCATATTCGCGTCGGCGGTCGCGAGGCCGCTCTTGTTCGCGCCCTCGCCGCTCATCACGATCTCGACGATGCCGTGTTCATGCCGCCGCACGCGCAGCGCATGATAGTGGGCGTAAAAAGGATCGTTCATCGGCGGACCTCCTTTGCTTCGGATTGCTGATTACATGAATGCGATGACCGTGCGGCTCATCAATGCGGCTGATACACCCACTTGCCATCGCGGATCTCGACCATCACGCGCGCTCGCGCATCGAGGCCGAGGTGATCGGTGGCGCTCATGTTGACGACGCCATTGGTGTCGTGCAGATCGTGCGTCGCTTCGAGCGCGTCGCGCAGCGCGTGGCGAAACGCGGGCGTGCCGGGCGCCGCCGCCTTGAGCGCAACGGGTATTGCGTTCTGCAGCAGGAGGCCCGCGTCCCACGTGTATGCACCGAACGCCGACACCGTGCCCGCGCCGTTGCGTGCTTCGTAGCGCGAAATATAGTCGAGCGCGAGGCGACGGCCAGGCGCATCTTCGGGCAGCTGCGTGGCCACTAGCACCTGGCTCGCGGGCAGGAACGTGCCGTTGCAGTCGGCGCCGCACACGCGCAGGAAGTCGCGATTGCCCACGCCGTGGTTGTGATAGATGACGCCCTTGTAGCCACGCTCCTTGAGCGCCTTCGGCGGCAGCGCGGCAGGCGTGCCGGCGGCGCCCACCACGACGGCGTCGGGGTGGGCCGCGACGATCTTGAGCACCTGCCCCGTCACGCTCGGGTCGGTGCGATTGAAGCGCTCGTTAGCGACGAGCTTGATGTTGCGCTGCTGCGCGGCCTTCGCGATCTCCGCATAGAACGTCTCGCCGAGCGCGTCGGCCTGACCGATATAGGCGAGCGTCTTCACGTTGTGCGCGGCGGCGTGCTCCATGATCGCGCCGGCCATCATCGCGTCGGTTTGGGGCGTCTTGAACATCCAGTGACGCTTGTCATCGACGGGCTCGATGATCTTCGCCGACGAAGCCAGCGAAATGGTGGGCGTCTCGCCCTGCGCGATCACGTCGAGCATCGCGAGCGAATTGGGCGTGATCGACGAGCCGATGATCGCATCGACATGCTGTTCGTCGATGAGCTTCTTCGTGTCCTGCACGGCCTGGGTCGTGTCGGAGGCGTCGTCGAGCACGATGTACTGGACTTTCTGGCCCGCGATCTCGGTGGGGAACATCGTGGCGGTGTCGCGCGCAGGAATGCCGAGCGAGGCGGCCGGGCCCGTGAGCGACAGCACGAGGCCGATCTTGACCTGCGCGAGCGCAAGCGTAGGCACACCGATACTGAACAGCAGGGCGATGCGTGCAGCAAGACGGCTGGGGCGAGAAGCGTTCACGATGTCTCCTTGTCGTTATGCATTCGTTTTGCGTTTTTTTCTGCATGCGGATGCTGCGTGCTTCTACGGCTCGTACTTTGACTGGTCTCCCCGACTTCTCTCGAAGAAAAAAGGGCGTTCGCCAGTGTAGCCGCACGCGTGGCGCGCGGCATCCGGCGAAACCCTTCAGCGCTTGCGTGTCACTGCTGCGTCACTGCTCGCCGTGGAGCGACGCCACCGCCTGATCGATCGCACCGAAAATCGACTTGCCCGCTTCGTCGAGCATTTCGATCTTCACGCTGTCGCCGAACTTCATGAATTCGGTGTTCGCCTGGCCGCTTTCGATCATTTCGAGGCAACGCTTCTCGGCGATGCAGCAGTAGCCGCGCTTGGCGTCCTTGTTCGAGACCGTGCCCGAACCCACGATGGCGCCCGCGCGCAGATTGCGCGTTTTCGCGGCGTGAGCGATCAACTGGCCGAAGTGGAACACCATGTCCGTGCCCGCATCGGGCTGACCGACCTTCTTGCCGTTCCAGTGCACGATGAGCGGCAGATGCACGCGCCCTTCGCGCCAGTGTTCGCCGAGTTCGTCGGGCGTAACCATCACCGGGGCGAACGCGCTGGCCGGCTTGCTCTGGAAAAAGCCGAAGCCTTTCGCGAGTTCCGCGGGAATGAGGTTGCGCAGCGAGACGTCGTTGACGAGCGTGACGAGCCGCACGGCCCTGAGCGCTTCGTCGGGGCTCGCGCCCATCGGCACGTCGCCCGTCACGACGGCGACTTCGGCCTCGAAGTCGATGCCGAACGCCTCGGATGCGCACACGATGTCGTCGCACGGTCCGATGAAGTCGTCGCTGCCGCCCTGGTACATGAGCGGGTCGGTCCAGAACTCGGCGGGCATTTCGGCACCGCGCGCGCGGCGCACGAGTTCGACGTGATTCACGTACGACGAGCCATCCGCCCATTGGTACGCACGCGGCAGCGGCGCCATGCAGTCGCGCGCGTCGAAGCTGAACGCGTTGCGCGCGCGCCCGTAGTTCAACGCGTCATACAGCTCGGCGAGCTGCGGCGCGTAGAAGCGCCAGTCGTCGAGCACGCGCTGCAGCGTGGGCGCGATCGCGTCGGCGATGGCGGCGCTGCGCAGGTCGCGGGAAACGACGATCAGTTGCCCGTCGCGGGTGCCGTCCTTCAGCGTGGCAAGTTTCATGGAATCAGACGTGAG
The DNA here is from genome assembly GCF_905220185.1 of Paraburkholderia sp. J11-2. Taxonomy (NCBI): domain Bacteria; kingdom Pseudomonadati; phylum Pseudomonadota; class Betaproteobacteria; order Burkholderiales; family Burkholderiaceae; genus Paraburkholderia; species Paraburkholderia sp. J11-2. The sequence goes on along the minus strand of NZ_CAJMYY010000001.1, from coordinate 331,872 downwards.
TGACGATAAGGGAAATGTATTCTACGATGGTGAATCGGCGGGGCCCAAGCGGGGCGCGCCGCACGCCCTCAGTTGCCGTACATCGAACACCACAACGCCTCCATGCCGCCTACCGTCCGATCCGCCTCGCCACGCGCGAGCGCCACAGACGCCACGAACGCCGAAGATCTCGCCGACGCCCTCGACACCGCCGAAGCCCCGGAAGGCCCCGAAGCCGGCGAAGAAAAGCTGCGCTCGGGCATCCAGTCGATCGAAGTGGGCTTTCGCCTGCTAGAAGTGCTTACCAGCGAGCCGCGCGCGATGATGCTGCGCGACCTCGCGCAGCGTGCGGGCATGAGCCCGGCGAAGGCGCATCGCTATCTCGTGAGCTTCATGCGCCTCGGCGTCGTTGCGCAGGACCCGCTTTCGGGCCGCTACGAACTGGGCGGCTTCGCCTTGCAGCTTGGCCTTGCCCGTCTGGCGCGCGTGGACGGCGTCAAACTCGCGCGCATCGCGCTCACCGAATTGCGCGACGCGCTCGACATTACCGTGGGCATCGCCGTGTGGGGCAACCAGGGGCCGACCGTCGTGCACTGGCTGGAATCGAGCCACCCGGCGAAAGCGTCGCTCAAGCTCGGCGACGTCATGCCGATGCTCAGTTCCGCCACGGGCCTGCTGTTCGCCGCCTACCTGCCGCGCAGCAAGACCGCCCCGATGATCGAGCGCGAACTCGCGGGCGCGCAGCACTACTCGTACGGTTCCACGCCGCGCACGGCAGAAGCGCTCGAACGCGCACTCGCGCAAGTGCGCGAGCATGGCGCCGCCCGCGTGGAAGGCATGCTGCTGCCGACCATCCACGCGTTCTGCACACCCGTGTTCGACGCGAGCGGCGAACTCGCGCTCGGGCTCATCGCGCTCGGTCACGAAGGCGCGTTCGATATCGCCTGGAACGGCGCCGTGGACACCGCGTTGCGCGGTTGCGCCGAGAAACTGTCGTACGAATTGGGGTACAGTCCGACGCCGCGCTGAACGCTGGACAGCCCGGGCGGGTTGCATGTGACCCCGCCTCGCGCGGCGTCGGGCTTTCTGCGCGTCCCCGGCACGTTGTGTCACAGTAACGTCCGACAGATACAGACTGACGAACCGCCGATGTCCACCCCCGCCGCCCCGCGCGAGGCTCGCCGCCTCGACACCGACTCACGCAGCTCGCAGCGCTCGCGCGCGTGGCGCTGGGTCGGCGTGTTCGTCGCGGTCACGGCGCTCCATTGGCTCGCGGCTGAATGGTTCGAGCGGCATCACGGCGCGCCGCCGCCGGTCGCGCACGTGCGTGTGCCGGTGCAGGTGGCGCTTCTCAAGCCAGAGCGCATCGAGCGCGAGGCACGGCCCGCGGGCCCGGCGGCGGCGCCCGCGCATGCCGCGCCCAAACCCGCGCCAAAGCCTGCCGAGCCGCATACGCTGCATGCTGTCGCGCCGCCGAAACCGCACCCCAAAGCGCCTGCCTCGCCGCCGGATACGCAAGCGGCGCCTACGCCCGCAGCCGCTTCAGAAGCCGCCGCGAGCGCCGACGGCTCGAGTGACAAAAACGGCACGGCAAGCACCGCGCCCGGCAACGGCAAGCAGCCTTCGGCGCAAGCCACGCAGGCCTCGCATGGGCTGAAGTTTTCGGTGCCCCCATCGGGCGAACTGCAGTACGACACGTTCTATAACGGCGTGCGCAATCAGCCCGGCACGATCCACTGGTCAAGCGACGGGCAAGCCTACGAGATGGTCGTGCGCGTGCCGCTGCCCTTCGTCGGCGAGTTCAGCTGGACGAGCAAGGGCCGCGTGGACGCCTTCGGCCTCGCGCCCGATCAGTACATCGAAAAGCGCGGCCATCGCCCTTCGGATGTGACGATTTTCAATCGCACCGACAAGCAGATCGTGTTCACGCGCACGCCCAACTCGCTCGCGCTGACCGACGGCGCGCAGGACCGCTTCAGCATGGTGATGCAGCTCGCGAGCCTCGTGCGCGGCGACCCCGACGCGTACAAACCGGGCGTCACGCGCGAGTTCTATGTCGCGGACAACGACAGCGGCGAGACCTGGCCCATCACCACGATCGGCGACGAAACCGTGAGCACGGATCATGGCTACGTCACGGCTCGCCACTTCATGCGCCTGCCGCGCCGCGAGGGCGACAAGCGGCGCATCGACGTGTGGCTCGCGCCAGCGCTCGGCTGGCTGCCCGTGCGCCTCGTGCAGACCGAGCCGAGTGGCAACCAGTTCGAACTGGTGTGGCGTGGCGCGCTGACGGTGCCGAGCGCTGCGAACGCGCCGACGTCCGAGCCCTCGACGGCCGCGCCCACGACCGCCGCGACGCCCAACGCCACACCCGACACAACATCGCCACAATCCGCAACACCGCAGACTGCGCCAGACTCTGCGCCGCAGCCGCAATCGCCAGAGCAACCGGCGCCACCCGCCAATGCGCAGACAGAATCAACGTCGCAACCGTCCGCGGATGACGAACCGTCCCCCGCCTCGCCGGGCGCCGCGCCCGAGCATCCCTGAGCGCGCCACCGCACGCAAACGCACGCATCGCTCGATCCAGCCGGCCCGCTTCACGACACAAACGCGTGAAATGGCGCATACTGGAATCGAGCCATGCGTCAAGGATCGCAAGGCGTTGCGCGCAGCATGAAGGGCCAAAAACAAGCAGACGAAACACGGCAACACGACACCGCGCGCAACTAGCGAATCAACGAACGGACCAGCACCAGCAAACCGATACAACGCTGCAAAAGACGGACAAAATCGGCACAACACAATAAACAGCGCAGCAAACAGGGACGCGACACACAAGCTAACGAACATCGCATCGCGCATCGTCTGCGCGCCCCAGGCGCGCGGATTGCTCCACCAGCATCGCGTGCATGCAGTACCTCGCAAACGGCTTGACTCCCAGCCTGGAAGGCGAAGGAGGAACCCATGCAAGTGACTGTCAACGGCATCGATACGCACTATGTCTTCGACGACAGGAGCGGTGGGCCCGCGCTGGCGTTCATTCATCAACTGGGCGGCGACCTTGGCGTGTGGGACACGCTCGCCGGACATTTCCGCCATCGTCACAGCGTGCTGCGCTATGACGTGCGCGGGCATGGCGCAAGTGCGGTCGCAAGCGAGCCCTTCGGCTTCGTGGATCTCGCCGCCGACCTCGATGCGCTTTTCGACGCAACGGGTGTCGAGCATGCCCATCTCGTTGGCATGTCGATGGGCGGCATGATCGCGCAGCAGTTCGCGCTCGATTACCCCGAACGCGTAACGACGCTCACGCTTTGCGACACGGCGAGCCATACGCCGGCACAAGCGCGCGAAACGTGGAACGAGCGCGCCGCCACCGTGCGCAGCGACGGTCTTGGCGCGCTCGTCGACGCGACGATGGCGCGCTGGTTCACCGCCGACTTCCGGCACACGCATGCGCCGACTGTCGAGCGAATTTGTGACGTTTTATTACGGACCCCTGCAGAAGGCTATGCGATGGCCTGCGAGGCGCTACGCGATTTCGACGTGGAAAAGAGGCTCGCACAACTGCGCGTGCCGACGCTCGCCGTGGCAGGCCGCCATGACAGCGGCACGCCGATGGCCATGACGCAGGCGCTGGCAAGAGCGATAGAAGGGTCGCATTTCGTGGTGCTCGATGCCGCGCATCTGGCCCCGGTAGAGGAGTCTCACCGTTTCACCGCGTTGCTCGAAACGTTTCTCAAGCAGTTGGTCTAAGCAGTTCGAAGTAATAGTTCGAAGCAAATGCATCATGGCAGTGGCAGCAGACGCAGTTGAGAAGTGAAGTATAAAAAGGGAGAGCAGTCCACATAAGAGGTGATGCGGGACCCACCCCTTGAATTCCAGAACGAACGCTCCAAGTATTGACCGAGAAGGTCAGGGAGCACAGGAAAAAGGAGTGTCGCCATGCAAATGATCTACAACAGTCCCAACTATTGCGTCGTCGAGTTCCCACCGCAGGACGGCCACAGCGCCATGCGCGCAGGCGGCTACGAGATCGTCGACAAAAACGCACGCCGCGAGATCTTCATCGACGGCGTGATGGCGGCACGTTTTCGCGAAGACGTGCAAAAACTGATGGACGCAGACCAGTCGCTCGACGAAGTCGACGAATTCCTCGGACAGTTCGACAGCCTCATGCAGCAACCCGTTGTGCTTCACTGACGCTAGCGCACCCCGCGGCACTCAACGCGCAGCGTCCTTCACACGAAACCCCGCCCGGCTTGCCTGGCGGGGTTTTCTTTTGGCCGCTTCGTTTGCCCTTGCGCGCACGCCGCCACGGTTGCTCGCGCGCGACGCCGCGGGCAGCGGCCCATTGCCGCAGCGGCTACAATATGAGGTTTCCCAGTTCAACCGGCACCACGCCCGCCCGCGATCCATGAACCAGCCCGCAGCCCTTGCCTCGCGCCCCGCCGGGGACGCCAAATACACGCGCGGCGCAGCGCTTCCCGCGCTGCTCGCCTCGCGTATCGTGATCCTCGACGGCGCAATGGGCACGATGATCCAGCGCTACAAGCTCGACGAAGCGGCATACCGCGGCGAGCGCTTCAAGGACTACCCGCGCGACATCAAGGGCAACAACGAGCTGCTCTCGCTTACGCAACCGCAGATCATCAGCGAGATTCACGAGCAGTATCTTGCGGCGGGCGCGGACATCATCGAGACCAACACGTTCGGCGCGACCACGGTGGCTCAGGACGACTACGGCATGGGCGAGCTGGCCGTCGAGATGAACATCGAGTCGGCGAAACTCGCGCGCGCCGCGTGCGAGAAGTATTCGACGCCGGACAAGCCGCGCTTCGCCGCAGGCGCAATCGGACCGACGCCGAAAACAGCGAGCATCTCGCCCGACGTGAACGATCCGGGCGCGCGCAACGTCACGTTCGAAGAGCTTCGCCGCGCGTACTACGAACAGGCGAAGGCGCTCATGGATGGCGGCTGCGACCTCTTTCTCGTCGAGACGATCTTCGACACGCTCAACGCCAAGGCCGCGCTCTTCGCGCTCGACCAGCTCTTCGAAGACACGGGCGAGAATCTGCCGATCATGATCTCGGGCACCGTCACCGACGCCTCGGGCCGTATTCTCTCGGGCCAGACCGTCGAGGCGTTCTGGAACTCGCTGCGCCACGCGAAGCCGCTCACGTTCGGCCTGAACTGCGCGCTGGGCGCGGCGCTCATGCGTCCGTACATCGCCGAGCTTGCGAAGCTGTGCGACACGTACGTCTCGTGCTATCCGAACGCGGGCCTGCCCAATCCGATGAGCGACACGGGCTTCGACGAAACGCCCGCCGACACCTCGACGCTGCTCAAGGAGTTCGCAAGCGCCGGTCTCGTGAACGTGGCGGGTGGCTGCTGCGGCACGACGCCCGAGCACATCGCGGCCATCGCCCGGGCGCTCGCTGAAATCAAGCCGCGCCGCTGGCCCGGCCAGTACCGCGACGCCGCCTGAGAACACGTTCGACCGCTGCTTCCGAGTCCCGCTCCAAACAACATACGATCCGGTCCCACGCCATGACTGACCATACCCTGCGCCTTTCCGGCCTCGAACCCTTCAACGTGACCGAAGGCACGCTGTTCATCAACGTGGGCGAGCGCACCAACGTGACCGGCTCGAAGGCCTTCGCGCGGATGATCCTCAACGGCCAGTTCGACGAGGCGCTCGCGGTTGCGCGCCAGCAGGTCGAAAACGGCGCGCAGGTCATCGACGTCAACATGGACGAAGCCATGCTCGACTCGAAGGCGGCGATGGTGCGCTTCATGAACCTCATCGCCTCCGAGCCCGACATCGCGCGCGTGCCGATCATGATCGACTCGTCGAAGTGGGACGTGATCGAGGCGGGCTTGCAGTGCGTGCAGGGCAAGGCCATCGTCAACTCGATCTCGCTCAAGGAAGGCAAGGAGCAGTTCGTGCATCACGCGAAGCTGATTCGCCGCTACGGCGCGGCGAGCGTGGTGATGGCGTTCGACGAGCAGGGCCAGGCCGACACGTTCGCGCGCAAGACCGAGATCTGCAAGCGCTCCTACGACATCCTCGTGAACGAAGCGGGCTTTGCACCCGAGGACATCATCTTCGACCCGAACATCTTCGCGGTGGCAACGGGCATCGAAGAGCACAACAACTACGCGGTGGACTTCATCGAAGCCACGCGCTGGATCAAGCAGAACCTGCCCTACGCGAAGGTGAGCGGCGGCGTGTCGAACGTGTCGTTCTCGTTCCGCGGCAACGACCCGGTGCGCGAGGCCATCCACACGGTGTTCCTCTATCACGCCATCCAGGCGGGCATGGACATGGGCATCGTCAACGCGGGCCAGCTCGGCGTGTACGCCGACCTCGACGCCGAGTTGCGCGAGCGCGTGGAAGACGTGGTGCTCAACCGCCGCGACGACGCGACTGACCGTCTGCTCGAAATCGCCGACAAGTTCAAGGCCGGCGCCGCGAAGAAGGAAGAGAACCTCGAGTGGCGCAACCAGCCCGTCGAGAAGCGTCTCGCGCACGCGCTCGTGCACGGCATCACGAACTTCATCGTCGAGGACACCGAAGAAGCGCGCGAGAAGATCATGGGCGACGGCGGCCGGCCGATCAACGTGATCGAAGGCCCGCTCATGGACGGCATGAACATCGTCGGCGACCTGTTCGGCCAGGGCAAGATGTTCCTGCCGCAGGTCGTGAAGTCGGCGCGCGTGATGAAGCAGGCCGTGGCGCACCTGATTCCGTTCATCGAGGAAGAAAAGCGCCTGCTCGCCGAATCGGGCGCCGACGTGCGCGCGAAAGGCAAGATCGTCATCGCGACCGTGAAGGGCGACGTGCACGACATCGGCAAGAACATCGTGTCGGTCGTGCTCCAGTGCAATAACTTCGAAGTGGTCAACATGGGCGTGATGGTCCCGTGCAACGAGATTCTCGCGAAGGCGAAGGTCGAAGGCGCGGATATCGTCGGCCTCTCGGGGCTCATTACGCCCTCGCTCGAGGAAATGGCCTACGTCGCGAGCGAAATGCAGCGCGACGACTATTTCCGCGTGAAGAAGATTCCGCTGCTGATCGGCGGCGCGACCACCTCGCGCGTGCATACCGCGGTGAAGATCGCGCCGCACTACGAAGGCCCGGTCGTGTACGTGCCGGACGCGTCGCGCTCGGTTTCCGTGGCGTCGAGCCTGCTTTCGGACGAAGGCGCGACGAAGTACATCGACGAACTGAAGACCGACTACGAGCGCATTCGCGAGCAGCACGCCAACAAGAAGGCGCAACCGCTCGTGACGCTCGAAGAAGCGCGCGCGAACAAGACGAAGATCGACTGGGCGAACTTCCAGCCCGTGAAGCCGAAGTTCATCGGCCGCCGCGTGTTCAGGAACTTCGACCTGAACGAACTGGCGAACTATATCGACTGGGGTCCGTTCTTCCAGACGTGGGATCTCGCAGGTCCCTATCCGCAGATCCTCAACGACGAGATCGTGGGCGAGTCGGCGCGCCGCGTGTTTTCCGACGCGAAGTCGATGCTTGCGCGCCTGATCCAGGGCCGCTGGCTGCAGGCCAACGGCGTGATCGCGCTGCTGCCCGCCAACACGGTCAACGACGACGACATCGAAATCTATACCGACGAATCGCGCAGCGAAGTCGCGCTCACGTGGCGCAATCTGCGCCAGCAGTCGGTGCGCCCCGTGGTGGACGGCGTGATGCGCCCGAACCGGTCGCTTGCCGATTTCATCGCGCCGAAGGACTCGGGCGTGGCCGACTACATCGGCATGTTCGCGGTCACGGCGGGCATTGGCGTGGACGCGAAGGAAGCGCAGTTCGAGAAGGACCACGACGACTACAGCGCGATCATGCTCAAGGCGCTCGCCGACCGCTTCGCGGAAGCGTACGCCGAAGCGATGCACGCGCGCGTGCGCCGCGACCTGTGGGGCTATGCGGCCAGCGAAACGCTCGACAACGACGCGCTGATCGCCGAGAAGTACGCGGGCATTCGCCCGGCTCCCGGCTACCCGGCCTGCCCGGACCACCTCGTGAAGCGCGACATGTTCGACTTCCTGCAGGCGGGCGAAGTCGGCATGAGCGTGACGGAATCGCTCGCCATGCTGCCGGCTGCGAGCGTTTCGGGCTTCTACCTCGCGCACCCGGACAGCACGTACTTCTCGGTGGGCAAGATCGGCCAGGACCAGCTCGCCGACTACGCGCGCCGCATGTCGCTCTCCGACGAGGACGCCCGCCGCGCGCTCGCGCCGCAGCTTTAAGCTTCAATTCACAGACGGTACTGCGCGCCGCCCTTGTGCGGCGCGCTTCTTCCTGCTGCGCCCCTCCGCTTCACTACCCCCGTTGTCACCGCCCGACATACGCCATCCGGCAAGGTGAAAATTACGCGCGCGCAATTTTTCGGCTTTGTAAGATGGCCCGGCAAGACCCTCGTATGACCCGGCAGCACCTGCATGACGCCCGGCCACACGCGGCAACGCCGCGCCGGCTCGATCATCAGCAAATCCTTAAAACGCAAAATCGAAGCAACCTCGACGGAGAAATCGTATGAAGAAGCTGATGTTGATGTTGACCGCCTTCGGCGTGGCGGCGCTTGCGCAGCCGTCGTTCGCCCAGCCGGCCGCGCCGGAGCAGGCGAGCCCGGTAACGTCGTATTCGGCGCCCACCGAAAAGCACGTGAAGAAGCCGAAGAAAAAGAAGGTGAAGAAGTCGGAGGCCTCCGCTGCCGAGCCGGCGGCCGCCAGCGAGTAACGTGCGCCTAAGGTGAACAAAAGCAAAGAGCCCGCAACATTGCGGGCTCTTTGCTTTTGGAGCATCGGATCAGGCGGGGGTGCCCAGGCGGGCACCACAAGCTAGCCAGCGCGCGTATTGGACGCAGCGCGACCACGCGCTTCCACGCTCAGGGACATCGAACAGGAAGCTCAAATGCCCCACAGAACGTCGTTGTCTTCCTTCTTCGCGGCGCGCAGCATGTCGAGGAAAGGAAAGGCGCGTTGCGCGAGGCCGACCGGCAGTTCGTGATGGGCGTGGTCGTCCTCGCCTTCGTGAAAGTGGCCTTCCTGCTCGTGGCGCTCTTTCTTGTCCGTGGCGATAGCCGCTTCGAGCTTGCTGATGGCGGTGTCGAGTTCGTCGTGGGTAATCACCCCGCGCGGACCGAGCCGCTTGCCAATGATGCCGAGAAGGTACTGTGCGAGGTTCTCCAGCATCGTGACGTCAGGCGCCGCGTGACATTTGAAAGTAACCAGCATGTCTGTTCCCTTTATGATTTTTTCGGATCTGCGCGTGACGTTCAGCCCTGCGAAGCCTGATGGGCCAAGGCGGCCCGTGTCGCGCTACCTCATTTCACATATTAGCACCTGCTAAAATCCGTCAGGACGGAATTACCCGCAGGGCGCGGCACCCGGACGTTCTGGCGTCGAAGACGCCGCCACGCCGCCTGCCGCAACGAGGCCGCCCGCGCATTGGCGCACGGTAGGCGGCCTGCCGCAAGGCTGACGCGCCCTCACCCGTATTCGGCGGTCCACGCCGGCAGCCAGAGGCCACATGCCTGAAGCGCCGGCCCCGCATCCCATTACCCGCACAGGACTTGCAACCAGCATGCTGCCCGCACAGAAACACACCCTGGAGACCCTGCTCGCGCAAGCCGTAGCCCAGGTGGCGAAGGCCACCGAAGGCGCGAGCGAAGCCGCATTCGTCGTGCCCGCGATCACGCTCGAGCGCCCGAAAGTCGCCGCGCACGGCGACGTCGCCTGCAACGTCGCGATGCAGCTCGCCAAGCCCATGCGCGCGAACCCGCGCCAGCTCGCCCAGCAGATCGTCGACGCCGTGCTCGCCCAGCCCGAGGCCGCAGGCCTCGTCGAGGCGGCCGAAGTGGCCGGCCCCGGCTTCATCAACCTGCGTCTCACCGCGAACGCGAAGCGCGCCGTGATCGGCGCCGTGTTCGAGCAGGGCGAGGCATTCGGCCGTTCGCAGCGCGAAGCCGGCCGGCACGTGCTCGTCGAGTTCGTCTCGGCCAATCCCACGGGCCCGCTGCACGTAGGCCACGGCCGTCAGGCCGCGCTCGGCGACGCCATCTCGAACGTGCTCGCCTCGCAGGGCTACGACGTGCATCGCGAGTTCTACTACAACGACGCGGGCGTGCAGATCGGCAACCTCGCCGTCTCCACCCAGGCGCGCGCACGCGGCTTCAAGCCCGGCGACGCCGAGTGGCCCGAAGCCGCCTACAACGGCGAATACATCGCCGACATCGCGCGCGACTATCTCGCGGGCGAAACCGTCGCGGCCAAGGACGGCGAGCCCGTCACGGGCGAGAAGGATCCGGAGAACCTCGAAGCGATCCGCCGCTTCGCCGTGGCCTATCTGCGCCACGAGCAGGATCTCGATTTGCAGGCGTTCGGCGTGAAGTTCGATCGCTACTACCTCGAGTCGTCGCTGTACACGGAAGGCCGCGTCGAGAAGACCGTCGAGGCGCTGGTCGCGTCGGGCGAGACCTACGAGCAGGAAGGCGCGCTGTGGCTCAAGACCACGGACTACGGTGACGACAAGGACCGCGTGATGCGCAAGTCCGACGGCACCTACACCTACTTCCTGCCGGATGTGGCCTACCACGTCACGAAGTGGGAGCGCGGCTTCACGAAGGTCATCAATATCCAGGGCTCCGATCACCACGGCACCATTGCACGCGTGCGCGCGGGCCTGCAGGCGCTCGGCATCGGCATTCCGAAGGGATACCCCGACTACGTGCTGCACAAGATGGTGACGGTGATGCGCGACGGCCAGGAGGTGAAGATCTCCAAGCGCGCGGGCAGCTACGTAACGGTGCGCGACCTGATCGAATGGTCGGGCGGCGCGAACCCCGGCAGCGAAGTTTCGCCGGACCTGCTCGACGAGGCCACCATCCGCCGCGGCCGCGACGCGGTGCGGTTCTTCCTGATCTCGCGCAAGGCCGACACCGAATTCGTGTTCGACATCGACCTCGCGCTGAAGGAAAACGACGAAAACCCGGTGTACTACGTGCAGTACGCGCATGCGCGCATCTCGTCGATCCTCGGCGACTGGCAGGGCAAGTTCGGCGGCAATCTGGCCGCGCTGCCCATGGTCGATCTCGCGCCGCTGTCGAGCGAGCGCGCGCTCGCGCTCATCGCGAAACTCGGCGAGTTCCCCGACATGCTCACGCATGCCGCCAGCGAACTCGCGCCGCACGCGGTGGCGTTCTACCTGCGCGAACTCGCCGCTGAGTTTCACTCGTTCTACAATGCCGAACGCGTTCTCGTCGACGCCGCCGCCGAGCGCGACGCCCGCGTCGCCCTCCTCGCGGCCACGCGCCGGGTGCTCGCGAACGGCCTGGCCGTGATCGGCGTATCCGCGCCGGAGCGCATGTAACGAGACGCGCGAGACCCGCGCACAGAAACATGTTTGGGGCCGCCGCCTCGCGCGGACGGCCATTCCAGGATTCTCTTGTTTGCAGGTGATTCAGACGATGGCAAAACCGCGCCGCACTACAAAACAGCAGTCGAAGCAGTCCGGGGGAACCTTTCTCGGCATCGTGCTGGGCCTGATCGTCGGCCTTGCGATCGCGGTGGTGGTGGCGCTCTACATCACGCGCGCGCCCACGCCGTTCGTCTCGAAGGTCGCGCCGCCGGCCGCCTCCGACGTCAGCCAGAACAACGAGCAGGTCGACCCGAACCGCGCGCTGCAGGGCAAGTCGCCTGGCCAGCCGGTGCCGCAGGCGGCGCAAAGCACGCCGCCCAACACGGCGCCGGGCCAGACCACGAACCAGTCGCAGTCCTCGGGCATGCTCGAAGAGCCGCAAATCGTCGAAGTGCCGCCCTCGGGTGCGAACAACAACAGCGCCAATGGCGTGGCCGTCGCGCCGCAGCCGTCGACGGGTGAAACCGTCACGGGCGGCACGGCCATCGCGAAGAAGCCGCAGTCGGCCAGCAACTCGAACAGCGCGACCAACCCGGCGCAGATTCTCGCGGGCAACCAGCCGCAGAAGCCCGCCAACGCGGTGCCGACGCCCCCGGCCGCCAAGCCCGGCAGCGCCACGCCCGCACCGGGCGACGCCAACACCGGCTACTTCCTGCAAGTGGGCGCGTACAAGACTTCCGGCGACGCCGAGCAGCAGCGCGCACGCCTCGCGTTCCAGGGGTTCGAGTCGAAGGTGACGCAGCGCGACGCCGGCGGTGTGACGTACTATCGCGTGCGCATCGGTCCGTTCACGAAGTTCGACGACATGAACTCGACGCGTCAGCGCCTGTCCGATGCCGGTATCGATACCGCCGTCATCCGCTTCACGAAGCAGTAATCGCCGTTCCGCGCCGCGCAGCCCGCGGCGCGGCGTCCTCTACGAGCAGCACCCCGGCAGCACCCCGGCAACAACCCGGCAACAACCAGGCAACACCCAGGCAAAACTCGCGCAGCACCCGCCCGCGCCTCGTTCGCGCGAACGGCGTCCTGCGGCAAACAACCGGCCGCCGCCGGTCCAAGAACAGTGGATTCCTACGCCATGAAACGACTTCTCGGTACGCTTTTTCTCTCGCTTTCGCTGATCGCCGGCGTCGCACACGCCTCCGCCGACGCCCCCGTGGCCGGCAAGGACTACACGGTCCTGAAAACGCCTCAGGCGCTCGACGTGCCTGCGGGCAAGATCGAGGTGATCGAGTTCTTCTGGTACGGCTGCCCGCACTGCAACGCGTTCGACCCGTTCCTCGAATCGTGGATCAAGAAGCAAGGACCGGACGTCGTGTTCAAGCGCGTGCCGGTGGCATTCCGTGACGATTTCATCCCGCATTCGAAGATGTACTACGCGCTCGACGCGCTCGGCCTCGCCCAGAAGCTCACGCCGGTCGTGTTCCACGAAATCCACGTGAACAAGAACTACCTGCTCACGCCGGAAGAGCAGGCGAAGTTCCTCGCCACGCAGGGCGTCGATTCGAAGAAGTACATGGAAGCGTACAACTCGTTCTCGACGCAGAGCGCGCTGCAGCGTGACAAGGCCCTGCTCGATTCGTACAAGATCGACGGCGTGCCGACCATCGCCATCCAGGGCAAGTACGAAACCGGTCCGGCCATGGTCCAGGGTCCGGAAGACAAGGCGCTGCCGGGCACGCTGCAGGTGATGGACTTCATCGTCTCGCAGGTCCGTTCGAAGAAGATGTAATGCACAGCGCCATGCAAGACGCGCCACTGAAGGTCTTCATCACCGGCGCGTCGAGCGGCATTGGCGCCGCGCTCGCCGCCGAATACGCGCGGCAGGGCGCCGTACTCGGGCTCGTCGCGCGCCGCGGCGAAGCCCTTGCCGGCTTCCGGCAGTCCCACCCCGATCACCCCATCTCCATCTATCCCGCCGACGTGCGCGACGCCGATGCGCTCGCCGCCGCCGCGCGCGACTTCATCGCACAGCACGGCATGCCCGACATCGTCATCGCCAACGCGGGCGTGAGCCGCGGCGTGCTGACGGGCGAAGGCGACCTCGCCACGTTCCGCGATGTGATGGACACCAACTACTTCGGCATGGTCGCCACCTTCGAGCCGTTCGCCTCCGCCATGGCGAAAGCGAAACGCGGCACGCTGGTGGGCATTGCGAGCGTGGCGGGCGTGCGCGGGCTGCCGGGCTCGGGCGCATACAGCGCCTCGAAGGCCGCAGCACTCGCTTATCTCGAAGCGCTGCGTGTGGAAATGCGTCCGTTCGGCGTGCCGGTGGTCACGATCGCGCCCGGCTATATCCGCACGCCCATGACGGCGAAGAACCCCTACCGCATGCCCTTCCTGATGGATGCGGACCAGTTCGCGGCAAAGGCCGCGCAAGCCATCGCGCGCGGCACCGCGTTCGCGGTGTTCCCCTGGCCGATGCGCGTGGCCGCCACGATGCTGCGCGCGCTGCCGCGCTGGGTCTACGACCGCGTGTTCGAAAAGGCGCCGCGCAAGCCGCGCACCGCGAGCCACTGAGGCTCGTCTCATGGCGCGGGCCGCCTCCTGGCCCGCGCGCCGGACACTCGCACGGCGAGCCCATGCCATATGGGTATGTGGATTAAATTGTTGTCTCGGCATTTTCCCTTCGATAAGCTTGCCTCGTCCGGGCGCCCTTCCTGGCCTTCCCGCCTCTCCCGAATCAAACCAAGCCGCAAACAAAACGGGGCGCCGCCCGCCACCGAAGAACCACGGAGATCCCATGCGCTTTACCTCGCCCACCGCGCGCGCGCTTGTACCAGGCGTACCTGGAGTATCTGGACTCGTGCTCGCAGCCGCGCTTGGCGCCGCCTGCGCGTTCGCGGCCACGCCCGCGCTCGCCAAGCCGCTGACGGTCTGCACCGAGTCGAGCCCTGATGGCTTCGACGTCGTGCAGTTCAACTCGCTCGTCACGACCAACGCTTCCGCCGACGTCATCTTCAATTCGCTCGTGGCCTACGACGAAGCGCAAAAGAAGGTCGTGCCCTCGCTCGCGGACAAGTGGGATGTGAGCGCCGACGGCCTGACCTACACGTTCCATCTGCGGCCCAACGTGGCGTTCCAGACGACCGAATGGTTCAAGCCCACGCGCGCGCTCGACGCCGACGACGTGGTCTTCACGTTCGAGCGCATGCTCGACGCGAACAATCCGTGGCACAAGGTGGCTGGCGCGAGCGGCTTCCCGCACGCGCAGTCGATGGGCCTCGTGAAGCTCGTGAAGTCGGTCACGAAGGTCGATGCGAACACGGTCAAGTTCGAGCTCAACGAGCCGAACGCCACGTTCCTCTCGATCCTCACGATGGGCTTCGCGTCGATCTATTCGTCCGAGTACGCCGACCAGTTGCTCAAGGCCGGCAAGCAGGTCGACCTCAACGCGAAGCCGGTGGGCACGGGCCCGTTCGTGCTCAAGAGCTACACGAAAGACGCGCTGATCCGCTACGACGTGAACCCGGCCTACTGGGGGCCGAAGCCGAAGGTAGACCGCCTGATCTACGCGATCACGCCCGACGCCGCCGTGCGCGCGCAGAAGGTGAAGGCCGGCGAATGCCAGATCGCGCTCTCGCCCAAGCCCCAGGACGTGAGCGCGGCGAAGCAGGACAGCGCGCTCAAGGTGGTGGAAACGCCCGCGTTCATGACGGCATTCGTTGCGCTCAACACGCAGAAGAAGCCGCTCGACAACCAGAAGGTGCGCCAGGCGCTGAACATGGCGTTCGACCGCACCACCTACCTGAAGACGGTGTTCGACAACACGGCCACGCCCGCGACAAACCCGTGGCCGCCCATCACCTGGGGCTACGACAAGTCGATCCAGCCGTACCCGTATGACCCGGCGAAGGCGAAGCAACTGCTCGCCGACGCGGGCTTGGCGGGCGGCTTCTCGACGACGCTCTGGGTGCGCCCGAACGGCAGCGTGCTGAACCCGAACCCGCGCGCGGGCGCCGAGCTGCTGCAGGCCGATTTCGCGAAGATCGGCGTGAAGGCCGAGATCAAGGTGATCGAGTGGGGCGAGCTGATCAAGCAAGCGAAGCAGGGCCAGCACGACACGCTTTTCATGGGCTGGGCCGGCGACAACGGCGACCCCGACAACTATCTCTCGCCGCTCTTTAGCTGCAATGCGGTGCAGTCGGGCATCAACTTCGCGCGCTTTTGCGATCCGCAGCTCGACAAGCTGATCGCCGACGGCAAGGCCACCGCCGATCAGGCCAAGCGCGTGAAGTTCTACGAAACCGCCCAGCAGATCATCCACGACCAGGCGCTGTGGATTCCGCTTGGCTACCCGACCGCCGCCGCGATCACGCGTACGAACGTGAGCGGCTATCAGGTGAGCCCGTTCGGCCGCCAGAACTTCGCAAGCGTCGCGGTGCAGTAACGGCAGCATTCACTGCGAGTGCGAGCCGGGCGTTTCGCGCCCGGCTCGCCGATTACAGACCTGCCCTGACGATCACGAATTGAAACACCGCCGCATGCGCGAAACATGCGAGAGCCCCGCCACAGGCGGGCGCGCGACCTTTCCTCCCATTACCGCCCGTAAAATTCGCGCGCAGTTTGTTGCAGTTTGGTAACTCAAGCGGGCGAGCGCCTGGCTACATTGAACCCAACGAATCTTCAACCGAAGGGGCTCAAAATGAAAACCAAACTCTTTGCCGCACTGGGTGCTGGAGCGCTTGTCCTGGCCGCCTCGCAAACCGCGATGGCCGGTGTGGTAGTCGGCCTGAATGTCGGCGTGCCCGCTCCGGTTTATGTTGCACCCGCGCCGGTGTATGTCGCGCCACAGCCGGTTTATGTCGCGCCGCGTCCGGTCTACGTCGCGCCGCCCGTGCGCGTGGGCTACGCGCCGCCGACTATCGTGGTCGGCTGGCACGGCGACCGCTACTGGGACGGCCATCGCTGGTACGGCCGCCGCGATGGGTACGGCCGTCGCGGCTGGTACTAAGCCGGTTTAGCGCTGCAACCGGCGCCACAAACGAAAACGCCTCGCAGATGATTTGCGAGGCGTTTTTTCGTGCGCGGGGGAAGAGAGTTACTTGCGGTCCGCCACGATCTGATCGAACGTGCCGCCGTCGGCGAAATGCGTGGCCTGCGCGTTCTGCCAGCTGCCGAACACCTGCTCGACCGTGAATGTCTTGATCGGCTTGAACTCGCTTGCGTGCTTCGCGAGCACGGCGGCATCGCGCGGACGCAGATGGTGCTGCGCGATGATCTCCTGTGCGGCGGGCGAATACAGATAGTCGAGATATGCCTGCGCGGTCTTGCGCGTGCCGCGCTTGTCCACGACCTTGTCGACGATCGTCACCGGCGGCTCCGCCAGCAAGCTCACCGAGGGATAGACCGCTTCGAAGTCCTTCGCACCCACGCCCGTATCGATGAGCGCCACTTCGTTTTCGAAGGTCACGAGCACGTCGCCGATGCCGCGTTGCGTGAACGTCGTCGTTGCGCCCCGGCCGCCCGCGTCGAGCACCGGCACGTTCTTCAGCAGGGCGCGCTCGAAGTCGAGCGCCTGCGCGTCGCTTGCGCCTTGTTGCTTGCGGTAGCCCCACGCGGCCAGATACGCGTAGCGGCCATTGCCCGAGGTCTTCGGGTTGGCGATCACGACCTGCACGCCGGGCTTCGCGAGATCGTCCCAGTCCTTGATGTGTTTGGGATTGCCCTTGCGCACGAGGAACACCATCGTCGTCGTATAGGGCGCGCTCGCGTCGGGCAGACGCGTACGCCAGTTCGCGGGCACGAGATGGCCCTGCTGCGCGAGCAGGTCGATGTCGTTGGGCTGGTTCATCGTCACGACATCGGCTTGCAGACCTTGCAGCACCGAGAGCGCCTGCGCGCTCGAAGCGCCGTGCGACTGCTTGATCGACAGGGTCTCGCCGGTCTTCTTCTGATAGTCGGCGATGAAGCTCGCGTTGATGTCCTTGTACAGCTCGCGCGTCACGTCGTACGAGACGTTCAAGAGCGACGTTTCGGCATGCGCCGCCGCCGCGCTCAATGCGATGATGCCCGCGCCGAGCCAGCGCGCCGTGCGTCCCAAACCTGCCATGGTGATCCCCGTCTGTCGTTGAAAGGCGTTTCGGCCTGCTTGCGTGATTTTCGTAAGCAGGCCGAACGCTCGATTCTAGCGAGCCGGGACGCACGGCTTATACCGATGCGAGCTTTGCTATTCGGCTTTCGTGCTAAGCGTGCGAAGTGTGCTTAATGCGCTGTCACGCCATGATGTGCGCGCCGCCGTCGATGTACACGGTGTTGCCGCTCATGCGGCGCGCGTAGCGCGTGGCCAGATACGCGGTGGCATAACCCACGTCCATGATGTCGACGAGTTCGCCAAGTGGCGCGCGGTCCACGGCCTCCGCGAGCATGCGGTCGAAGTCGGGCAGGCCCGAGGCCGCGCGCGTCTTGAGCGGCCCCGGCGAGATGGCGTGCACGCGAATGCCGAGCGGCCCGAGTTCAAACGCGAGATAGCGGCACGACGCTTCGAGCGCCGCCTTCACCGGGCCCATGAGGTTGTAGTTGGGCACGACGCGGTTCGCGCCGTCGTAGCTCATGGCGAACAGTGTGCCGCCGTGCGGCATGAGCGGTGCGGCGCGCCTGGCCATACGGATGAACGAGTGGCACGACACGTCCATCGCATAGGCGAAGCCCTGCGCCGACGAATCGAGCAAACCGCCCTGCAGATCTTCCTTCGGCGCATAGGCGATGGAGTGCAGCACGATGTCGAGCGCGCCCCACGTGTCGTGCACGGCATCGAACACGGCATCCAGTTGCCCGTCCTCCTCGACGTTCAGCGGCAGCAGCAACTGCGCACCCAGTTCGTTGGCGAGCGGTTCGACGTAGGGCCTGGCCTTGTCGTTGAGATAGGTGATGGCGAGTTGCGCGCCAAGATCGGCAAATGCGCGGGCGCAGCCGTAAGCGATTGAATCCGCGTTCGCGATGCCGGTGACGAGCGCGCGCATGCCGGCAAGCGGCCGTTCGGGAGGGGTATGCATGGCTGACCTCGCAGTGGATGACGGCCTGTGATGGCTGCGGATGCAGTTGCCGATCTGGCGGCCGATGTGCCGGCATCAAAACGACGCGCCGCATCGGCGGGGATGCGGCGCGTCGAGGCGACACTGGAATGGACTGCTCTTTGCTCTTCCTTACTCGCCCGCGCTGCGCGTCGCGCGGCGGCGCGTGGCCGTCGCGCCCGCGGCGCGCGTAGCGGTGGGCGTAGACGCCGCGCGCGAGCGGCGCGCCGCCGATTTGGCGGCAGCCGGCGCCTTCTTCGCTTCGGCCGGTTCCGCCGCCTTCACCTTCACGCCGGCGCGCGCCGCACGAATGTGTTTTGCCGGGGCCGCGCTTTCGCTCGCTGCGGCGGCCTTCGCGCGGGAGGCCCTCGCGGGACCCGCCGGCGCTTCAAGTTCATCAGCTTGTGCGGCGGCGGATGCCTTGACGCCCGGCTCCAGGCTAGTGTCGCCCGCCGCACCGCCGCCAGCGCCAGAAACGCCGCCGCCATCCGACGACGACCCGCCGCCATCGAGCGGCGGCAAGCCCGTCTTCTCGCTGCCCGGCTCGACGCCCAGCGCGCGCTGCACGTCGCGATAGCGCTCGCGCCGCTCGCCTTCGAGCGGCCCGGACACGGTCGCGATGCGGTACACGGCCGCGAGCAGCGCGCGGCGCAACTTCATGTCGGGCACGATCTCGGGCAAGGCCTCGATCGCCGCCTGCGGGTCGAGTTGCACGATCGCGCCCTGGCGGCGCGCCGCTTCCTTGAGCTCGGCAATGCTCGGCTGACGATCCCCGAGATACTCGCGCGCGAGTTCACGCATGCGCTGGAACGGCCGGTACTGCACGGTATGCATTTCGTCGACGATGTACGCGGCAATGCGCATGAACGCGTCGACGAGCGTGCCCTTCGTGAGGTGTGCGCGCGCCGCGCGCAGGCGGTACTGCGCAAGTTCCTTGCGCAGCGCCATGAGCGGCGGCGCAATCGGCTCGAGCGGCTGGTTCGGCGTCACGCCCACCCAGGCCTGCACCCACGGCGCGGTGTAGACGTTGTAGAAGGTGCTTTCGATCCAGGCGTCGCGCGCGTCGCGGTACGCGTCCAACGACGCCTCGATGGTGGCCGAAGCCTGCTTTTCGAGCAGCGTGAACGGATTGTCGGGGGCGACCGGCTTGCGATGTTCCCGCACCGCTTGCGCGACGGCAGGCAGCACGCCCAGCGCGGGGTTCGCGTCGCTGATCACGCTGCGCTCCACGCGCGACGGGTGCGACTCGCGCAGCGCATGCGCGCTGTACGCATTGCTCGACGCGCGCACGAACGGCGAAACGACCAGGTCATAGAGACGCTGGTTGTTTTCCGCAAAACGGCGCACCACTTCGAAGGGCTGCTCGTCGTCGCGGCCGTCGTCGAGCGAGAGAATGTCTTCGATCGTGCGGCGCTCGAAGCGGATCTCGTAGCGCCCTTCGAGCGCTTCGAGCCGCCCGGCTTCCGGCGTCGAGTCGGTGATCTTCGCTTCGTAAAGGCCCGGTGGCAGCACGTCGATCAGGTCGAGCGCCGAGAATAGTTCGGTGTGCTCCTTATTGGCCACGCTCGCCGAAACGAAGATGCCGAGGTGCCCCACCTTGTCGTGCAGGCAGTACACGATCACCTGCTCGTTGGCGACGATCTCGTCGACGCTCGCATACAGGTCGGGAATCCAGTTCAGCGCCTGCTGCGGCGGCGTGATGTTGTCGCCCCAGGAGGCGAGCACGATGATCGGCGTGCGGATGTTGCGCAGATCCACCGGCGAACGCGCGTTCTTCGCGAACACTTCGTTGCGCGTGAGGTGATTGCCCACGAACAGGTTTTGCACGATCCAGTCGATCTCGGCGCGGTTCAACTGGAAATGGCCGCCCCACCAGCGCTCGAATTCGAGGAAGCGCTCGCGCTCGGAATCGACCCTCGAATAGAGGTTGTAGAGCTTGCCCCAGTACGTGTTGGCCGGATTCAGGTACTCGAAGTTCTGCACGAGATACGCGCCGTCGAAGCGGCCGTCGCCGAGATCCGCGGCGAGCGACGACATCCACGAGCCGCCCAGCATGCCGCCCGAATAGCGCATGGGGTTCTTGCCGCGCACGCCGGCCCAGTACGACAGCGGCGAGCCGGCGAGCATGAGCGGGCCGACCAGCGCGGGCGCGGAAGCCGCGAGCAGCGCCGCGGCCCAGCCGCCCTGGCAGTTGCCGATGATGAACGGCAGACCGTCCGCGTCGGGATGCAGGTCGCGCACGCGTTGCACGAACACGCCCTCGGCCTGCGCGACCGACTGGATCGTCTGCGTTTCGCAGGGCACCGGGAAGAAGGTCACGAAGTAGCACGGGTGCCCCTTGCGCAGCGCGATGCCGACTTCGCTGTCCATCTTGAACCCGGCAATGCCGGGGCCGTGGCCCGCACGCGGATCGATCACGACGAACGGGCGCATGCGCGGGTCGGTCGGCACGCCCTCTTCGGGCTTGATGCGCAGGAGAGCGTAGTTGCAGGGATCGTCGAGTTCGCGGCCGTCGACAACCACTTCGTAGTCGAACGCGAGCACGGGCGGCATGCCCGCCTGCTCGTGCACATACGTCTGGTTGCCGCGCTCGCGCAGCACGTCGAGGAACAGGACGCTGCGCTGCCAGGCGTCGTAGAGGTAGTCGTAGAGCGGTTGCGCGGGCATAGGCGTGGCCTGCGCCGACTCGATGGCCTGGGTGACAACCGAAGAGACAGCCGAAGCCGCTTCGGTCAGCGGCGTGCGGGGCGATGACGCCTCGTCGGACGCGCCCGCGAGGGGCCAGAAAGACGCGAAGGGCCAGAAAGACGCGCCCGATGCGAGTGCGGGCAAAAAGGAAAACGGCGACGAAAGCTGCGGCGAGGAGGGGGAAACTGCCACGAGACGAATCTCCTTTAAGGGAGCGCCTGCTCGCCTCGCGGCAAGCAAGCGCCAGGCCGGCGCGGGTTGTGGACGCGCGCCTTCACGACGGATGGCGCGCGAGGCCTGACCGTTGCCCGCGCCGCCCTCGCGCGGGCGGCATTGCGGACGACGGGGCCGGCAAAGATATTCACGGCGGACATGCACGGCCGCGCGCGCGTTCCTTGCGCCTCGCGGCCGCGACATGAAAAGAGCCAGATCATGTTGCACTGCGGCATCTAAAAAGTTAGGCGGCGACATGCCGAAAGTCAAGGCACACCGCGGCCCCAAGTGCCTGCTCCATGATCACCCCGCGCTGTGAACGAAGCGTGACAGGCGCGCCGGACAACGCTTCGCGTGGCGTGTCACGATGTCGCGGCACGCTGGCGCGCATCTGGCCGACTGCGTCACTCACGCTGGTCTACACTGTTACGGCTTTGCGCGCCGCAGCATGGTTCGAACGCAGTGGTTCAAACGCAGGTCCTCGTGGAGACCGCCATGACGTCATCGCCCGACAAGTATTCGGTTCTGCTCGCCCGTTGCGGCGGCCTCGCGCCCGTGCCCACCGCCGTAGCGCATCCGTGCGACGTGTCCTCGCTCACGGGCGCGCTCGACGCCGCCAACCTCGGCTTGATCGTGCCGATCCTGGTGGGCCCCGAAGCGAAGATCCGCGCGGTGGCCGAGGAAGCCGACCTGCGCCTCGACGGCATCACCATCATCGACGCGCCGCACAGCCACGCCGCCGCCGAACTCGCGGTGCGCGCCGTGCGCGAAGGCGAGGCCGAACTGCTCATGAAGGGCAGCCTGCACAGCGACGAGCTGCTGCACGAAGTCGCGCTCGGCGCGAACGGCCTGCGCACCGAGCGCCGCCTCTCGCACGTGTTCGCGATGGACGTGCCGTCGTACCACAAGCCGATCTTCATTACGGACGCGGCCGTCAACATCTTCCCGAAGCTCGCCGACAAGGCCGACATCGTGCGCAACGCGATCGATCTCGTGCAGGCGCTGGGCGTCGGCACGCCCAAGGTCGCCATTCTCGGCGCGGTCGAAACCGTGTCCGAAAAGATGCCCTCCACCATCGACGCCGCCGCGCTCTGCAAGATGGCCGACCGCGGCCAGATCACGGGCGGCCTGCTCGACGGGCCGCTTGCCTTCGACAACGCGATCAGCGCCGAGGCCGCGCGCATCAAGGGCATCACCTCGCCCGTGGCCGGCGACCCCGACATCCTGCTCGTGCCCGACCTCGAAGCGGGCAACATGCTCGCCAAGCAACTCACCTTCCTTGCCGGTGCAGAAGCGGCCGGCATCGTCCTCGGCGCGCGCGTGCCGATCATCCTCACGAGCCGCGCCGACAGCGTGCGCTCGCGCATCGGCAGCTGCGCGATCGCCGTGCTGCTCGCACACGCACGGCGCGCGCGCAAAGCGACGGAGATCCTGTGAGCAGCGTCCAAGCCCAGCCGGCCGATCAAGGCCATGTCGTGCTCGTCGTGAATGCGGGTTCGTCGAGCATCAAGTGTTCGGTGTATCGCGTGATCGAAGACGACCACGTGGAAGGCGGTGCGCGCGCGCTGCATGGCGCGGGCGGCCAGATCGAGGGCATCGGCGTCGCGCCGCGCGTGGTCGCGCATATGGCCGACGGTCGCCTGATCGTCGACGAGAAGTTTCCGGTCGCCCAGGTCGCCGATCACGACGCCGCGTTTCGGCTTCTGCGCCTCGTGCTCGCCGTGGGACTGCGCGACACGCCGCCCGCCGCGATCGGTCACCGCGTGGTTCACGGCGGCGCGCGCTACGCCGACGCCGTGCTCATCAACGACGAAGTGATCCAGGAGCTCGATGCCCTCACGCCGCTCGCCCCCCTGCATCAGCCGCACAATCTCGCCGCGATTCGCGCGGTGCGCCAGGCCGCGCCCGAACTGCCGCAGGTCGCGTGCTTCGACACCGCGTTCCATGCGGGCAACGACATCATGGCGCAGCTTTTCGCACTGCCCTACAGCTATTACGGCGAGGGCGTGCGGCGCTACGGCTTTCATGGCCTCTCATACGAGTACATCGCCAAGCACATGCATCAGGTCGCGCCCGACATTGCGCGCGGGCGCGTGATCGTCGCGCACCTGGGCAACGGCGCGAGCCTGTGCGCGATGAAGGACGGCAAGAGCGTGGAGACGACCATGGGCCTCACCGCGCTCGACGGCCTGCCCATGGGCACGCGCTGCGGCGCGCTCGACGCGGGCGCCGTGCTCTGGATGATCGCGAAGGGCATGGATTACCACGCCATCGAGAAGGTGCTGTATCAGGAGTCGGGCCTCAAGGGCTTGTCGGGACTGAGCAGCGACATGCGTGAGCTGCTCGCGAGCGGCAGCGACCGGGCGAAGCTCGCGATCGACTTCTATACGTATCGCATCGCACAGGAGGTGGGCAAGCTCGCGGTGGTGCTGGGCGGCCTCGATGGCCTCGTGTTCACGGCGGGCATTGGCGAACACGCCGCGCCCATACGCGCGCAGGTGTGCGAACGGCTCGCGCCGATTTTCGGCACCGTGCTCGACGCGCAAGCCAACGAGGTGGGCAGCAGTCAGGGCAATGAACGGGTGAGCGCGCGCGAAAGCCGCGTGCCGGTATTCGCGATCCGCACCGACGAAGAAGGGATGATCGCACTCCACACGGCGCGGTTGTTGCGCTCAGCGCTCAAGCACTGAGCGCAAGGAACGCTGAACCGCAGTTTGCTGCGGCTCGGCTCAGGCGTACGCCGGACCGCTCTGGTCGAACGCCTCGTCGCGCAGCCGCCCTGGTGCTGCGCCGTGGATCAGCGTATCGACGAAATACTTGGCGCGCGGCCATGGGCCGAAGCCTGCCGCCGTGTTGATGTGTCCTGCATCGCCGAGGTTCACGAACGTGCTGCCCAACTGCTGCGCAAGCGCGCGGGCGCCTTCGAGCGGCATCCACGGATCGGTTTCGCTGCCGATGAGGATGGACGGCACGGGAAGCTGCCGCGCCTCGAATGCGCCGGCAAAGCGGAACTTCTCAGGACTCGCGGGCGCGACGAACAGCACGCCCGCAATGTCGGCGCCGTTTTCCCCCAGCACCCCCGTATGCAGCGCATGCGCCGTCACAAGGCAGCCGAAGCTGTGCGCGGCCAGCAGGAACGGCCCGCGCTCCCCGGCGAGCCGCCGCGCGAGCGCCGCACCCCAAACCGCGAGATCCGGCGCGTCCCAATCGTCCTGCTCCGCGCGCAGCGAGCGCGCGAACTGCCGTTCGAGCCAGCTCTGCCAGTGAGCGCCGTCGCTGCCGTGCAGGCCCGGCACGGTGACGAGGCGGGGCGGCCAACGCATTTGCGCGCACGAAAGCATGATTTTTTCCTCGCTGGAACACGGCGTGAAGGGATTGTGGCTTGCAAGCCGCGCGCGCCGAACCAATTTTTTTTGCTTAGCTTTTCCGCGCCCTCGCAGCGGCCCGGCGGGAGGCACGCCGCGCCGCGATTTGCCCGGCGGCCGCAGGCCCGAAAAAGTAGAATGGTGCCAGTGCACGCGGCGCTACCGTGCCGTTGGCAGCCACACCCGCATACCAGGGACAGGTTCACCCATCATGAAGATCATTTTCTGGTTCCCGCAGACCGACGCCTCCACATGGCTGCACGGCCTCGCGCGCGCCCTGCCCGACGCCGAGTTGCGCGAGTGGCAGCCCGGCGACACCGATCCCGCCGATTACGCAGTCGTCTGGCACCCGCCGCGCGAGCTTTTCGGCGTGCCGGGCCTGCGCGCCATCTTCAATCTGGGCGCGGGCGTCGACGCGATCCTCGCCCACGAACGCGAGCGGCCGGGCACACTGCCGGGCACCGCCATGCTCGTGCGGCTCGAAGACTCGGGCATGGGCCGGCAAATGAGCGAGTACGTGCAGCACGCCGTGCTGCGCTACCTGCGCCGCTTCGACGAATACGCGCTCGCGCAGGCGCGCCGCGAATGGCACGTGCTCGCGCCGCATCCGCACGAAACCTTCACGGTCGGCGTGCTCGGCCTTGGCGTGCTGGGCGCGCAGGTCGCGCACGCGGTCGCCGCGCTCGGCGTGCCGGTGCGCGGCTTTTCGCGCAGCGCGAAGACGATCGCGGGCATCGAAACGTTTTCGGGCGAGCTGCATAGCGAGCAGTTCGACGCTTTCCTCGACGGCGTCAAGGTGCTCGTGAACCTGCTGCCCGCCACGCCCGACACCGAAAGCGTGCTCAACGCGCGCACCTTCGGCAAGCTCCCGCGCGGCGCGTATCTGGTGAACGTGGCGCGCGGCACGCATCTGGACGAACAGGACCTGCTCGACGCGCTCGCCAACGGCACGCTCGCGGCGGCCACGCTCGACGTGTTCCGCGAAGAGCCGCTACCGCCCGATCATCTCTTCTGGCGCGAGCCGCGCATCACGATCACGCCGCACAGTTCGGCGCTCACGTTGCGCGACGAAGCGATTTCGCAGGTCGCCGACAAGATCGGCGCGCTCGCTCGCGGCGAAACCGTGAGCGGCGTGGTGCACGTCGGGCGCGGTTACTGAACGCGAGAACATCGAAGCATCGCAAGGCATTTCAAATATTCGTTGGAGACACGGCAATGGCATTACCCACCGCAGTGAAGATCGTCGAAGTCGGGCCGCGCGACGGCCTGCAAAACGAGAAGGAATTCGTTCCCACCGCCACGAAGATCGAGCTCATCAACCGGCTATCGGCCGCTGGCTTTCCGAACATCGAAGCCGCCTCGTTCGTCTCGCCCAAGTGGGTCCCGCAGATGGCCGACGGCGCCGAAGTCATGGCCGGCATCGAGCGCCGCGCGGGCGCGATCTACTCGGTCCTCACGCCGAATTTGCGCGGCTTCGAAGGCGCGCTCGCCGCGCGTGCGGACGAAATCGTGATCTTCGGCGCAGCGAGCGAGGCGTTCTCGCAGAAGAACATCAACTGCTCGATCGCGGAAAGCATCGAGCGCTTTGCGCCCGTGGCCCAAGCCGCGAAGGAACACGGCGTGCGCATTCGCGGCAGCGTGTCGTGCTCGCTCGGTTGCCCGTACCAGGGCGAAGTACCGGTCGCTTCGGTCGTCGACGTGGTGGAGCGCTTCGCGGCGCTCGGCTGCGATGAGATCGACATTGCCGACACCATCGGCGTGGGCACGGCCAGGCGCGTGCACGAAGTGTTCGAAGCGGTGACGAAGGTGTTTCCGCGCGAGCGGCTCTCGGGCCACTTCCACGACACCTACGGCCAGGCGCTCGCCAACATCTACGCGGCGCTCGAAGAAGGCATCGCGATTTTCCACGCGTCGGTCGCGGGGCTTGGCGGCTGCCCGTACGCGAAGGGCGCCACGGGCAACGTCGCGACCGAAGACGTGCTGTACCTCATGAACGGCCTCGGCATTCAAACCGGCATCGACCTGAACCAGGTGGTGGCGGCGGGCGACTTCATCTCGACGGCTATCGGCCGGGCGAACGTCTCGCGCGCGGGCAAGGCGTTGCTCGCGAAAGCGCGCAGCGAAGCCGCCTGCTCGTGAAGCGCGATGCATCGACTATCGAATCGCAGTACGAAGGAAATCAACTCATGACGGAAACCCTCGACAACCTCGACGCCCTGCCTGACTCCGCGCGCCGTGTGGCCCTGATGCTGCGCGAGCGCGGCCACGCCAAGCCGGTCGTGATGCTGCCGGAAACCGGCAAGACTTCCGCCGAAGCCGCCGCGGGCCTTGGCTGCGAAGTCGCGCAGATCGCCAAGTCGATCCTGTTCCGCCGCCGCAAAGACGATGCGCCCGTGCTCGTGATCGCGAGCGGCGCAAACCGCGTGGACGAAAAGAAAGTGGCTGCGCACGTGGGCGAAATCGGCCGCGCCGACGCGAAGTTCGTGCGCGAGAAAACCGGCTACGCGATTGGCGGCGTGTGCCCGATCGGCCACGCCACGACGCCCGTCACGCTGATCGACGCCGATCTGTTCGAACTCGAAAGCCTGTGGGCCGCTGCAGGCCATCCGCATGCGGTGTTCAACCTCTCGCCGCAGGAGCTGGAAGCGCTGACCGGCGCGCCCGTGGTGGACGTCGCGCTGCGCGACGCGTGAGCATGACCGCGACTCGCGACAGCCTGGACAACGTAGTGCCGCCGCCCTCGCCTTGCATCAACATCTGCCGCATGGATGAGCGCAGCGGCTTGTGCGAGGGGTGCCTGCGCACCATCGACGAAATTGCCAGCTGGTCCACGCTCGACGAAGCGGCAAAGCGCGCCGTCTGGGACGCGATCGACGCGCGGCACGCCGAATGGGTTGCGCAGCGCTTCGAATCGCAAGGGCGAGCGCAAGGAGAAAAACAATGAACGCGCCCGCCCGCGTCGTCACGCTCGGGGAAACGTTCCGCTCGACGCTTCAGCTCACGCCCGAATCGGTGAAATCGTTCGGACTGCTCGTGAACGACCTGAACCCGCTGCACCACGACGAAGCGTACGCCGCACAAAGCCGCTTTGGCGGCCTGATCGCTTCGGGCACGCAACCCACCGCGCATTTCATGGCGCTGCTCGCCACGCACTACTCGCAGTACGCGCAGCCGCTCGGGCTCGAATTCGACATGAAGCTCAAGCGCGCCGCACACGCGCACGACACGATCACGTTCGAATGGCGCGTGGAAGAAGCGTGGTGGAAGCCGAGCCTGAATGGCGACCTCGTGAAGCTTGTGGGCGAGGCTGTGAACCAGAAAGGCGAACTGCTCGTGGTGGGCCGCGCGACGATCCTCGTCATGCCGAAACCGGAGCACGCGCAAGCATGAGTGCAACGCCCGCACTCCCTGAATCGATTCGCGTTTTCGAGCGCGGCTGGCTCTCGTCGAACAACGTGCTGCTCATCGACGAGGCGCGCGCCGCACTCGTCGATACCGGCTACGCCACGCACGCCGAACAAACCCTCGCGCTCGTGCGCCACGCGCTGGGCCCACGAGCGCTCGACCTGATCGTCAATACGCACCTGCATTCGGACCATTGCGGCGGCAACGCGCAGCTGCAGGCGCACTGGCCCTGCGCGACGCTCATTCCGGCTGCGAGTGCGGCGATCGTGCGCGACTGGGACGAACCGCGTTTGAGCTTTCTCGCCACCGGGCAGACCTGCGAGCGATTCGCGTTCACAGGCACGCTCGGGGCGGGCGAACGGCTCACGCTGGGCGGCTTCGAATGGGAGGTGATCGGCGCACCGGGACACGACCCCGACTCGGTGATGCTCTATGCCGCCGAGCCGCGCCTGCTCATCAGCGCCGATGCGCTTTGGGAACACGGCTTCGGCGTGATTTTTCCCGAGCTCGACGGCGCAAGCGGTTTCGCCGAGCAGCAAGCGGTGCTGGAAGCCATTGCGAAGCTCGACGTGCGCACAGTCATTCCCGGCCACGGCAAGCCGTTCGCTAACGTCGAAGCGGCGCTCGAGCGCGCGTTTTCGCGCCTTGCGTGGCTGCGCGCCGACCCGACACGCAACGCGAAGAACGCGCTCAAGGTGCTGATCGTCTTCAAGCTGCTCGAGGTACGTGCGATGACTTTCGACTCGCTCATGACGATGCTCGAAAGTGCCGCCTCCCTGCGCGCCGCGGCGCAGCAGCTCGCCCCGCGTGGCGCGTGGCCGGCGCTGCTGCGCGAGCTGGCCGGGGAGCTGGCGAAGAGCGGCGCGCTGATCGCGAATGGCGAGCGACTCGAAGCCCCGGCGGCAGCGGTCTAGCCGGGCCGCATAAAAAGGCGAAAAAAAACGCTCGTCCGTTTCCGAACGAGCGTTTGAATTAGCTCTGACGTGATCAAACTGTCAAACCATGATACTCGCGCCAAAAATCCCGAAGCATCGGTGATTTCCCTACAGATGACCTACGGCTGCGGTTTCACGCGCCTCTGCCCGGGTGATTGATCTGGAATACGAATCAAATCAGTAACCCATCTTCAGCCGCGCAAGCTCGAACAGATGCGAGCACAGATAGAGCCCCAAGCCGATCGCGCCGCCGATCACCGTGCCGTTCACGCGAATTTCTTGCAGATCCTTGCCGATTTTGAGCTCGATGAGCCGCGCCGTTTCGCGCGTGTCCCAGTTCTGCACGGTGTCGCGGATGTGATGCGTGAGATAGCGCGCGAAGTCGGGCGCCATGGCGCGCGCGGCGTCCTCGAGGTGACCGTTGAGCGAGGCGCGCAGCTCGGCGTCGGCGGCGAGCGTCTCGCCTAGCCACCGGCCCGTTGCGGCCACCTTCGCGTGCAGTTCGGAGTCCTCTCGCGCGAGATCGTCGCGCAGCCACGCGCGCAGACTGTCCCACAGCGCGCGCGTGTACTCGTTGAGCGCGCTGCCCTCGCGCAGGCTCGCCTTCAGCTCCTCGCCTTTGCGCAGGAAAGCCGGATCGCTCTTGAGCTGCACGATCAGCTTTTCCACCACTTCATCGAACTTGCGACGCAGATGATGCTCGCGATCCCCGCTCACCTGCAGCAGCAGCCGGTTCACCGCGCTCTCCACCACACGCGCGCCGCTCTCGCCAATCCACTCTGTTGGCAGAAACTTCTCGGTCGTCGGATAGTCGCTCTTGAGCCAGTCGACGATGGCCGTTGCGACGAACGCGCGCGTGCCCTCGTCGCGCAGCAGCGCGCCGAGCTGGTCGAGCACCTGGTCAAGCAGTTCCTGGTGGCGGCCGTCTTTGGTGAGCGTGTCGAGAATCGCGCCCGCCGACTTCGAGAGATCAACGCGCTCGAGTGCGGCATGCAGGCCCTCGCGGATGAAGTTCTGGATGCGCGCGTCGTCGGTGAGGCCGAGCACGCCCGACATCATGCGCACCGCGTAATTGCCCAGGCGCTGCGCGTTGATCGGCGCGCTCAGCCACGTGCCAAGCCGCTCGACCGGGTCGTGACGGCGGATCAGACCGACGAGCGAGCCCACGTCGAGAAATTTGTCGCGCACGAAGTTGGCAAGCTCGTCGGCAATGCGATCCTTGTTGCGCGGAATCACGCCCGTGCGCGCCGAAACGAACGGAATCGGCACGCGGCGAAACAGCGCGACTACGGCGAACCAGTCGGCGAGCGCGCCGACCATGGCGGCTTCGCTCACGGCCTTCACGCCATCGATCACGATGCCGGGCGGCGACAGCGCCGTGCCGACGAACACGGCCGCCGCACCGAGCAGCAGCAGCAGCGCGCGGCGCTTGGCGCGCGCGAGTTCGGCTTCGTCCTGGTTGGCGGGAAATTGCGTCATGCGGGGAAAAGGTCGCGGGTTCGAACCGCGCCATTATGCGGCCAGGGCGGCCACCCCCACATGACGAAGCACAGGTGCGTCAGGCGCGCCTCAGGCGCCGGTCACGCCGAACGCGTGTCGCGCCGTTGCGGCACGATCCGCCAGCCGAGATTCACGCCTGCCGCTGCGACCAGGATCAGCGCGGCGCCCACCACCTGGATCCACGCGAGGCGCTGACCGAACGCGAACCAGTCCACGAGGATCGCGACCACCGGGTAGATGAACGAGAGCGCGCCCGTCATCGCTGTGGGCAGCTTCTGGATCGCGCCGTAGAGCAGCACGTACATGATGCCCGTGTGCACGACGCCGAGCGTGACGAGCTGCGCCCAGTGCAGCGGCGTGGCCGGCAGCGTGCCGTAGTGGATGAACGGCGCGAGCGCGAGCGCGCCGAAGGCGAGTTGCACGAGCGCGAGGAGATGCGGCGGCGTGCCCTTCAGATGCCGCGTGATGATCGACGAGATCGCGTAGAGAAACGCCGCGCCCGCCGCGTAGGCCACGCCTTGCAGATACTCGCCGGGCACCGCGAGCACGGCGGGCTGTACCTCGACCACGCACACGAGGCCAAGGAAGGCCACCGCGAGCCACGCGAGCGTCGAGGCGCTCACGCGCTCGCGCAAAATGACCACGCCGAGACCGACGAGCATGAAGGGCTGCGTGTTGTAGACGGCCGTAGCCATGGAGATCGAAGCACGCGAATAGGCGGCGAACAGCAGCACCCAGTTCGCGACGATGGCTGCGCCCCCCAGCACGGCGAGCGCAAGCGTGCGCAGCGGCAGATGCTTGCGGCGCAGCAGGCCGAGCGCGGCGCATACGAGCGTGAGCGTCGCGCCGCCGAGCACGCAGCGCAAGAAGGCGATATTGATCGGGGCCTGCCGCGAGGCGACCACGAGCCAGCCGATGGTGCCGGACATCAGCATCGCGACGATCATCTCGGCCGCGCCGCGGCGAATTTCGGGAGTGGTGGAAGACATCAGCTTGCATCCTCTATATGGCGGACAAAGGGCGCGCAGCCCTTCGCATCTGCCAGCCAGTTTATCGGCTGCAAGGCGGGGAATACATGGCTAAACTTAGGCGAAAGGCAACACTTGCCTTCGATTGAAAGGCTAACCTGGCGGAGCACCCGCGCGATCATGAACCGACGTCCCAACCCAACGCCCGCCGCCGCGCCGCTCGACGACATCGACCGCATGCTGCTCGCGGCGCTCGCCGAGGACGCCCGGGCGAGCGTCGCCGAACTGGCCAAGCACGTGGGGCTTTCGGCGCCGAGCACGTCCGAGCGGCTGCGCCGGCTCGAAGCGCAAGGTGTGATCGGCGGCTATACGGTGCAGATCGATCCGCGCGCGCTTGGCTACACGCTGCAGGCCATCGTGCGCGTGAAGCCGCTGCCCGGGCAATTGCATCTGGTGGAAGAGGTGCTGCGGCGCATTCCCGAATTCGTGGAGTGCGACAAGGTCACGGGCGACGACTGCTTCATCGCCCGGCTTTATCTGCATTCAATCGAACAACTCGACGAGATTCTCGCGAAAGTCACCGAGCGCGCCGAAACCAGCACGGCCATCGTCAAGTCCACACCGGTGCCGCGCCGACTGCCGCCGCTGAGCTGATGCAGTGGTGCGGCGGCCAGGCGCCGCCGCCGCTCATTGCTCCGTAGTCTCGAAGAACGCCAGCATCTCCTCGACCAGCGCGTCGCTCGCCTCCTCGGGAATGTAGTGGCCGCACGGCAGCGCGCGCCCACTCACGTCGCGCGCCACCTTGCGCCATTCGGCGAGCGGGTCGAAGCAGCGCTCGATCACGCCTTCCGCGCCCCACAGCACACGCAGCGGACACGCCACCTTGTTGCCGCGCTCGAGGTCGGCGCGGTCGTGCTCGAGGTCGATGGTCGCGGAGGCGCGGTAGTCCTCGCACATCGCGTGCACCGCGCCCGGCTGGCGCAGCGCCGCGCGGTAGGCGCCGAGCGCCTTCGGCGCGAAGGGTGCGAGGCCCGCGTGGCGGCTGCCCATGACGCGTTCGATATAGACGTCGG
The DNA here is from genome assembly GCF_905220185.1 of Paraburkholderia sp. J11-2. Lineage (NCBI taxonomy): Bacteria > Pseudomonadati > Pseudomonadota > Betaproteobacteria > Burkholderiales > Burkholderiaceae > Paraburkholderia > Paraburkholderia sp. J11-2. The sequence continues at coordinate 299,296 of NZ_CAJMYY010000001.1, read as the reverse complement.
GGTTCGCTTCGATGAGCGTTTCCGGCAACGGCTCGGGCTGGATCAGGAAGAACCAGTGGAAGTAGAGCGTGGCGAATTCGCGGTCGGTTTGCTCGTACATGGCGAGCGTGGGTGCGATGTCGAGCAGCATGAGCCGCTCGACCGCGTTCGGGTGGTCGAGCGCCATACGATGCGCGACGCGCGCGCCGCGGTCGTGTGCGCAGACCAGAAAGCGCTCGTGACCGAAGTGGCGCATCACCTCGACCTGGTCGGCCGCCATCGTGCGTTTCGAATAGGCGGCGTGGGTGTCGTCGCTGGCCGGTTTCGAGGAGGCGCCGTAGCCGCGCAGATCCGTCGCGATGACGGTGAAATGCTGTGCGAGCGCCGTGGCGCACCGGTGCCAGATCATGTGAGTTTGCGGATGGCCGTGCAGCAGCAATAGCGGCGGTCCGTCGCCGCCCTTCACGCCGCAGATGTCTACGCCGCCCGCAGTGCGAACGGTGAAAGGCTGGAATCCGTCGAAGGGCATGGGGCTCGTCTCTTGTGTTTGTTGGTCTGCGGTCATTGTATGAGGCGAGCACAACTCGCAAACGTGCTTTTGGGCCCACAACGGTAGAAACCGAACACTCCCTCGAATGCCGCGCGAGAGATGCCCGAACGACCCCAAGCCTATAATCGAACGGCCGTTTTCGCGATCGAATCACGTCGCGATTTCCTGTGCGATTGCGCCTGATCAAGTTAAATCACGCCCAGTCGATACCGGCACCCCGTTCGCGTGCGCCCGCCGCGCCACCTGCCGAAGCGCCGCAAGGAGACCTCCCCATGGCACTCCCCGCCGTCCTGCAAAACCTCTCGCTGCCCGTCGTGGGCTCGCCGATGTTTATCGTCAGCTACCCGCAGCTGGTGCTCGCGCAGTGCAAGGCGGGCATCGTCGGGTCGTTTCCGGCGCTCAACGCGCGACCTGCCGAGGAGCTGGGTGTCTGGCTCACGCAGATCCGGGAGGAACTCACCGCGTACAAGGCCGCGAACCCCGAAGCCGTCATCGGGCCGGTCGCCGTGAACCAGATCGTGCATCAGTCGAATGCGCGGCTCGAGCACGACGTGCGCGTGTGCGTCGAGCACCACGTGCCGATCTTCATCACGAGCCTGCGCGCGCCGCCGCGCGAACTGCTCGACGCCGTGCACAGCTACGGCGGCATCGTGCTGCACGACGTGATCAACCTGCGCCATGCCGCCAAAGCGCTCGAAGCGGGCGTGGACGGCCTGATCCTCGTGGCCGCGGGCGCGGGCGGCCATGCGGGCACAATCTCGCCGTTCGCGCTGGTGGGCGAAGTGCGGCGCATCTTCGACGGCCCGATCGTGCTGTCGGGCGCGATCGCCAACGGCGGCTCGATCCTGGCCGCCCAGGCCATGGGCGCGGATCTCGCCTACATGGGCACGCGCTTCATCGCGACCAAAGAGGCGCACGCGGTGGAGGACTACAAGCACGCCATTCTCGAAGCGAAGGCCGCCGACATCGTCTATACGAACCTCTTCACGGGCGTGCACGGCAACTACATCCGCGAGAGCATCGTGAACGCCGGGCTCGATCCGGATGCGCTGCCCGAGTCGGACAAAACGAAGATGGATTTCGGCGCGGGCACCTCGAAGGCGAAAGCCTGGAAAGACGTGTGGGGCGCAGGCCAGGGCGTGGGCCTGATGGATGACGTGCCCTCCGTGGCCGATCTCATCGAGCGCCTGAGGCGTGAGTATGAAGAGACGAAAGCGCGGCTCGGCGTGAGCCGCTCGGCGTAGCGAGGGCTGACGTCAGCGCGCGGTGGCGGCGCTTCGTGCGGCGTCGGCATTGACCGCCGCCGCGCGGATCGCCTCCACGCCCGGCCACAGTTCGCGCTCCGAAAAGCGCGCGGCCAGGAAGTCGACGAACGAGCGCACCTTCGCCGAAAGATGGCGGCGGCTCGCGTACACGGCGTAGATCGGCAGCTCGCGCGGCGGCAGCGCGTCGACGAGCAGCGGCACGAGGCGCCCTTCGGCGATATCGTCGCCCACCACCTCGGTGCCGAGCATCGAGAGCCCGCCGCCCTGCAACACCACCACGCGCAGCGCCTCCAGGTGATTGACGATGAGGTTGCCGCCCGGCTTCGGCTTCACGCCGCCCGCGCCCTCCGCGAACGGCGCGAGTTCCTGGGCCGACGCCCCCGCGTACTGAACGAAGTTGTGCCGGGCGAGATCGGCCACGGTCTTCGGCACGCCGTGGCGGCGCAAGTACTCCGGCGACGCGCACAGCACGATGTGCGCGGTGGCGAGCGGCCGCGCGATCAACGATGAAGACTTGAGCCCCGAAGGCGCGGCGCGGATCGCCACGTCGAAACCCTCGTCGATCAGCTCGACCACGCGGTCGGAGAGCGTGATGTCGACGGTCACCTGCGGGAATCCGGCTGCGTAGTCGGCAACCGCGCCCATCACATGACGCAGCCCGAACGCCGTGAGCGACGACACGCGCAGCCGCCCCTGCGGCACGACGCTCGCCGCGCCCACCGCCTGGCCGGCTTCGTCGAGCTCCGTGAGCGCCAGCGCCACGCGCTCGTAATACTCGCGCCCCGCCTCGGTGGGCGCGACGCGGCGCGTGGTGCGGTTCAGCAAACGCGCGCCAAGCTGCTGCTCCAGATGCATCACATGCTTGCTCGCCATCGCGGCGGACATGTCCATGCGCTCGGCCGCCGCGACGAAGCTGCCCGCCTCCACCACCTGGCGGAACACTTTCATGCTGACGAGGGTATCCATGGTGCGGCCTTCAACTCGAACATAAATAAACGGGAATCAATCGTCGATATTTTCCTCGTTTTATCAATTGCGGGTGTTGAAACGCGCAGGTACGCCTGGCATCTGGCGGCCCAGAAAGCAAAAAACCCCGCGCTGCACGCAGCGCGGGGTTTGGCTGTCGAACCTTGAACGTCGACCTGAGCGGCAGCGCCGGTCAGAACTTCGCGCGCAGACCCACGCCGTAGGTCTGGCCGCTCGACATGTTGTCGAAGTGGTCGTACATGTACGCCGCGTAGACGTCGGTGCGCTTCGAGAGCGGATAGTCGTAACCGATGGCCGCCGTCTGGCGCGTCTGGTTCAGGCCGCCGCCGTTGCGCGAGTAGGCGTACGAAGCCATGACCGTGCCCGGGCCGACGGGCGCCGTCACGCCACCCTGCGCCGTGTTCACGTGCCAGCTGCCTTCCTGCTGCCAGTTCGCCGTGTACATGTACTGGCCGAAGAACTTCACGAACTTGAGATCGTACGAGAGACCGAGCTGTGCGACGCCCTGGCTCTTCAGGCCGACGATGGTCGTGTCGCCGCTCACGATGCTGCCAATGTCGCCCGGCGTGTTGTTGAAGTTCACGTACTGATAAACGGCGGTGGCAGCAAACGGGCCATGGAAGTACAGACCCTGCACGCTCCACTTCTTCGAGCCGTTCGAGCCGGCCTGGTTGCCGAACGCGTACATCGCCGAGCCCGAGAGGCCGTTGAAGTTCGGCGTGGAGTACTGGACCGCGTTGTTCCAGCCCGAGTCGCCCACCACGCCCTGGTCCGTCGTGTAGGTCGGGAACGTCGAGAGGCCGAGGTACACGTGGTACACCATCGGCGAGAAGGTGTACGAATCGCCAAACGGGTTGAAGAGAATCGTCGAGACGAACAGTTGCGTCGTCAGGCGCCCTGCCGTGACCGTGCCGTACGGCGACTCGAGGCCGACGTACGCGTTGCGCGCGAAGAACGTGTCGCCTTCGAAGCGGCCGAACTGGCCGTTCTGTGCGCGGAAGAAGCTTTCCAGCGTGAAGATCGCCTTGTAGCCGCCACCCAGATCCTCAGAGCCCTTCATGCCCCAGTACGACGTGGACATGCCGCCGCCGCCCACGTTCCAGGCGGTCTGGCCGCCCGGAAATTTCGTCGCCCCGACCCATTCGTCAACCTGGCCATAGAGCTGGACGCTCGACTGCGCAAACGCCGACGAGGACGCGGCGGCAAGAACAGCGGCGAGCGCGCTCGCCTTGAGGGTGGTGCGCAGCACGCGGCTGACCGTTGTATTCATGGGTTCTCCAGTCTTTGTCAAAAAAAGGTGTCGGGCGGCTGAGGCGCTCGCGCAAAGCTTTGTTTTTTCGTCGTTCGCAGGCGTGGCCGTTCTGGGCGGATCCATCTTTGCGGACCATTTATGTGGTCAAAAATAAACGGTGTTATTGCCGGTATATCGGGCGGATTAGTTTGCCGTCCAAAAGACCTGTTTAATCGCTGTCGACTCTGCCTTGCGCTGCGCTGCATCACCGCGACGCGCAGCCTGCCGGGCCGCGCCCAGCGGGGCGCTCCCGCACGCGCGGGGGCTGCCGGTGACGCGCCGCCGAAACGAAAGCGAGATTTCAGACGAAAGGGATCTGTATGACGAGAGATTTCCAAAAAAGTGTGGTATCCACGCGTCAGTTTTCGTAACGTGGACAAACCGGGCTTGTTTTGGACGTGTTTCGGCGGCGCTAGCAGGTCAGTGCCTGAAGCGAATCAACGGGAGAAAACGGGAGAAAAGCGCAGAAAGCGTGAGGCGGGGAGAAAGCGAAAGCGGCCGCGAGGGCAGCGCTCAATTGCGGTAAGGCGAGGGCATGGGCGGGCGCGGGACCTCGCCGCCGTTGCGCGGGAACGGCCGGTAGGTACCGCCGCGCTCTTCGTTGTACCGGGCAACGTCTTCGCGGATCGAGCCCGCGCGCACCGGCGAGTCCGCCGGCGGATGCGGCACCTGGCGCGTTTCCGCGCTCACGGGCGTGATGGGGTTGCCGCGGGGATAGCCGCCGTAGCCGCCGAACGGCGTGCCATAGCTGTAGTCGCGGCGGGGAGCCTGTTGCTGGACTTGCCCTTGCCACTGGTTCGGCGCACGGTTGCCGCCGCGTTCATAGCGGCCGCCCTGATCGGCCACGCGCATGGGCGCTGCGGCGGGGCCGCGGGCGCGCTCGGGAGCGCCGTGGTAGCCGCCGCCCCACGACATGCCGGCCCGCGGCGCGGGCATCGAATGCATGGCAGGCATCGAATGCATGGCGGGCATGGAAGGCGCGCGCGCAAAGCCGCCGCCGCCGCCGTGCCCCGAAAAACCGGGCTGAGCATGGGCGAGCGCAACGAGGGCCGCTAATCCGGCCCCCAAGATCCACTGTCCCAGTTTTGACAACCCTGCGTGCATTGTGACGTTTCGCCTGCCCGACGTTTGCGCTTGGCAACCCGCCACTCGGGCCATGGCGGGCCAGTCCCGGGACGCACGCCGCGCAGCGCGTAACGATTGCCGCCACAACGATTCCGGGCGTCCCTTTGACGGTAATTTATGGGCGTGCCGAATGGGTGTCGAGCCAAAAGATGTTATGCCGCCCGAAGGGTTGTAACACCATGTTACTGCTGGGTTTTCTGGCTCCGGACGCGGCCCGGGAAGGCCGTCCGGCAAGGCTCTTCGGGCAGCCAGGGGAGCGCTCCGCTTGATGCTTGAGCAAGGGCTCAACATCTGAAGAATGCGCGGACTCCTGACGACTTTTGCGGCGCGCGAATGCTCCTCGCACGTCGATGAGGAATCCGGCATAAAGGAGTCATCGATCTTGACGATCCATGCGTATCCGTCATCAATCGATGCTTCAAATGAATTTGCTTTTTCAATCGGCTTGCGCCGACAATAGGCGTTCCGATTCACTCGTTGCACGCACACCGATTGCGCGCAGCCAGCGCCCAGGCGCGCACTAGAGATTGTCCGATGGCACGTCCGAAATTCCTGCCCGATAACTTCACCCTTTGCCTTGTCGGCACGGTGGTTCTTGCGAGCCTGTTCCCGGTGCACGGCCAGGCCGCCACCGGTTTCAACTGGCTGACCAATGTAGCGGTCGGCCTGCTGTTCTTCCTGCACGGCGCCAAGCTTTCGCGCGAGGCGATCGTCGCCGGTGCGACGCACTGGCGCCTGCACATCGTCGTCCTGCTCAGCACCTTCGTGCTCTTTCCCGCGCTAGGGCTCGCGCTCAAGCCCGTGCTTTCGCCGCTCGTCACCCCGGCGCTCTACGCGGGCGTGCTGTTCCTCTGCACGCTGCCTTCCACGGTGCAGTCGTCCATCGCCTTCACCTCGATGGCGCGCGGCAACGTGCCCGCCGCCGTTTGCAGCGCTTCGGCGTCGAGCCTGATCGGGATCTTCGTCACGCCCGCGCTCGTGAGCCTGATCGTCACGAACCAGAACGCGGGCGGCGGCTCGGCCTGGCACACCGTGTGGAACATCGTGCTGCAACTGCTCGTGCCGTTCGTGGCGGGCCAGTTGCTGCGCCCGGTGATCGGCCGCTGGATCGAGCGCAACAAGGGTGTGCTCAAGTTCGTCGATCAGGGCTCGATCCTGCTCGTGGTGTTCGGCGCATTTTCCGAGGCCGTGAACGAAGGGCTTTGGCATCACATCCCGCTCGCCGCGCTCGGCGGGCTGCTCGTCGTGAACGCGGTGCTGCTCGCGCTCGCGCTTGGCATCACGATTTACACGAGCAAGAAGCTCGGGTTCTCGCGCGCCGACCAGATCACCATCATTTTCTGCGGCTCGAAAAAGAGCCTCGCGGCCGGCGTGCCGATGGCGAAGGTGATCTTCGCCTCGAACGCCGTGGGCGCGGTCGTGCTGCCGCTCATGCTGTTCCACCAGATCCAGCTCATGGTGTGCGCGGCGCTCGCCCAGCGCTGGGGCGCCCGCGACATGAGCGCCGAGCGCGCCGCCAGCGCGGGCGACGAATCGCGCGCCGGCGCGGGTGAGCGCACGACGACTGCTACGGCCGCGCGCCGGTAAGCGCCAACGAGCTTCTTCGTTCAGGGCGAGCAATCGTCGCCCTGCTGCAGCAAACGCCGCGGCCAAGCCCCGCGGCGCACCCCTCTCTCCCGCCCGCCTCCCTCCCCACGCATGCGCCACACGTTCAAAACGTGGGCTTCGCTGCACTGTCACCAAAAATTCATTTAATTCATCCGATGATATGCCGTTAAGTTCAACGTCTTCGCCCGTTCTGGCCTGTCCATGTCTGCGTCTGCTCGCGCGCCACTCCATCACGCCACGCCCGGCGTCGGGGCACTGATCGCCCAGCGCCAGCTACGCGCGGTCTTCCAGCCCATTGTCGATTTCGACGGTGGCGCGATCCTCGGCTACGAGGGCCTCATTCGCGGGCCGGCCGGCTCGCCGCTCGAAACGCCCGCCGCCCTCTTCGCGCGCGCCGGCGACGAACACTGCACCGCCGCGCTCGAACGCGCGGCCGCCCGCACCTGCATCGAAACGTTCGCAGGGCTCGACTGCCCCGGCAAGCTGTTCCTCAATTTCAGCGCCGACGCGCTGCGCCAGCTCACCGCCGCCGGCGACGCCGCGCTCGCCCTCTTCGACGGCCCGATCGACCCGACGCGCTTTGTGATCGAACTCACCGAGCAGAGCGCCATCCACGACCTGCGCAACTTCTCCCCCGTGGTGGAAACGTTGCGCGCGGCAGGCGCCCAGTTCGCGCTCGACGACTACGGCACGGCCAACGCCAGCCTCAACCTCTGGGTGCAGCTGCAGCCCGATGTCGTGAAGATCGATCGCTTCTTCATCCATGACATCGCCCACGACGCGCTCAAGTTCGAAGCCGTGCGCGCCATGCAGCATTTCGCGCAGGCGAGCGGCGCGCGCCTCGTGGCGGAAGGCATCGAGAACGCCGCCGACCTGATCGTGCTGCGCGACATGGGCATCGACTGCGGCCAGGGCTTTTTCTTTGGCCGCCCCAACGGTGAGCCGCTGCGCGTGCTCGCACGCGAAGCGCGCGAGGCGATTCGCGCGGACCATATCGCCGTGTTCCCCGAGGCCACGCGCAGCGCCGCCACGCAGCCGGCGGGCGGCGGCGCGCCCGCCAGCAAGATGCTCGTGCGCGCGCCCGCGCTGCCGCGCCACGCGACCAACAACGACGTGCTCGACCTGTTCAACGGCCAGCCCGATCTGCACGCGGTGGCCGTGGTGGAAGACGAAGCGCCCGTTGCGCTCATTAACCGGCGCGCGTTCATGGACCGCTATGCGCTGCCCTACCACCGCGAGCTGTTCGGCAAGAAGGCCTGCCTGCAATTCGCCAACGCGCAGCCGGTGCTGATCGAGCAGTCGATGAGCGTCGAGCAGATGGCTACACTCCTTGCGAGCGACGACCAGCGTTATCTCGCCGATGGCTTCGTGATCACCGACAACGGGCGCTATGCCGGACTCGGCACGGGCGAGAGCCTCGTGCGCGCGGTGACGGAGGTGCGCATCCAGGCCGCGCGATACGCGAATCCGCTCACCTTCCTGCCGGGCAACATTCCGATCAGCTCGCATATCGAGCGCCTGCTCTCGCACGACGCGGGCTTTCACGCGTGCTACGTCGACCTGAACCTGTTCAAGCCCTTCAACGATCAGTACGGCTACTGGCAAGGCGACGAGGTGCTCAAGTTCGCCGCGACGGTGCTCGCCGATGCCTGCGACCCCACACGCGACTTCCTCGGCCATGTGGGCGGCGACGACTTCCTGATCCTGTTCCAGAGCGAGACGTGGCGCGAGCGCGCGCGCCAGGCGATCGAAGCGTTCAACGAAGGCGCGCAGCGCTTCTACGCGCCGGGCGACCGGCTCGCGGGCGGCATTCACGGCGAGGATCGCTATGGCAACGCGACCTTCTTTACCTTCGTGACGATGGCGATAGGCTGCGTGCGCGTCGCGCCGGGCGAAGGCGCACAGCACAGCAGCGACGCCATCGCTTCGCTCGCGGCCCTCGCCAAGCGCCGCGCGAAACAGGAAGCCAGCGGACTCGTCGTGATCGACGGCAGCACGAGCGCCGACCTCCTCCCCACGCTTGGCCCGACGGCAGGCGAAGGCGCCAACGCGTCATAACGGCCGGAATTTTCCCCGGCGGCAGCCCCAAAAAAGCGCGGGCCGGCCGCGCGGCTCATGCCGCGCGCCGGCCCGTTCTGCTTTCGTTTCCTCGCCGCTACGCCGTCGCTAGATCGTCCCCATCAACACCAGCACGACCACCACGATAACGACGATGCCGAGCGTGCCCGAAGGCGCGTAGCCCCACGAGCGGCTGTGCGGCCACGCTGGAAACGCGCCAATGAGCAGCAGGATCAGAATGACCAGAAGCAGGGTGCCGAGCATGATGCCTCCGTACGTCGAATGTGAATGCCCGAGCTTCCGCAATCGCCGTACCCGCAACCGTTTAGTTATTTTTACTAAACACACAAGTTTGCGTTTATTTCATTGTTTACTGGTATTTACCTGGAATTCTCAGCGTAGATCCGGGTTTTTTGGACCAATTTTTACTATACAATCGCCGCACACCTGACCACTCCCGGAACGCTCACCGCGTTCACCGCAAGCCAGGAACCATGGGGACAACCATTCGTGACGTCGCGCAGGCCGCCAACGTGTCGATCGGCACCGTGTCGCGCGCGTTGAAAAACCAGCCAGGCCTTTCCGAAGCCACGCGCGAACGCATTGTCGAAGTCGCGCGCGCGCTCGGCTATGACTGCGCGCAACTGCGCCCGCGCATTCGCCGGCTCACCTTCCTGCTCCATCGCCAGCACAACAACTTCGCGGCAAGCCCGTTCTTCTCGCACGTGCTGCACGGCGTGGAAGACGCCTGCCGCGAACACGGCATCGTGCCCGCGCTGCTCACGGCCGGCCCCGCCGACGACACCGTCCAGCAGTTGCGCCTGCACGCGCCCGACGCCATCGCCGTGGCCGGTTTCGTCGAGCCGGAAATGCTCGCCGCGCTCGTCGCGCTGCAGCGGCCGCTCGTGCTGATCGACCTGTGGGCGCCGGGCCTGCGCTCGGTGAACATCGACAATGCGGCGGGCGCCGCGCTCGCCATGCAGCATCTGTTCGAACTCGGGCGGCGGCGCATTGCGTTCATCGGCGGGTCGCTCGCGCACTACAGCATCGCGCAGCGCGCGCTCGGCTACCGGCGCGCGTTCTTCGAGGCGGGCCTGCTGTTCGACCCGTCGCTCGAAACGACGATCGACGGCGGCCTCGACCCCGACACGGGCGCGTCGCTCGCCATGCAGCGCCTGATCGATGCGGCGCGCGCCGGATACCCAACCCCGCGCCCGCCGCCCGACGCCCTGTTCGCCTACAACGACGCCGCCGCGCTCGCCGCCATGCGCGTGTGCCTCGCCAACGGCCTGCGCGTGCCCGAGGACATCGCGATCATCGGTTTCGACGATATCGCGGGCGCCACGCACGCCACGCCGCCGCTCTCGACGATCGCCGTCGACAAGGAAGCGCTCGGGCGGCGCGGCGTCGAACTGCTGCTCGAAGAAGCGCCTGCCACGAGCGAGATCCGCTTGCCGGTGCAGCTCGTCGCGCGCGCGAGCACCCTGGGTGCGGCGTCATCGAATCTCGTCGCCGCGCACGCTGTCCGTCACACTGCAAGCACGCCGCAGAGCGCCTGAGGCGCTCCGCTGAAAACACGTTGAAACAACGCTGAAGCCACGTCCAAGCCAGAAGAGAACGCCATGACGACGACCGCCGACACCGCCTCCTCCGCCACCGCACATCCCGTTGCCGCGCCCGCCGTCGCGAGCTTTCGCGACCGCGGCTTCCTGCTCGGCCACGTGCAGGACACCCTGCGCTTCTACGCGCCGAACGTGCTCGATCCGTCGGGCGGCTTCTTCCACTACTTCCGCGACGACGGCTCGATCTACAACGCGCATTCGCGCCACCTCGTGAGCAGCTGCCGCTACGTCTTCAACTACGCGATGGCGTATCGCGAGTTCGGCGATCCGCAGCATCTGGAATACGCGCGCCACGGCCTGCAGTTCCTGCGCGAAGGCCACTGGGACCCGCAACTGCAAGGCTACGACTGGGAGATCGACTGGCGCGACGGCAAGAAGCGCGTGCTCGACGCCACGCGCCACTGCTACGGCCTCGCGTTCGTGCTGCTCGCGTACGCGCATGCGGCAATGGCCGGCATCGAGGAAGCGCGGCCGATGATCGGCGCGACCTTCGATCTGATGGAACACCGCTTCTGGGACGGCGCGGCGGGCCTCTATGCCGACGAGGCGAGCGCCGACTGGATCGTCTCGGGCTATCGCGGCCAGAACGCCAACATGCACACGACCGAGGCGCTGCTCGCGGCCTACGAGGCGACGGGCCATCTCGTGTATCTCGACCGCGCCGAGCGCGTCGCGTCGAACGTCACGCTGCGCCAGGCGAAGCTCTCGCAAGGGCTCGTGTGGGAGCACTTTCACGCGGACTGGTCGGTGGACTGGCATTACAACGAGGAAGACAGCTCGAATATCTTCCGCCCGTGGGGCTTCCAGCCGGGCCATCAAACGGAATGGGCGAAGCTGCTGTTGCTGCTCGAGCGTCACCGCCCGCTGCCCTGGCTGCTGCCGCGCGCGATCGAGCTCTTCGACGCCGCCATGGCGCACGCCTGGGACAACGATCACGGCGGCCTTTATTACGGCTTCGGGCCGGACGGCACCGTGTGCGATCACGACAAGTACTTCTGGGTGCAGGCGGAAACCTTCGCCACGGCGGCGCTGCTTGGCAAGCGCACCGGCAACGAGCGCTTCTGGGACTGGTACGACGAGATCTGGCGCTACAGCTGGGCGAATTTCGTCGATCATCGCTACGGTGCGTGGTATCGCATCCTCACCTGCGACAACCGCAAGTACAGTGACGAGAAGAGCCCCGCGGGCAAGACCGACTATCACACCATGGGCGCGTGCTACGAAGCGCTGAACGCGCTGCCCGGACGCGGCATGGCGCCGGTCGTGGGCCGCGAGGAAGCGACCGCCGCCGATGCCGGCATGACGGGCACAAGCGGCCAGAACTAAACAGAGGAAGACGACGATGAGCACCTGCAGCACCGGCCCGGACTTCTCATCCGGCTTCCCGGCCTTCATCTCGGCCGGCGACATCCTCACCGATCTCGTGCGCACGCCTGCGCCCGAAGGCGCGCCGCACAGTTCGCCGCCGGGCGCGCCGGGCATGGACTCGCACTGGCGCGCGCACCCTGGCGGCGCGGGCTGGAACGTTGCGCGCGCGGTCGCGCGCCTCGGGCTGCCCACGGCAAGCGTGGGCGCGCTCGGCGTGGACAACTTCTCTGACGAGCTCTGGAACGCAAGCGTGGCCGCCGGGCTCGACATGCGCTTCATGCAACGCGTGGAGCGCGCGCCGCTGCTCGCGATCGTGCATCAGACGCATCCGCCCGCGTACTACTTCATCGGCGACAACAGCGCCGACCTTGCCTTCGATCCCGCGAAGCTGCCCGAAGGCTGGCGCGCGCATGCGAAGTGGGCGCACTTCGGCTGCATCAGCCTCGTGCGCCAGCCGCTCGGCGAAACGCTCGCCACGCTTGCCGCCGAACTGCGCGCGGCCGGCGTGAAGATCAGCTTCGATCCGAACTACCGCAACCTCATGGCGCACGGCTACGAGCCGATCCTGCGCCGCATGGCCGCGCTCGCCGATCTCATCAAGGTCTCCGACGAAGACCTGCGCATGCTGTTCGCCGGCAAGAGCGAGGCGCAAGCCATCGAAGCCGTGCGCGCGCTCAATCCGGCCGCCACGCTGCTCGTCACGCGCGGCGCGCAGGCGGCCACGCTCTACGCGGGCAACGACGTAATCGAGGCAGCGCCGCCGCGCGTCGAAGTGGCCGATACGGTGGGTGCGGGCGACGCCTCCATCGGCGGCCTGCTGTTCAGCCTCATGAGCACGCCGCAGCGCAACTGGCGCCAGCATCTCGCCTTCGCGCTCGCCGCGGGCGCGGCCGCGTGCCGCCGGCCCGGCGCGTATTCGCCGACGCTCGACGAAGTCGTCGCGCTGCTCGCCGACTGAAGGCGCACGGCAAGGTGAACTGCGAGGCGAACTGCAAGGTGAACTGCGAGGCGAACTGCGAGGCACACGCCGAGGACACGGCGCGGCGCTGACACGAAAGCGCCGCGCCGCCGTCATTTGCATGTCCCGCAGCCGCGCGGGCAACGTGCTAGCATGGAATTTCCCTCTTGTTGCGGGCGAGGCGCGACACTTGCGCGCTTCACCCTGCGCGGCCCGATCCGAGCGGCCCGTCGAGGGGTTTCCTTCCACGAGGAGCACGTTATGGAAGACGTCAGCTACACCAAGGGGATCTACACGGCCGTCGCCTCAGTACGGCCCATGAACGCCGGCCAGTACCAGGGCCTGGTCTCCCTGGCGCGCGACGACGGCGAGGAACTCGAAAACGCGGTGTATGAAGTCGAAGCCGCATCGGGCACGCCGGAAGAGGCTCTCGAAGAAGCCAAGGCGCTGGCGCATCGCATTCTCGGCGAACTCGAACTGTAGGTCGCGCGTTGAAGCCGGCGCCCGCTCAGGGACGGCTGGCAGCGCTGGATGAGACGGGGGGTGCTCTGCATGGGGCCGCGCAGTGTGCGGTCGACAGCCCTGCATGGGACCGGAGTCAGTGCTAAAGCGCTCACTCCGGATCGACAGGAGGTTAGCCATGTCCGAACAGCTCTTTCTATACGGCGTCTACGCCATCCACGTGCATCCGCTCGAACTGCAGGGCGCTCGCTGGGACGCCGAGTATCAAATCACGCATCGCGACAAGGCCGTGCAACCGTGGGTCACAGTCGGCGGCAACGCGGGCTTCGACGCGCCCACGCAAGCCGTCGACGCCGCACGCCGCCAGGCTATCGCCGATATCGAACACGGCGCGGGCATTCCCAAGCCGCACGGATTTCCGTAAACCCAACGCGCGCCACTACCGCTCACTCCCGCCCGCGCTGCGGGCGTGAGGCGCTAGCGCATCGTCCCAGCATCGCTTCCCCCATACCGTCTTGCGGTACGCTTGACGTGTCGCGTCGTTGTCGCGTCGTTGTCGCGTCGTTGCCGCGTCGCTTTGGCATGGCTACGCTCCCTATCCCGATTCAGAACCGCAGGAACACCATGACGCCCGAAACGCCGGAGCGCGTCGCAAACCAGGAAGCGGCCCAGCAAGCCGAGGCGGCGCCGCAGGATTCGCCGGGTGTGGACATGGCCGCCTGCACGTCCGAAACGCCTGCGGGACCAAAGCAGAAAGCGCGGCGCGGCACGCCGCGCAAGCTGATGGTCGGCTCGCGCGAGGTGCTCGTCTACGGCATGCCGCAGGCCTGGGGCGACTTCTATCACTCGGCGCTCACCATGCGCTGGCCCACCTTCTTCGCCTCGCTCGCGGCCCTCTTCCTGTTCATGAACGGCGTGTTCGCGTGCCTCTACCAGCTCGGCACCGCACCCATCGCCAACCAGTACCCGAAGGGCTTTCTCGGCGCGTTCTTCTTCAGCGTGGAGACGCTTGCGACCGTCGGCTACGGCGACATGCATCCGCAAACGATCTACGCGCACATCGTCGCCACGCTTGAAATCTTCGTCGGCATGTCGGGCATCGCCTTGGCCACGGGTCTCGTGTTCGCGCGCTTCTCGCGTCCGCGCGCGAAGATCATGTTCGCGCGCCAGGTGGTGGTGCACCCCATCGAAGGCCGCATGACGCTGATGGTGCGCGCCGCCAACGCGCGTCAGAACGTGATCGCCGAAGCGGGCGCGAAGCTGCGGCTCATCCGCATCGAAACCTCGTCGGACGGCTTTCGCGCGCGGCGCATTCACGACCTCAAGCTCGTGCGCGACCAGCATCCGCTCTTCACGCTGGGCTGGAATCTCATGCACGTGATCGACGAGTCGAGCCCGCTTTACGGCGCGACGCCCGAGATGCTGGCCGAGCAGCACGCCACGCTGCATGTCGTGATCGAGGGCTCCGACGAGTCCACCGCGCAGACCATGCAGGCACGCTTTAGCTGGTCGGACCGGCAGATCCGCTGGCAGTACCGCTACGTCGACCTGATGAGCGACGCGGACGGCGTGAGCACGATGGACTACACGCACTTTCACGATGTCGTGCCGTTCGACGGGGCGAGAGCCTTCGGGCCCCGCGTGATCTGACAGACTTCCCCGAAGGCCGATGCAAACGGGATCGCGCCGAGGCCGGGAAGATCTCTCTCCAAATTCGCCCGGCGTGGGCAGGCTCTCGCGCGAATAACCAGCCGTGCCGGAGAGTTAGCAAAAAATTTCCGTCATTGGCGAGAAAAAATAGAGTCTCTTTCGCCGCTCTGTGATCGGGGCCATGCGAATGCACTAGAAACGGAGACTCCCCCAATGACCGCGCGCCCCGCGTTTGGCGACACGCCGCCTCTCGCCGATTACAAGCTCACCGACAACCTCACCGCCACGCGCGGCCGCATCTTCCTGACCGGCACGCAGGCGTTGATCCGCCTGCCGCTCATGCAGCGCGCGCTCGACCGCGCGCATGGCCTGAACACGGCTGGCTTCATCAGCGGCTATCGCGGCTCGCCGCTCGGCATGGTCGACCAGCAGGCGTGGAAGGCGAAGAAACTGCTCGAAGCCGCCGACGTGCGCTTCCTGCCCGCCATCAACGAGGAACTGGGCGGCACGGCCGTGCTCGGCACGCAGCGCGTGGAAGCCGACCCCGAGCGCACCGTCGAAGGCGTGTTCGCGATGTGGTACGGCAAGGGCCCGGGCGTGGACCGCGCCGGTGACGCGCTCAAACACGGCAACGCCTACGGCTCGTCGCCGCATGGCGGCGTGCTGGTCGTGGCCGGCGACGATCACGGCTGCGTGTCGTCGTCCATGCCGCATCAGAGCGACTTCGCGATGATGTCGTGGCACATGCCGGTCGTGAATCCGTCGAACATCGCCGACATGCTCGAATTCGGCCTGTATGGCTGGGCGCTCTCGCGCTACTCGGGCGCGTGGGTGGGCTACAAGGCGATTTCGGAAACGGTGGAGTCGGGCTCGACCGTCGATCTCGATGCCATCAAGACCGACTGGCAAGCACCGGAGGGCTTCACCGCGCCGCCCGGCGGCCTGCACAACCGCTGGCCCGATCTGCCGAGCCTCGCCATCGAGCAGCGTCTGGCCGCCAAGCTCGACGCCGTGCGCCACTTCGCGCGCATGAACAGCATCGACAAGTGGATCGCGCCGAGCCCGCACGCGAACGTGGGCATCGTCACCTGCGGCAAGGCGCACCTCGACCTGATGGAAACGCTGCGCCGCCTCGATCTCACCATCGAGGATCTCGATAAAGCCGGCGTGCGCGTCTACAAGGTGGGCCTGTCGTTCCCGCTGGAAATGTCGCGTATCGACGCGTTCGTCGCGGGCCTCACCGACGTGCTCGTGATCGAAGAAAAAGGCCCGGTGATCGAGCAGCAGATCAAGGACTACCTCTACAACCGCAAGGAAGGCGCGCGCCCCACTGTCATCGGCAAGCACGCCGAGGACGGCACGCTGCTGCTCTCCGAGCTTGGCGAGCTGCGCCCCTCGCGCATCCTGCCGGTGTTCGCCGCGTGGCTCGCGAAGCACCGGCCGGCGCTCGACCGCCGCGAGCGCGTGGTGGATCTCGTCGCGCCGCAAATCCTCTCGAACGCCGCCGATGCCGTGCGCCGCACACCGTACTTCTGCTCGGGCTGCCCGCACAACACGTCGACGAAGGTGCCGGAAGGCTCGATCGCGCAGGCCGGCATTGGCTGCCACTTCATGGCTTCGTGGATGGAGCGCGACACCACCGGCCTGATCCAGATGGGCGGCGAAGGCGTGGACTGGGCCGCGCATTCGATGTTCACGAAGATGCCGCACGTGTTCCAGAATCTCGGTGACGGCACCTACTTTCATTCAGGGATCCTCGCTATCCGTCAGGCCGTGGCGGCGAAGACCAACATCACCTACAAGATCCTTTACAACGACGCCGTGGCGATGACGGGCGGCCAGCCCGTGGACGGCAGCATCTCCGTGCCGCAGATCGCGCGCCAGGTGGAGGCCGAAGGCGTCTCGCGCTTCGTGGTGGTGAGCGACGAGCCCGAGAAGTACGACGGCCATCACGGCCTGTTCCCGAAGGGCACGACGTTCCATCACCGCAGCGAACTGGACACCGTGCAACGCGAGCTGCGCGAAACGCCGGGCGTGACCGTGCTGATCTACGATCAAACGTGCGCGGCTGAAAAGCGCCGCCGCCGCAAGAAAGGCGAATTCCCCGACCCGGACAAGCGCCTCTTCATCAACGAGGAAGTGTGCGAAGGCTGCGGCGACTGCGGCGTGCAGTCGAACTGTCTTTCGGTCGAACCGGTGGAAACGGAACTGGGCCGCAAGCGCCGCATCGACCAGTCGTCGTGCAACAAGGACTATTCGTGCGTGAACGGCTTCTGCCCGAGCTTCGTGACCATCGAGGGCGGCAAGCTCAAGAAGGCCGCGGGGGCCGCGTTCGATCCGCAGGCGCTGACTGCGCGCGTCAATGCGCTGCCGATGCCGGCTACGCACCTGGACAACGCGCCCTACGACATTCTCGTAACGGGCGTGGGCGGCACGGGTGTCGTGACCGTGGGCGCGCTCATCAGCATGGCCGCGCATCTGGAAGGCAAGAGCGCTTCGGTGCTCGACTTCATGGGCTTCGCGCAGAAAGGCGGCTCGGTGCTCTCGTTCGTGCGCTTCGCGGCGACCGACGCGCTGCTCAACCAGGTGCGCATCGACACGCAGCAGGCCGACCTGCTGCTCGCCTGCGACATGGTGGTGGGCGCGAGCGCCGACGCGCTGCAAACGGTGCGTCACGATCGCACGCGCATTGTCGTGAACACGCATGAGATTCCGAATGCGTCGTTCGTGCAGAACCCCGAAGCGAACCTGCACGCCGACGCGCTGCTCGCGAAGATGCGTCACGCGGCGACCAACGGCGCAACGCCCGCGCAAGATCCGCTTGCCGCGTGCGATGCGCAAGCGCTCGCACAGCGCTATCTCGGCGACACGATCGGCGCGAACATCGTGATGCTCGGTTTTGCGTGGCAACTGGGCCTCGTGCCGGTATCGCTTGCGGCGCTCACGCGCGCCATCGAGCTGAACAACGTGGCCGTGAAGGCGAACCTGTTCGCGTTCTCCATCGGCCGCATGGCTGCCGCCGAGCCAGCCGCGCTCGAAGCGCTCGACTCGCAACGCGCGGCGGCTGCCAAGGCCACGGCGCGCAAGCTCACGCAAACGCTCGACGAACTGATCGCCGATCGCGAAACGCGTCTGCTCGCCTACGGTGGCGCGAGCTACGTGAAGCGCTATCGTGCACTGGTCGATGCCGCTCGCAGCGCGGACAAGACCGCCGAGCAAACGCTCGCTCGCGCCGTCGCGACCACGTTCTATCGGCTGCTCGCCGTGAAGGACGAATACGAAGTCGCGCGCCTGCACACCGACCCGGCGTTCCGCGCCGCGCTCGAAGCGCAGTTCGAAGGCACGGCGGGCAGCGACTTCACCGTGAAGTTCAACCTCGCGCCGCCGCTCATCGCGCGTGAGAAGAACGGCCAGCCGCCGCGCAAGATGCAGTTCGGCCAGTGGCTGTGGAGCGCGCTCGGGCTGCTGAAGAAGGGGCGCAGCGTGCGCGGCACGTGGCTCGATCCGTTCGGCAAGACGTTGGAGCGACGCATGGAACGCGCACTGGCCGGCGACTACGAGGCGACGCTGCGCGGTGCGTTCGCCAGCCTCACCGCCGAAAACGCCGACGACATCGCCAAGCTCGCCAACCTGCATCAGCGTGTGCGTGGCTATGGGCACGTGAAGCTTGCGAACCTCGCGGCGGTGAAGCGCAGCGAGCGCGAACTGGCTGCGCGCCTTGCCATCGAGGTGAAGACAAGCGCTGCTGTGCAGGAAGCACTCGCTTCGTTCAAGGGCGTGGGCGCGTTGCGCGGCATCCCGGTGGTGGTGGCGAAGTAAGCCGAAGCGAAGTCAGGAAGCGCGCGCCGTTCATCTTCTGAATGGCGCGCGTTTTTTTATTCATCAGACGTCGAGCAGCGTCCGCACGCGCCGCACCTTGTTTTCGTCGACAGGAGCGAGCCCCTTACCGTCAACGCGCACGCCGGAGCCGAAGTGAACCGCGCGCACCCGCGTCGCGCTCACGAAATCCGCCACGCGATCGACCGTAAGTCCTGCGCCCGCGAGCACCGTGCAATGCGTGTGCGCCGCACGCTGCACGAGCGTTTCGATCTGCGCCTGCGCATCGAGCACCGAAGGCTTGCCGCCCGAGGTGAGCACGTTCGTCACGGCTTCGAAACCAAGCAGCACGTCGAACGCTTCCTGCAGATCGCGCGCTTCGTCGAACGCGCGGTGAAACGTGAGCGGCATGCCATCGGCGGCGTCGATCGCGCGCTGCAAGCCGTCGCGATCCACTTCATGCGATGGCGTAAGCATGCCGATCACGACCGCATGCGCGCCCGCGAGCTTCGCGCCACGCACGTCGCGCAGCATCACCGCGTAATCGTTCGAATCGTAAACGAAGGAGCGGCTGTGCGGCCGCACGATCACGTTCACGGGAATCGTCACGGCCTCGACCACGGCTTCGATCATGCCGATGCTCGGCGTGAGGCCGCCCTCGCCCATGGCGGTAATGAGTTCGAGACGATCCGCGCCGCCGCGCGCGGCGGCTTGCGCGTCGGCGACCGTGGTCGCGATGACTTCCAGCACCACCCGTTCACGCTGTTGTGTGATTGGCATGTTTGCGCGCCATGTCGTGAAGAACACGACATGATCGCAGATGCACGCCTACTCGAACCAGTCGATATCGCCGCACAGCACGCACAGGCGATCGCCCACCTGCACCGCCATCGACAGCGTCAGACACGGGAGCGCCTCGTTGATCGACAGGTATGGTCCGGTCACGTGCACGCGCCCTGGTGTGATGAGCGCGCTGCGGAAGTATGGCCTGCGCAGCCAGCTCGCCCCTTGTGCGTCTTCCAGCGGCAAGAAGCGCGCGTCGCGCTCCGCGCGATCGACGCGCAGCACGACGTTGCGACCCGCCTGCCGGCCGTTCGAATCGAGCAGATAGCAGCGCGCCGCGTGATCGAGCGCGAGGAAGTTCCAGCACACCTCTTCCATCGGCTCGCCGTCCGAAAGGCGTTCTGCCGCGCGCTCGAATGCCCGCAGGTAAGGCGCGAGGCGACTGGTCTCGCCGCGCTCGCGCGTTTCGGTCTGCTGACGAAAGCGCTCCGTCGCTTCGGCGATCACGCCTTGCACCTGCGCGGCGTCGGTGAGCCCGGGCGCCGGCCGCGCGAAGAAAAAGCCCTGCACGAAGTCCGCGTTGCACGCGAGCGCGAGCTGCGCCTCGTGCTCCGTCTCCACTCCTTCGATCAGCACGAGCTTGCCCGCGTCGTGCAGCAGCGCCACGAGCGCGGGCAGTGTCGCGGCCATGTCGGCGCGATGCTGCGCGTGCATCAGCATGATGCGGTCGAGCTTGACGATGTCGGGGTTGAGCTGCCACACGCGGCCAATGTCGACGTTGCCCGCGCCGAAGTCGTCGAGCGCCACCAAAAAGCCGCGCTCGCGAAACGTCGCCACGGCCTGCGCGAGGGCCTCGAGGTCCGTCCCTTCATCTTCGAGCACTTCCAGCACCACACGCCGCGGCGCGATGTTCAGCCGCCGCAGGTTCGCAAGCAGCGCCGCCGAGTGATACGCCTCGATCAGCGTGCCCGGATGCACGTTGAGAAAAAGCCACTCGCGCTCCGCGCCCAGCAGCGCGAAGTTCTCCAGATGCAGCCCCTGGGCGAGCCGGTCCACCAGCAGCGCGTCGCCCACGCGCGCAGCGTCGCCGAACACGTCGAGCGGCGAAACCGGGCGGTCGAGTGGATCGTGCGCGCGCAGCAGCCCTTCGTAGCCCACCGCACGCATGTGCGAAAGGCTGAACACCGGCTGGAACACGCTCGTGAGCGTGAGGTCGCCGTGGTGTGCGCTGTAGCGCTGCAGCCCCGAAGTGACGCTGAGATCGAAACCGTGAGGGGCCACGGCCGTTTTGTCCTGTTGCTCTGTGATCATGCCATCCTCTAGCGCGTAGGAAGGACGCTGCCGTCCGCACAACCTTTGCACGGTCTGCGCGTTCCTCCGTAGCCTGCTTTTCATTGCGTCACAGGAGGGATCAAGCAAGGTCCGTGCTCGCTCGCACTGCGATCTGGCACGCATCGCGAAATACGTTTTAGCCGGTCGCGTGCGCAGCGATTGGGCACGCCATGCACCGTACGAAGCATCGCGGGGTGCACCGATATCGTGCGCCTTTCCACGCGCCTTTGCTTCGGTAGTGGCGCGCTCCAGCGGACAGATTGCCGCATTCCCGGCGCCTTGCCGCAGGCAAATGGAGGCTGGATGTGTGCCTCGCCACGCACACACTCTGCGCGCTTCGCGGCGGCTTACAGACGCGTCAGGCTACACTCTCCCTCGACCGGCCCGCCCCTCTGTAATGCGCGCCAGAACGCAGTGCCGTACCGCGCGCGAACGAAGAACACGGCTTCCCGCTTCGGCGCTCCTGCGCATCGTCCCGTTTTTGTCCCGTTTCGCCCCCGCCAAGTTTTTCGATGGACATCCTCTTCACCGTTCTCATTCTGCTGCTTGCTGTCGCCCTGTCCGGCGTCATCGCGCGCACCGTGCCCCTCAAGCTGCCGTTGCCGCTCGTGCAGATCGGCATTGGCGCGCTGCTCACGTTTCCGCTCGTGAATCCGCACGTCACGTTCGATCCCGACATCTTCATGGCGCTGTTCATTCCGCCGCTGCTGTTCGCCGACGGCTGGCGCATGCCCAAGCGCGAGTTCTTCATGCAGCGCCGCGCGATTCTCATGCTCGCGCTCGGCCTCGTGCTGCTGACGGTCGTTGCCGTAGGCTATTTCGTGCACTGGCTCGTGCCGCAGATCTCGCTGCCCGTCGCCTTCGCGCTCGCCGCCGTGCTCTCGCCCACCGACGCCGTGGCGCTCGCGGGCATTGCCGGCAAGGACCGGATTCCCTCGCAGCTCATGCACATCCTCGAAGGCGAAGCGCTGATGAACGACGCCTCGGGCCTCGTCGCGCTCAAGTTCGCCGTGGCGGCCGCGCTCACCGGCTATTTTTCGCTGCGCGCGGCGGCGCTGAGCTTCGTGCTGATCGCGGCGGGCGGTCTCGCACTGGGGGCGCTGATCGGCTGGCTCTTCAGCTTCGTTTCGGAGCGCTTTCTCAACGTGACCGAAGAAGGCGACCCCGCGCCCGGCGTCGTGCTGACCTTGCTCATTCCGTTCGCGGCGTATCTGTTCGCGGAGCACCTCGAAGTGTCCGGCGTGCTCGCGGCCGTATCCGCCGGCATGACGATGAACTACACGAGCGTCGCGCACAAAGGACCGGTGTCCACGCGCGTGCGCGCAACGAGCACGTGGTCGATGATCGAGTTCGTCTTCAACGGCATGGTGTTCACGCTGCTCGGCCTGCAGTTCCCGGGCATTCTCGGCAAGGCGCTGCTCGACGCGCACCACACGAGCAACGTGCAGATGCTGCGCCTCATCGGCTATATCGCCGCCGTGCTCGCGGCGCTCTACGCCATGCGCTTTGGCTGGGTGTGGCTGCTGCGCTGGGTGGCGAGCCGCGGTGCGGCGCGTCACGGCGTGGCGAACGCGGTGCCGGGGCTGCGCACCGTGGCGATCACCACGGTGGCGGGCGTGCGCGGCGCAGTCACGCTCGCGGGCGTGCTCTCGCTGCCCGTGGCGCTTGCCAACGGCAGTCCGCTGCCGGGGCGCGACAGCGCCATTTTCATCGCGACAGGCGTGATCCTCGCTTCGCTGCTGGTGGCGATCGTCGGCCTGCCGCTCTTGCTGCGCGGCGTGCGGCGCGGCGCGCAGGGGCCGCACGCGGCCGAGGAGCGCCAGGCGCGCATCCAGGCGGCGCAGGCGGGCATCCGCGCCGTGGACGCGGTGCACGAAAAGGTGAGCGAAGATCTCGACGAATCGCAGGCCACCTACGCCGCCGACACGACCGCGCGCGTGATGGACACCTACCGCCGGCGCCTCGCCTCGCTCGACGCCGACCGCGACCGCAGCGCGCACGCGCGCCGCTCGGACGCGCTGGAGCTGGAAATGCGCCTCGCGGGCATGCGCGCCGAACGCGCGACGCTGCTCAAGCTGCGCAACCAGATGCAGATCAACGACGAAACGCTGGCGAAGCTGATGCGCGAAGTCGATCTCTCGGAAACGGCGATGACGACGCGCGGACGCAATCGCAGCTAAGCGCGAGCCTGATGAGAGTGAGGAAAACGCGGCGCCGAGGACCGGCGCCGCATTAGCGGGGAATAGCGGTGAAGCTTAGACCGCCGCTTCCTGCGCCGGCTTGCGGCGCAGCAGAGCGTAGAGAATGATCGCACCGAACGTGGCGGTGCCGATGCCGCCGAGGCCAAAGCCGCCGAGCTTGAGCGAAAAGTCGCCCGCGCCGAGCACGAGCGTGACGGCGGCGACGATGAGGTTGCGGTTGTCCGAGAAGTCCACCTTGTTGACGACCCAGATGCGCGCGCCCGTCACGGCAATCAGACCGAACACGACGATCGAAACGCCGCCGAGCACCGGGCCCGGAATCGTCTGAATGACCGCGCCGAACTTCGGCGAGAAGCCGAGCACGAGCGCGATGACTGCGGCGATCACGAACACGAGCGTCGAGTAGATTTTCGTCACGGCCATCACGCCGATGTTTTCCGCGTAGGTCGTCACGCCCGTGCCGCCCGCGAAGCCCGAAACGATCGTGGCGAGGCCGTCGCCGATGAACGCGCGGCCCACGTAGCGGTCGAGGTTGTAGCCCGTCATGGCGGAAACGGCCTTGATGTGGCCGAGGTTTTCCGCCACCAGAATCACGGCGATCGGCACGAGCAGCGTCATGGCGTGCGGGTCGAACACGGGCGCGGTGAACTTCGGCATGCCGAACCAGGCGGCATTTGCGACGATCGAAAAGTCGATCGGCTTGCCGAGGCCCATGCCGTTCGTGATGATCGCGTAAATCACATAAGCGATCAGCAGGCCAACGAGAATCAGCAGGCGCTGCAGCATGCCGCGCGTGAACACGGCCACACCGCCCACGCAGAGCACGGTGACGATCGCCATCCACGAGTCGAAGGTCGAACTGCTCACGCCCTTCACGGCGATGGGCGCGAGATTGAGCCCGATCACGCAGACGATCGCGCCAGTCACCACGGGCGGCATGAGCGTTTCGATCCACTTGGTGCCGACCGCCGAAACGAGCAGGCCGATCAGCGTATACACCACGCCGCACGCGATGATGCCGCCGAGCGCCACGGGAATGTTGGGATTGGCGCCCTGCCCGCCGTAGCCCGTCACGGCGATCACGAGGCCGATGAACGCGAAGCTCGAACCGAGATAGCTCGGCACGCGGCCGCCCACCACCACGAAGAACAGCAGCGTGCCGACACCCGACATGAAGATGCACAGGTTCGGGTCGAAGCCCATGAGCAGCGGCGCGAGCACGGTCGAGCCGAACATGGCGACGACGTGCTGCACGCCCATGGCGAACATCTGCGGCCAGGCGAGGCGCTCGTCGGGGGCGACGACACCGCGGGTGTCACCCGTCTGCGCGCGCCAGCGGGGGAAATAGGAGTCGGACATGGGTTCCTCTTGTCGGCGTGATTTGCGGTTTTGGTTCTGGTTTTGATTGTTGGCGCCTCGAAGCAATGGCCGCCCTTGATGCAGATCAGGCGGGAGTGTACGGAGCCGCAATCCGCGTGGCAAGCCGGATGTCAGGCGTCCGAAACCATGCCGGCGTTCGCCGATACGAGGTCTTAAGTGAATGCCGAATGGAGTTTCAGACTCCTCCTATATTCGGGGCAGGATACGAGACCTAGACTTTCGTTGCTGCGTGACCCCATGACAGTTCATGCAGAGGTTGTAGGTTGTAAGTTGTAAACTCTCCGACTTCTCCGCTCTCGCTCCCCCGCTTGAGCGGTTTTTTTTTGCCCGCTCAATCTGAGTTCCTCTTTGCCCCACTTTGGCCGTTCGTGCGTTCAGGCGAATGCGGCTTGCGCCAACTCCCGCGCATAGTCGCGCACGTCCTCCGGCCAGGGTGCATTCGCCGCTTCGAAACGGCTTCGCTCGCCCGCGTAGAGCGCACGCAACGCCTCCTCATAATTCGGTAGATTGCCGGCCAGCGCGGTCATGAAGCGATGCGCGGCTTCCTGGGCCGCGCGCACGCGTTCGCGTGCCTCGCTCGCGTGGCGTGCCGAATCCACGAGTCGGCGCAACACCACGGAGGCGCCGCCGGGCTGCGCGCCGAGCCAGTCCCAATGACGCGGCAGCAGCGTCACCTCGCGAGCGACCACGCCAAGCTTCGGGCGGCCGCGGCCGCGCGGGGCGTCTTCCTGCGCTTCTTCGTCTACAGCATTCAGCGCCGCTGCGGCCTGCTCGCTGCTTGCCTGCGCGACGAGTCGCGCCTCGATCTCTCTTTTCGTGCCGCGCAGATCGAACTCCACCGGACGCGCGTCGCGGTCGTCGAAAACCAGCACTGCCGCACCGTTTTCGTTGCCTTCACGCTCGAGTTCCGCCTTGACCGCCAGCGCCACCTGAAGCGGCGCGCCCCGCGCAATCAGACGCGTGCCCGCAAATGCCGTGCAACTGTTCGCCACCACCATCGTTTTTCTCCTTCTTGATTTCCAATGATGGGCGAATATTACCCGGGTAAATTACGACGCGCAATATCATCCGGGTAAAATTTGATCGTGGTCAGCCGGTGCGGCCTTCGAGATCCGCGCCGCGCGCGTCGTTGGTCGCTGCCGGCAGCCATGCCGCTACGCGGTTGCGGCCCGAACGCTTGGCCGTGTAAAGCGCCGCGTCGGCGGCGTCGGTCAGCGCGCGCCAGTCTGCAAACCCGCTTTGCGTCGTGCACGCCACGCCCACGCTCACGGTCAGCACGCCGTTGGGGCTATCGGCGTGCGGCAGCGCCAGCGCCTCGATCGCGGCGCGCACCTTCTCGGCCAGCGCGAGCGCCTGGGCCTCGCCCGTTTCGGGCAGCAGCAGCACGAACTCCTCGCCGCCGTAGCGCGCAGCACAGTCCGCCGCGCGGCGTGCGTGCGCGCCGAGCGCATGCGCAACGGCTGCGAGCGCGTCGTCGCCCGCCAGGTGGCCGTAGCGGTCGTTGTAGCGCTTGAAGCGGTCCACATCGATCAGCACGAGCGCGAGCGGGCTGCCCGAGCGGCGTGCGCGCGCCCATTCGTGGTCCGCGCGGGTTTCGAAGGCGCGCCGGTTCGCGAGCGACGTGAGCGCATCGGTGCCCGCCTGCACGCGCAACTCCGCCTCCACCGCGCCACGCTGGCGCAACTGGCGCGTGAACATCAACGCGAGCGCGATCAACGAAACGTCCAGCACTGCCGTGAGCGTGCCGATGATCCAGGCGCGCACGCGCCATTCGCGGTAGATGTCGTCCGCCGCGACCGCCACGCTGAACACGAGCGGATAGCCTTCCACGCGTCGCAGCGCGAACCAGCGCCGCACGCCGTCTATCGGGCCGAGCGAGAAAAAACCGGTAGCCTGCGACCGCTGGAAACGCCGGAAGAGTTCGGATTCCGCAATGCTTTTGCCGATCAGTTGTGGATCGTACGGGCGGCGCATGAGCAGCGTGCCGTCTGCGAGCGTGAGCGCCACCGTGCCGTTCGTGCCAATGTTCACGCCACCGAACAGGTGCCGGAAATAATCGAGCCGCATCGTGCCGACCACGACGCCCGCGAACGAGCCGTCGGGGTTCGAGAGACGGCGGCTCATGCCAATCGTCGCGTTGGCGGGACCGTCGCGTGGAATGAACGGATGGCTCAGAAAGAGTCCCGCGTGCGGCGAGTCGCGCTGCGCGATGAAATAGTCGCGGTCGGCCACATTGAGCACGCGCGGCGGCACCGAGCGCGAATCGAAGACCACATCGCCCGCCGCGTTGGTGACGAAGATCGCACCGAGATTCTTTGCCGTGGCCGAGCGGTCGAACAGCACGTTCTGGCGAATGTCGGCGGGCAGCGCGGCGAGACGCGGATCGTCAATGGCGTCGATGACGGCTTGCAACGAAAGGTCGTAGACGTCGAAATTGCGCGCGGTGTCGCGCTCGAAAAGCAGTGCCATGTTGGAGGCGGACGCGCGGGCGCTCGCAAGCGCGTCGTGCCGCATTTGCGCCATGACCCACGCGGCGACCAGCGTCAGCACTGCGGCGAGCGCAATGCCGATGGCAAGCACGGCGTTCGGTCGGCGGATGATCATCTCGGGCCTTCGGGGGCTGGCCTTGCACGGGCGCCGGTTGCCAGGCGCTTGCCTGCGCCCGACCGCGGACGATGTCCGGCGCCCCGCGCGCCGGGGTGCAATCGAGTGTACAACGGCCGGCGGACGCATGCTGTGCGTATGCATTCATCCTCGCATGCCGCGTGATGCGTTGCTATGCGGGCAAGTCCGGTTGGGGGTGGTTGTTTGGGGCGGGGCTCGTTTTTTGCGCCCTATTCTCCTGAATAAAGTGTGTTTTCGAGAGGCGCATTGTTTTTGTTATTTTGGATTCCTCTGCTTTATGGCGAGACTCCGTATGAGCGTGTCATGCCGCGTGGTCAGTCGCCGCGCACGCCGACGATTGCGTGCGCCTCGATCCACGCGCGCCATTGACCACCGAAGTCGAAAGCCGGGTCGATGTCAAATGCCTCGGCAAGCGCCTTGTCGAGCGTGGCGCCGTCTTGCAGTGCGACGAACGCTGCGTGCGCGGCGTGCGTGTGCACGAGCACTGTAGGCCGCCATTGCGGCCGGACCACGAGCGCCCACGAGGGCACGTCCACACGCTCAGGCCATACGCCGTCCGGCTGATGCGCCCGCCAGATCGCCACGGCGTCGAAGCGCAAGGCGAGCGCAGCGCATGCCGGGTGCACCACGAGATGCGATTGCGCAAGACGCTCTGCGCCGAGCGCTTGCCATTGCTGCGCGTCGAGCGGCGCAGCATTCGCTGCATAGTTGGCCGTATGCAACGCCCATTCGAGTCGCGCGACATCGCCGAAATACGCGTAGCGCGCATCAGGCTCGTAACGCGTGATGAATTCAGGCAACTCCGCACCGAAGCGGTTCAGGTCCGCATCGCGCGAAGGATACGCGCGCGCGTACGCTAGCGCGAGTGCTTCGAAGTAGGTCTCGCCAGTTAGGGCCGCGAGGACTGGATAGGCGTTCGCGAGCGCAAGCCGCCGCGCCGCGCGAGCGTTGCCGCGATAAAGGCCCATGCGCTCGTGCAGCAGTGCTGCATCGGCGGGAAGCATCTCGTTGGCGAGCGCCGCATCGCCGTCGGGATCGTCCAACGCGGCGGCGAAGGTTTGCTGCATCGCTTCCAGTGTGTCGCGCGCGGTCATGAGCGCAACTCCTGCGCGATTTGTGCGTGCTTCGCGAACCGTTCGCGCGCGAGACGTGCCTCGTCGAGCAGCACTTCGAGCGACGGTACCGCCGTGTCCCACTCGATGAGTGTGGGCGTCGCGCCAAACAGTTCGAGCGCGGTCTCATACAGAGACCAGACCGCCGGCGCGACGCGCGAGCCGTGATCGTCGATCACGGCGGCAGGCGTTGCGCGATGCCCCGCCAGATGAATCTCGCCGACGATCTGCGGCGGCAGTGCGGCCATTGCCGCCAGTGCATCTTCACCGTGGTTGCATTGATTCACGTACAGATTGTTCACGTCGAGCAGCACGCCGCAGCCCGTGCGCTGCGCGAGCGCCGCAAGGAATTCAGCCTCGCTGCAGGTATCGCCGCGAAATCGTACGTAGGTCGAAACATTTTCGATCAGTACAGCGCGGCCCAGCGCGTCTTGCATCTGCGAGACGCGCGCGCTCAAGTGATCAAGTGAGACTTGCGTGAGCGGCATTGGCAGCAGATCGTGCAGCGCGCCTTGTGCGCTCGCGCCCCAGCATAGATGCTCGGACACCAAAGCGGGCTCGATGCGCGCCACCAACTGCGCAAGCCTCGCGAGATGCGCCACATCGAGCGGCGCAGCCGAGCCAAGTCCAAGCCCCACGCCGTGCAGGCTCACCGGCAAATCGCGCCGTACGGTTTCGAGCACATGCAGGTCGTAGCCGCCACCACCGAAGTAGTTCTCGCTGTGGACCTCGACCCAGTCGACGGCAGGCGGCCCCGCCATGAAGGCCTCGTAATGCGCGTGACGCAGGCCGATGCCCACGCCACTCAATGCGCCTCGCGCGCTCACGTTGCGCCCGCTTTTTGGCACACCCGCTCAGCCTCGAGGCTCATTTTTCCGGCGTGCCGCCCAGCTTCGCGCACGTGCCCTTCGGCATGGTCTTGAAGTCGCCCTTGTCGTGATCGACCTTGGCTTGGCCCGCGCAATCGTGCACGCCGGTCTTGCTCGAACAATCGTTCTGGCCGGCCTTAGCGACGCCGTAGCAATTCACGGTGTCGTCCGCGTGGGCCACGCCCGCACCGGCCGTCGCAAGACCCGCCAGCGCGGCGGCAATCAGTGCCTGGCGGCCGAGAGAGTTCTTCATTGCGTTTCTCCTTGAACTTCGAAATGGTTTCGCAGCAAGCAATTGGGATACGCAGCCGTCGCAACGCGCGGCCTCGCGCGCCCTATTTTGCCTCACCACGCGACGCCCGGCCCGGCCGAAGCGCCGCAGGCTCACGGAATTATTGCAGTTCAAGTAATGATGTTTGCTGGATTGCGGTGTTTTTCTTTGAAGTGCACTGCAATAAAGTCTCACCAACGATTCGAGCAACAAGATTGTTACGAACCGACCACATAATTTTCGGAGGTTGTTACCATGAAGAATCTGATTGCTGCTGCACTCGCCGCTACCGTCCTCGCCGCTCCGGCCCTGTCGTTCGCACAAGCCGAGCAAGCGCCCGTGACGCGCGCTCAAGTTCGCGCCGAACTGGTCCAGCTGGAAAAGGCCGGCTACCGTCCGAACCTGTCGAGCCCGTACTATCCGGAAGACCTGCAGGCTGCCGAGGCGCGCGTCGCCCAGCAGAACGGCGCAGCGCAAGCCACGGCTTACGGCGCATCGACGAACGGCAGCGTCCAGTCCGGCACCCGCGCCCCGAACATCAAGCCGACCTACTTCGGCCAGTAATCGCGGCGCACGCGTGGTGCCAGTGCACGACGCGTAGCTTCGCTTGGCGGGCCCGCTCTCCCAATTGAGAGAGAGCGGGCCCGCCGTTCATTTCTAAGCCGCGCGTGCAACGCGCCCGGCGGAAAGAGCGGCACGCCCACGAAAACCTCCGCCGCCGGAAATCCGGTGGCTTTGCCCGGACTGCGGTCCGGGCCTTTTTCCTCCTTCCCTCTCGCGTCGCATGCGGCCCGCTTTCCCAGCGCGGCCGCCCGGCTCAAAAGCCGTGGGTCACGAGCGAGAGCACGGAAAGATCGGGGTGCGTGCCGTCGATGATGCTGCGGCCCACGTGCACCGCCTCTTCGGTGGCGTCCTGCTCGCTGCGCCAGGTTTCGTCGCCGTCCGCGTGATAGGTGACCGTGTGGCCCGGCTTCGCGGGATTCGCGCCGGGATGGCACACGTAGGCCGTATAGGTGTAGCGGTTCGCGCCCTCTTCGGTTGGCGTGGCGCTGACGTGGATCTCGAAGCCTTCGTAGTCGACCTGATGCATCGCAAGCGGTTGAGCGCTCATGGTGACCTCCGGGTGCCGCGGGTGAGCGGCTGCGGGCTATCCGGCCGATGGGTGTGCAGCCGGGCGTTCGGTATTGGGAAGTTTAGGCGATGGGCCCCGGGCGGGTGGCCTACTATTGCAGGGCGATCCACCACCCTGGGAGCTTAGCCATGGCATCGAACACCGTCCGCCTGCACCGCGTGCTGCGCGCACCGCCCGAGCGCATCTATCGCGCGTTCCTCGACGCCAGCGCGGTCGTGAAATGGCTGCCGCCCAACGGCTTCACGTGCACCGTCCATGAACTCGACGCGAAAGTCGGCGGCCGTTACCGGATGTCGTTCAAGAATTTCACGGCCGGCCACGGTCATTCGTTCGGCGGCGAATATCTCGAACTCGTGCCGAACGAGCGATTGCGTTACACCGGCGTGTTCGAGGACGAGCACCTGACCGGCACCATGCAAACGACGGTGGAATTGCGCGCGGTGTTTTTCGGCGCGGAAATGACCGTCGTGCAGGAAGGCATACCGGAGATCATTCCGGTCGAGGCGTGTTATCTCGGCTGGCAGGAGTCGCTGGGGTTGCTTGCGAAGCTCGTTGAAGCCGAAATCAGCCAGTAAGTAGAAAGGGGCTCGCGCCCCTTTCTTTTCTCGACCGCGTGCTTGTTCAATACCCGAGCGCGCAGCCATCCTTGCGATGATCGGATGCACCGGTCAACACGCCACGCTCCCAGTCGATACGAATAGCCTGCGAGCCGCCAATCGGGCCGGCTGCCGGCACGAGCTTGAAGCCGCGATCGGCAAGCGCCGCACGCGTGTTGTCCGGCAATGTCGATTCGATTTCCACAGTCCCGGTACCCGGGCGCGGGAAGACGCGCGGCAGATCCATCGCGGCCTGCATGTCGAGGCCGTAATGCAGCACCTTCGAGAGGAAATGCGCGTGGCCCATCGCCTGATAGTGGCCGCCCATCACGCCGAAGCTCATCTGCACGCGGCCGTCGCGTGCAACCATCCCCGGGATGATGGTGTGCAGCGGACGCTTGTGCGGCGCGATGGCGTTGGGATGACCCGGCTCCACCGAGAAGCTCATGCCGCGGTTGTGCAGCATCACGCCGGATTCCTTGCCCATCAGCCCGCTGCCGAATGGATAGAACAACGAATTGATGAAGCTCACGCAGTTGCGGTCGCGATCGACTACGGTGATGTAGACCGTGTCGCGGTGCTCGACCTGGGAGATCGCGGCGGCCGGGTCCAGCACGCTTTCAAGGTCGATGCGGCTGCGCAGTTTGTCGACGTATTCGTCGGACAGCAGGCGATCGACGTCGACGGCACCATGACGCGGGTCGCCTAGCACGGCGTCGCGCACCGCGTACGCGAGCTTCGCCGCCTCGATCTCGCGATGCAGACGGTCGGCGTCGAGCGGGCTGCCTTCGGCGTCGTATTTGTCGAGCAGGCGCAGCAACAGCAGCGCGATGACGCCCTGCCCCGCAGGCGGACATTCGATCACGTCATAGCCCTGGAATTTCGCGCGGATCGGCGTGACGTACTCGCCGTGGAATTGCGCGAAGTCTTCCAGCGTGTGCAAGCCGCCATGCGCCTGAAGTTGCGCGACGAGATCGGCGGCAATGGCGCCTCGGTAGAACGCGTCGCGGCCCGTTTCGGCGATGGCGCGCAGCGTGTTTGCGAGGCGCGGCTGACGATGCGTCGAGCCGGCGCGCGGCGCGGCGCCATCCACGAGCATGGTCGTGCGCGCTACGGCGTCACGCGAAAGCGTTTCTACCTCTGCGGCCCAGTCGTGCGCGGTGCGCGGCGCGACGACGTAGCCTTCCTCCGCGAAGCGGATTGCCGGTGCGAGCACGTCGCGCAGCGGCAGGCGGCCGTGGTCGCGATGCAGCGTGGTCCATGCGTCCACCGCGCCCGGCACCGTGACTGCGTGCGGCGAGTGGCGCGCAATCGTTTCTATGCCCATTGCGCGCAAGCGCTCTGCGCTCGCTGCGGCGGGGGCCCAG
Organism: Paraburkholderia sp. J11-2; assembly: GCF_905220185.1. NCBI lineage: Bacteria > Pseudomonadati > Pseudomonadota > Betaproteobacteria > Burkholderiales > Burkholderiaceae > Paraburkholderia > Paraburkholderia sp. J11-2. The sequence continues at coordinate 266,889 of NZ_CAJMYY010000001.1, read as the reverse complement.
CCCGAGCCGTCATAGGCGATTACGTCATCCGTGCCGCCGCGCGAATAGAGCGCGAAGCAGTCGCCGCCCACGCCAGTTGAACCCGGTTCGACTACGCACTGCACCGCACACGCGGCAATTGCGGCGTCCATGGCGTTGCCGCCTGCAGCGAGAATCTGCACGGCCGCGAGCGTGGCGCTCGGATGCGAGGTTGCGGCCATACCATTGCGAGCCATGACGAGCGAGCGGCCCGGCGTTTCGAAGTTACGCATCGAAGCGTTCTCCTCTTTGGTGTCCTGATGATGTTTTATTTCACGTGACGCTGCATCGCGGCTACGTCTTTTACGCGGACGCGGGCATTGCAGTGCGCAACGTGCGCTTCAAGAACGTCTGCGTGCGCGGATGCGAAGGCGCGGTGAAGATGCGCTCGGGCGGGCCCTCTTCGATCAGCTCGCCCTGGTCGAGCACGACCACGCGGTCGGCCACCTCGCGAGCGAAGCCCATTTCGTGCGTGACGACGACCATCGTCATGCCGTCTTCGGCAAGCTCTTTCATCACCTGCAGCACTTCGCCTACGGTTTCCGGATCGAGCGCACTGGTGGGCTCGTCGAAGAGCAGCACCTTCGGCTGCATGGCGAGCGCGCGAGCGATGGCGATACGCTGCTGCTGGCCGCCGGAAAGCTGCGACGGATAGTGGTCGGCGCGATCGGCAAGACCCACGCGCGCGATCAGCGCTTTTGCTTGTTTGACCGCTTCTTCGCGCGGCATCTTCAGCACGTGAATGGGCGCCTCGATCACGTTCTCCAGCGCCGTCATGTGCGGAAACAGATTGAAGCGCTGGAACACCATGCCGATATCGCGACGCTGCCGTGCAAGCTGGCGCCCGGAATCGCGCACCAGCGTGCCGTTCGGGCGCTCGACAAAGCCGAGCAGATGCCCGTTCACGCGCACCCGCCCGCTGTCGTACGACTCGAGCAGATTGAGGCAGCGAATGAACGTGGTCTTGCCCGACCCGGACGAGCCGATTAGCACCACCACCTCTCCCTTCGCAACGCTCAACGAAATGCCGTTGAGCACCTTGGTCGCGCCGAACGACTTGTGAATGTCCGACGCCTCGATGACGATTTCGCGTGCTTCGTTCATGTCAACGCTCATGTCAACGTCCCCGCAGCAGTTTCATCGTTTGCGCGCCAAAGAGACGCGTATTCGCAGCCGGCTTCGCCTCGCCGCGGCCGAAGTGCGCTTCGAGCCGCCGCTGCACGAAGCCCCAGAGCGTGGTGAGCGCGAGGAAGTAAATGCCGAGCACGAGATACAGCTCGAACACGCGGAAGTTCACCGATGTGATCATCTGCGTGCTGAGCAGCAGTTCCGGCACGCCGATCACGCTCACGAGCGTGGTGTTTTTCAGCATGACGTTGAACTCGTTGCCAAGCGGCGGCACGATGATGCGGAACGCTTGCGGCAGCACGACGCGGCGCATGAGCAGCACCGAAGTCATGCCAAGCGAGCGCGACGCTTCGTACTGGCCTCTGTCCACCGAACTCAAGCCCGCGCGAATGATTTCCGCCTGATATGCCGCCGAGTTCATGCCGAGCGCGAGCACGGCGGCCTGAATGTTGCCCGGCAGCGAGATGATGCCGAAGTCGAGATCGTGAAAGTGAAAGATGTTCGCCGCGGCAAATGCGGTGTACAGAAACACGATCTGCATGAGCAACGGCGTGCCGCGCATGACCCAGATATAGCCGCGCGCGAGATACTGCACCGGCAAGCTCGACGAAAGCCGCATGAGCGCGACGATCAGGCCGAGCGTGGCGCCGAACACGATCGCGCAGGCGCTGATCGAGAACGTGAGCCACAAGCCGTGCAGATACGCCGGGCTCGGGTCTAGCAGGAATTTCCGGAAGATTTCCCAACTGAAATTCATGGCGTCACCCCGCGCTCACAGGCGATCGTTTTCGAGCTTCCAGGTGGCGAGCATCTTGCTGTAGCGATCGCTCTTCACGAGATCGGCCACGGCTTTCGCGACCGCCGGAGAAAGCGGCTCGCCCTTGCGCGCGCCAATGCCCGTTGCGATGCGATTGAAGCCCGGCACCGCCTCCTCGAACATGTCGCCCGAGACCTGCTGGAAGTGCGCGGCGCTTTCCGCCGTGGTGCCGTAAGCGTCGACCTGATTCAGACGGAAGGCCTGAAATGCATCGGCATCCGAACTATAGACAACGATGTTCATGGGCTGCTTGCCTGCGGCTTTGAGCTTCTCGTTCTCCTTGTCGAGCAGCGTGCTGATGGTCGTACCGTTGAGCACCGCGACCTTCTTGCCGGAGAGATCGTCGAGCGAGCGCACGTGGCGCGGGTTGCCGCGCGGCACCATGATCGACTGGCTCGAATACATGTAGTCGACGATGTCGATGATCTGGCGGCGCTCCGGCTTGTCGAAGAGCTGGCCGATCACGAGATCGCATTGCTTCGCTTGCAGCGCCGGAATCTGCCCGCTAAAGGACATGACCTTCCACTCGACCTTGAGATTGCCGAGCTGCTTCGCGATGTCTTGCGCCACGTCGACGGAGAAGCCGCGCGGCTGCTGGTTCTCGTCGTAGGACGCGAGCGGCGGCGCGTCCATGCTCGAACAGTAGGTGAGCGTGCCGCCTTTCACGAGGCCCAGATCGGCGGCGTGCGCTGCTGATGCTCCGGCTGCTTGTGCCAGAACCGCCAAGCCTGCGCAGGCGGCGAGACGAAGACGCTTGAACTGAATTGCTGACATCGGGAGGCTCCTGGCTGAAAATGAGCTGCTTGAGGTGCGACGACAGTTAGGATGCCGACACGTCATGCTCATGACGCGGGCGATTCTAGAAACTTGATGATCTGGGGAACGGTTGATTCGAGGTGCTCGCGTAGTGCTTGCTCGGCTTGCGCTGGGTCGCGGGTGCGCAGTGCGTCGATGAGGATCTGGTGGGCGTCGCGTGCGCGTTTGCGTCTGAAGGTGGCTTGCTCGATCCACAGGCGCATGGGGCCTTCTATCAACGTGTAGAGCGAGTGGATTTGCTGGTAGAGGCGCGTGCGGCCGCTGATTTCACACAGGTATTCGTGGAACGCGCAGTGGCGTTGAACCCAGGTGTCTGTGTCGCCTACGCAGGCGTCCATGTCTTCTAGCAGGCGCTGGAGTTTGATTAGGTGGGCTTCGGTGCAGCGGGGTGCGGCGACGCGCATGGCCAGGCATTCGAGCGCGATGCGCATGTCGAAGATGTCCTGGACTTCTTCTACTGTGAGGCCGCGGACGATGGCGCCGCGGTTCGGGCGCTGGATTATCAGGCCTTCAGTGTGGAGCCTTTTAAGTGCTGCGCGTACCGGCATGCGGCTCATTGAGAGTTCTTCGGCAACCGTTTCGGCGACGATGCGCTGGCCTGCTGCGTAGCGGCCTTCGATGATGGCTTCTAGCAGGAAGCGGTAGGCCTCTTCTTCGGCCGTTAAGGCTAGGCCGGTGGTGCTGCGGACGCTGGTGGCAGGCATTTTTGTGCGGTGCGGGAGGACGTCGCTTTGGGTTGCTGTTGTGAGGCAGCGTACTACGAGTGGATTTTTGGATCCAGTCTTTCAAAAAAGATTTGCGCGGGGCGAACTCGGCCTCTCAAATGCGAAGATCTCTGGACACGCTGCTCGCAAATTCGAGCGATCAAAGGAAGAAGGCTGTGAATCAAAGGATTCGCAGCCTTCAGTCTGTATGAGACGGTGAGCGTGAATTACGTTGTGCGGAGGTCTATCAAACTGGACCATGAAATCCTTACCCTACAAGGATCTTAAGCTTTCTTTCATATCAGTTGCCCCCAAAGTTGCCCCCGATAGGCTGATCGCGAATTTTGCAGGGTCCGTTGCGACCTTTCCCCCACTGAAGTATCCCACGGTGAAGTTACTGGCGAGGCCTCAGGACAAACCTTGCCATGAGGAAATCGCGGCTCACTGAAGGACAGAGAATTGGGGAGGCCGGAGGAAGCCGACGCCAGGCATGAAGGCCGCAGACATATGCAGCGAGGGACGGTGTTGATGCAGGAACATCCACGATTTGGATCGCCTCGCCGGCACATCCTGCTACGCCTGGAGAGGTTGGTTGGAAACAAAAAAGGACTGGGCGGCTGTCCGAAGCAGATTCACGTCGATAGCGGGCCTCAGTTCGTCAGCAAAGGCGCTCGATGTGGAATGTTTGAACCAGCATGGATTCGTCAGCCTCGGCGATGCGCGCAAACGAATCGAAGCGTGGCGCACCGACTACAACTCAGTAAGCTCGCATGGTAGCTAGGGGCAACTAGCGCCGGACTAATTCCGGCGACTGCATCATCCGCAATCCGGCGACGCCACCAACCTACGAATGGTGTACGCGGTGGCCTAAAGTCCGGTAGCTGGCAAGTTCGCGAGACTTTGGCTCCCCTTTGCAGCGCAAATCGCCGAAGTCCGGCTCACCTCACCCGCGCCGCCAATGCGGCCACTAGCTTGGCCCGGTGACCTTGGGTATGAGAACATACGAAGAATTGCTGCGCCTCCGCAATCCTTGCGTCGCCTGATTCAAGCTCTCTACGACGCCCCGACAGCAAAACGTAATTGTCGGCGAACGATCAACGAGGCTTGCGGCGGACGTGTAGTACCGATCGGATCCGGTTGGCTCCTGAAGCTTGCGTGCTTTCGCAAACGCTATTGGACCCGAATTTATGCGCAATCTCATCTATCGAATTTCCGCTGCTTCATGAAACAAGAAAAAGACTTCCCTTTGCCCCTACAAGAACTTGACCGCGACGAGCTCATCCGCCTTGTCGAAGAGCTTCGCGAAGACAAGATGGTACGCGGGGCGTTTTCCAATGTGAGCGATGTCGGATCGAATGACGCTACGCTTGTGTGGCAAGGGCGCAATCGGTTTCTAGCCGAAAATGTGCCCCCAGTCTCAATAAAGCGCGACGGCGCAAGGAGCTTCCCAAAAAATAAAGGTGGGGAGCACCGTGTAATCGACGGTGACAATTTGGCCGTAATGCGATCATTGCTCACCGAGTTTCGTGGGGGGCCACGCACGGGCTTCGACGTGATCTATATGGATCCTCCATATAACACCGGGAAGGACACGTTTATCTATAACGATAACTATCGCTTTTCGAAAGCAGAAGTAGAGCGACTTAAAAACGCCGTGGGCCGCGTCGAAAAAGGAGTTTCGCTTGATGACCCGTCGCGCCATACCAAATGGATTAATCACATTGCTCCTCGTTTGTGGGCCGCGCGAAAACTACTGAAGCATACCGGTGTCTTGATAATTTCGATTGACGAACATGAATTACCGCGTCTGTGGATGTTGCTTGAGGAAATGTATGGCGAAAAAAATCGACTCGCCACAATCATTTGGGAACGCGCCCGCAAGAACGATGCGAGTTATTTCTCTGAAGGTCATGAGTACATTCTAGTATGGGCGCGCGATAAAAATGCGCTCGACGAGAAGATGAAACTTATGGCAAAAACAAAAGAGTGGAGTCGCTACAAGGGAAAATGGCGAAAACCCAAGGAAGGCGCGGATGAGATTTTGACCGCATACGCGGAAGCAAAGCGTGAGTTTGGGAACGACCCGAAGAAAATTCAGGGTGCGATGAACACTTTTTTCAAAGAGCTGCCGGAAGACCATCCCGCAAAGAAGATACGGTACAAAAAAGTCGATCGTAACGGCATATACAACGACGACGGAAACCTTAATTGGCCGGGCGGGGGTGGCCCTCGTTATACGGTACTGCATAACGTCACCGGTAAGGCGTGTAAGGTTCCGGCGTCTGGATGGCGGATTGCAGATCCAGCCGATATGCAGAAGCTAATTGACGCCGACAAGATAGCGTTCAAAAAAGACCATACCGGTATCCCCCGTATGAAGACGTACCTGCACGAAATGGAGGCCGAGGTTGCCACGTCGGTAATCCGGCGAATGGGTCAGCGCGGCGTTGAGACGCTCGCCAATATTCTTGGCAAGGGCGTATTCGAAAACCCAAAAGATCATGAGTTACTCGCCGAACTGTTCAATCTTGTAACGTGGCGAGATCCGAACGCACTGATTTTTGACCCGTACGCTGGTAGCGGCACCACTGGGCATGCTGTTCTGGCAATGAACGCGGAAGATGGGGGCCAACGCCGGTTTGTACTCGTCGAGAATGGTGATCCTTCAAATAAGAAGATCGATCGTGACGAATACACGGAGCGCCTCACCGCCGAACGTCTCAAGCGAGTATTTTCTGGCCAATGGGCCGACGGTTCCGTGCATCCTGCAATTCCCGGCGGCTTTACGTATTACGAGGCGAAGCGCAACGTCAGCAAGACGATGATTATGGAGTCGACTAGGGAAAACCTAGCCGACATCATCCTACAAATCGTCGAGGAAGATTCCAACCGCATGGATTGCCGCATGGACGGCTATAAGTATCTAATAGGTAAAACCCGACTCGGCTTTGGAATTGCACTTGTCTGGGAAGCAGGAAAAACAAATGGGCATCAGGCTCTTACGCGCGAAATCCGCACCCAGATAATGGCCGAGGCCGCCGCAGCGAACGTTTCAAAACCCGTGTACATCTATGCGGTCGCGAACGTGTCGCCACTGAACGATGAGCTGTATCGGTTTCAGCAAATACCTGATTCCATCTTGGCCCGTCTCAACCTTCTTGAGGAAGAAGAGTACTAAGCTGTGAATCTCACTTCGAACAATCTAAAACCATTCCAGCTGCGCGCCGCTGGTGATCTCGGTCAAATGCTAGCAACGTATCCTGCGCCGCCTTATAAGCGACGCTTCGACCCAGACACCGGAAATGCGCTTCCGTTTCTCTGTCGGCTTCGGGCTATAACTGGCAGCGGAAAGACTCCGATGCTTGCGCTTACTGCAAGCAAGCTCGGCGACGCGATCGTTCTCTGGACAACGAATCGTGGGGCTGTCATTTCGCAAACTGCCGATAACCTGAGCTCCGGCGGGCGATATTCACAGCTTCTACCCGAAGACGTTGAGATCGTTGACCTATCAGATTTATCGACGGCCGACTGGGCTAGCATTTGTACCGCTAAACGGGGGCTTACTATAGTGCTGTCTACCGTCGCCCTCTTTAATCGCGACGGTGACGCACTAAACGTCCATAAGGACCGCAGCGGTGGAACGCACTGGGACATGCTCGCCGGCAACACGGCCGAAGGGCGTCACCGCCCGCTCTATATCGTTTACGACGAAGCGCATGGCGGCACAAAAGCTCAATTTTCACGCCTTTCTGAACTCAATCCGCGGGCATTTATTTTGGCCTCCGCCTCTGATCTTTCAGACGACTTGGCACATCTTCTGCCAGGGAACACGATCGCCGAAAAATCGGCGTCCCTAAATGCGCAAACAGTCACGGTGCCGACGCGGGAAGTAGTAAAGGCCGGGCTGCTTAAGACTCGGCTCTACCTAGTGGACTGCAATACCACACGTCTCGACGCGCTCAAAGAGGCAAACGACAAATGGTTTCAGTTAAGTGAAAAGCTTAGAGCACACAGCAACTGGCCGATAATGTGCTGCATCGTGAACTCTACGCTCGACGGCTTGGAGGTTTGGGAGGCGCTAACTCAGAGTCTCAAAGTCGATCCCCGTCGGGTCGCAGTTCACCTCGCAAATGTCGACGCAGCACTTGCAAACGCAAATCCCAATGCACCTTGGGGCGCGTTAATCGATACTCACAAGGCGAAAAAGACACCGGAAGCGCTTCATAGAGAGGGATACACCCACATCATTTGGAATCTCTCGTTGCGCGAGGGTTGGGACGAACCGTGGGCCTATGTGGCTTACCTTGACGGTGCGGGCAAATCCAACATCGACATTAGTCAAAAGATTGGTCGCTTTCTTAGGCAGCCGAATGCCGAACCATTTGACGATGGCGATTTAAACTCTGCGTACTTCTATTTCAACGTGCCAGACAGCGAATTTGCGGATCTAGTACGAACTACGCAGAGCGAACTTGGCGCGGATGGCTACGAGATAATCTCTATCAAAAGTACCAGTTCCCGGCCTCAAGATTCGAGAGAGTCGACTGCAAAAAAAACCATCGTGATACCGAAGGTTGCAGAATCATTCGGCGAAGATTTGAAGGTACTTGATGAGATCCTTCTATCGAATGTGCCGCTTTTCGCTCCAGAGGATCTGCACGCAGCAGGGAAAGTCTCGACGCGCGTTCTTGACCTAAGTCAGAATGCCGAAGACGGAGAACTGAAGAAAGAAGAGCTGAGAAACGATAACGCGGAGATTATCGTCTGGGACTATCTCGTGGCGCGATTGGGCGCGCGAGACGCCAGAATCGCCAAGAAAAACGGCACGTGCTTTACGCCGTTTGTCAAAGCAGATCCACGCCTAAAGCAAAAAATGCAGTTTGGATCGCGTGCGATGCAAATGCTCAATCAAAACGTCGAGACGATGGTCGCTAAGCTCAACGACGAATTCCGACTTGTCTATGAGCCCGACCAAGTTTACGAAGTTAAGCCGTTCAACCTTGTCTCACCTGACTTGCAATCGGATGATCCTGACCGACGGGCGCGCTACCGTGTTCACTCCTTCACCCATGCGCTCCATCACGAGTACAACGGGTTTAATCCGTTCGAACTAGCGATTGCAGAGGCGTTGGATTCGCTCGGTACTCCTTGGTGCCGCAATCCATCCAAAACGGGATATGGCATCCCAATTCCTGAAATCGGGGAAGGGACAACTAATTTCTATCCCGATTTCCTCCTTTGGTCAACGTCGTGCATCTGGGCGATTGACCCCAAAGGCTCTCACTTGGTTAACGACGCTATCTTTTCTAAGATGATGGGCGTTTCCGACATCGATGACCTGCCGCTCAAGATTCGCGTCGCCTTAGTCTTACAGGGTAACTACGTAATCGGAGCCAACGGTAGGCCGCAACAGCGGGGGAAGGAAGGGTGCACCCTGATCCAGAAGCGGAATGTTGGCGTCCGCGCAAAAACTTTCAATTCGCCGGCTGCGTTGGTAGCAGATCTTAAGTGAAGGAGCGTAGGTGGCGTCATAAGGAACCGACGTCACCTACTTGTCTCGTTTGATTGCTCCGACTGAGGCGAGCGAGGGATACAGGATTGGGACGCCGGCTCCGTTCGCAAACCACGCTGAAACTCCGATGTCCGTATCTCCTATGTCAATTTCGCGGCCGTAAAAATGTGGCCATGCCCACGATCGCGTCGTGAAGCGGATTAGCGATTGCGCACCCCCTAGGGGGCCCGGCCACAGAAGCGCCGGACATAGGCGCCGGACACAAGCCACTGTTCGCCCCCTAACTCAAAAGATCAATGATGCGACATGAAGGGCCGCTCGGTCGCCTATTGCCAGTTTCTTGGACACGCATCGTGCCTGCCATCGAATGCGTCATGTGCCACGTTCGTTGCTCCATCGCGTGAAAGCCGCCGCATTCGCTTGAGCAGCTTCAACGCGCTCGCGAAAGTGAGCAATGTTTGGCAGAAGGTCGGCTAAAGGCCCATAAATTGCACGACGAACTATTGCATCGCGAGTCGAATGCGGCCATCGCTCAAGATTCGAAAGCCGTTCGATCATGCCCACCAACTCACCGCGAAGCTGGATCACATCATCGGCAGAGAGATACGGCCCCCAGGGCAAAAAGAGACCGCTAGAAGACTCGCACTCAGATTTCGCTTCGTCGACGGAAGCCGTGTTAGTCTCATCCGGGAGGTCGATCTGCGTCGCGCTGCTAATGCTAAGGTCGCTAAACTCGCTAACGGTCTGCCCTGCATTGAATTCGTGATTAGCAGGATTAGCGACACTAGCGCTAGCGTCCATCATGCGACGCTTCTTATAGATCAAATCAGCCAAAGTCATTGCATGCTCCCGGTTAGAAGTGCAGGGTTAACGTGAATCACGGTTTTCCTCCCTCTCTTCACGACGCGCACCCTTTCCCGATCTTCCAGCGTGCGCAACGCCACACTCAACGGGTCTGCTTTGCGAAGCGGACCGTATTGCATTGCACGACTCTTATCGATTTCCGGAGTGTGTTCAGCGCGACAACGCTCGATCAACCATGCATCGAGGCGGGCTGCGTCTCTTTCCACCTCTGGGACCGCCATTCCTGCGAAGAAGCGCTTAGACTCGCTCAAGTGCCACGCAACGATACTTGATGCACTATCGAAAGCATCCACGCCGATCGGTCCAGCCGCACCGCTGAACACGTGGAAGAGCGCCGCCATCCGCGCGGCGTTGTCCGCCGACTTGCTCGCAACGTCACGCACGTCGGCAAGATCGCCGCTATCCCTCAACTGAACCTCGATCGCGTTGTGGTATTCGATCCATGCTGCCTTTGCTTCGGGCGACAATTCCAGCAAAGGGGGATCAAGCGCACCGCTTTCGTCAATCGGGATCGGAGCGCGCAGGAGCTCCGCGATCCTCCTGTTGAACGCGGCCATATTCGGCCAGTCCGCAGGCGCCTCGCGGAACAATCTGTAGCCTTGCGTTGACGCGGGCCAAGCGATAAGAAACCGCGCTAAAAAGCCGGTTCCACGCGCCAAATCTCCAGACTTCTCGAAGAACGCCTCCAAAGTCGCGGCTTGCACCTGAAGCGCAACCGTCAGCCTTGCGCCGCGCACCGAATAGGAATCGGACGTACGCCGATCAATCCTCAAAGCGGCGCCATCCCATAGCTGATTTAGCATCGCCAAGTTTCGCATTACGCTCTCGGAACTCATGCCGTGCGAACCGAAAACAATGCCCGCCTCAGACGAAACTACGCCGCCCGACGGCCATTGCCGGCCAAGCGAATAGGCGAGCGCTTCAGGTGTGGCGTCCGAGTAGATCAGGCGCGGCCCCCTCGGCTGCTCAGGCTTCGACTGCTCCAAAACGCGCAGTTCGGCCTCCAATGGGGCGGTCGGCTTACAGCTCTTCGTTTCCGTACGGATTTTGTCCGTCAACCCGCCTCGTTTTGCGTCCCATGCGGCCATATCGGCGGCGTGCTCCGTTAGTACTGGCTTCAGCGCATCCGCCTGTTCGGCCTCGTAGTCACGGATAGCCTTCACGAAGAAGCCGTCGCAGGTCGACTTGCGCTCGCCACTATCCGCGATGGTCAGCAAGTACAGGCCAACAGGCCCAACCAAGCGGTCCGCGCGCTTAACGTCCACATGGGACTGAATCGCAAGGCTCAATGCCGCAATTGCGGACGATGCAACGAGCGGCAATGGTGCCTGGACGAAGTTGCATACCTCATTCACGGCCTCGCGAATGCACGGCGGCAGGCTTTCGGCCGGGTATGGAAGCGGCACAACTGCTTCTACAAGCGGTTGCGGCTGGGGCCATTCCATCGACTCCCGCTCGATTGCCGAGCTCGCCCTCACGACATCGACATTCACTGATGCGGCGCATGAAGCATGCACCGTTTCGCTCGCGGCCGGCTCGTGCCTCAATTGCTCCAGTGCGTAAGCGGCGTCGTCAAGCAAGGCCAGATTTACACTTTCGCTCGGATTAGTCATGAATTAGCCCCCTGCGACCATGAGACGTGAAACAGACCGATGCAGCCGCGCACGCTCGCCATCTGTAACGAGTCCGCGCCGCTGAATAGCGCCGATGATTACTACCACCTCCATAAGCTCCAACCTGGTCGCAGATAGTATTTGTTCGGCGGAAAAGGGGCGCCTTGAAGGCTTCGAAGCGTGAACGCCGGGTTGTTGCGGGGGAAAAAGATCGGCTAGGTCAAGGCCCACGGCGCCAACGACTTCGGCAACAGAGCAACCGGCGAAACAGCGCAACAACAGGGCGCCATCGTCTCTTGCGGTAACGGCAAGCGAGGGCGTGCGGTCGCCGTGCGCCGGGCACCGCGCGACCCAGCGATTGTGTCCCTTGGCGCGTACACCTTCGAGGCGGCCAAGCAGCTTCGATGCGGGCGAACTGAGATAGTCCATCGCCTACTCCCCCGCCTTGTATGCGGCCGGGTTTGCGAGCCACAAGTCAATATCACCACGGCGCCAGCCCACCGAACGTACGCTCAGTTGAACCGAACGGGGAAACGTTCCGGCTTTCATGCGCGCATAGATGGTGCTGCGAGGCAAGCCAGTAGCCGTTATTACTTGCTTGAGCCGGATGACGGTCAGAAGGGTCTGCTTTTGCTCGTCCATTTTTGGACTCTCAAAAAAAAACCCGCCACTTTGGGCGGGTCGTTAACGAAAAAAGGCCGGCGGTCCCTATGGACACACCGGCCTCTACAAAGCAAAAGACCCGCGTTAGCGGGCCTAGATCAGAAGTATTCGCAGCACCTATTCAGCGATACCTCGATAGTGGCACTCTACCACACTGTCTGTAACAGTCAAGCACTCCTCAGACATCTGTGCCTTCGCCTTTCGCGACTGCCCCAACCTCCTTGAGTTCGTCGAGATAGTCGGCCCACTTCTGCATCATCGCAACTCGGTCATCGATGAATTTCGTGCGGATGTACGCCCTTCCGAGCGGGTCGGGTACCTTATGCGCAAGCTGCTGCTCGATCACCTCACCGGGAAACCGCAACCGTTCGTGCAAGATGGTGCGCGCCATCGCTCGAAATCCATGCCCGGTGATTTCAGTCTTGGTGTCGAAGCCCATACGCCGCAACGCGGCGTTAATTGCGGCACCGCTCATCGGCTTTTTGACGTCACGTCCCGGAAAGACGTATTTACCACGTCCAGTAAGCGCGTGAAGGTCGCGGAGTATCGCAACAGCTTGGGTCGACAAGGGCACAAGGTGCTCGGTCTTCGTCTTGGAAACGGTATAGCGCCATTCCGCTTGGTCGAGGTCAAACTGCGCCCACTCTGCGGTACGCAGCTCGCCCGGGCGAACGAACAGAAGCGGAGCGAGGCGCAGGGCGCACTGAACGACAAATGTTCCTCGAAAGCCATCGAGCGCCCGGAGGAGGCTCGCGACATCGGCCGGCTCAGTCACGGACGCGAAATGGGTGTGCCGCGCAGGCGAAAGCGCGCCGCGTAGATCAGAACTGATGTCGCGCTCCGCCCGCCCGGTTGCGACGGCATAACGGAACACCTGGCCGCAATTCTGATGGACGCGGTGAGCGGTATCGAGGGCACCGCGCGCTTCCACTCGGCGCAACACCGCCAACACTTCAGGAGCCTTTATCTCGGCGATTGGCCGCTCGCCGAGCCAAGGAAACACATCCTTCTCCAAGCGCCCCATGATTTTGTCGGAGTGGCTGGAAGCCCAACCAGGCAACTGTCGCGCAAACCACTCACGGGCCACGGCCTCAAAGCTATTGGCGGCGCGCTCGGCCGACATTGCCTTCTGAACCTTGCGCTCAACACTTGGATCGAGACCGTCGGCCAAATGTTTGCGAGCGGCATCCCGGCGATTCCGTGCTTCCTTCAAACCCACGTCGGGATACACGCCGAGCGACAGCCGCTTCTCTTTGCCTGCGAACCGGTACTTAAGGCGCCACCACTTACCGCCCGTAGGGGAAACTTCCAGGTACATGCCGCGCTCGTCAAACAGACGATAAAGCTTGTCCCTCGGCTTGGCGTTGCGAACGGCTACGTCGGTCAATGCCATCGTCACTCCTTGACGGGTACGCACCGCGACGCCAAGTGCGGTGCGCAGCTCAGCGGTTTCTGGTATCCAGGTACGCGGCGGAAACCGATACGCGCCGGCGCCAACCTGGCTCGTCCCTTTATGGCAGCCTCAGCCAGCGGCGATTGGGGAATACTGCCCCGGCAAAGCCAATAGTTGCCCCAAGAGTTTTCCCCCGGTGGGGGCAGATGTCAATGGAAAATGCTAGACAGTCTTAGAAACAAAAAACCCCGCAAGCCTTGATGGCTGCGGGGTTTGCGGACTTTCTTAGACTACTTAAGACGTATTCTTGGTGGAGCGGAGGAGGATCGAACTCCCGACCTTCGCATTGCGAACGCGACGCTCTCCCAGCTGAGCTACCGCCCCAACGAACCACCGATTCTACACACACATTTTCAGTTTTGCCAAGCGTCAAATTTGACCCCTCGCAAACCTACTTCGAAGGCGCCCCAGCGAGCACCCAGCCAACAACGGACTGAATATCGCCGGCGCTCATCCCAGGGTGAGAGGGCATAGGAATAGCCCCCCAAACCCCGGCCCCACCGTCGCGCACCTTCTTCTCCAGCTTGGCCTGCGCGGCGGCATCGCCTTTGTACTTCGCAGCGACATCCTTGAACGAAGGTCCAACAAGCTTGCGATCCACCGCATGGCACCCCATGCAAGCATTAGCCTGAGCCACCTTCAACCCATCCGCCACAGCAGCTAACGCCGGCGACGCAATTCCAAAACCCGCCCCAGCAACCACCGCCGCCGCAAGAAAACCACCAACCAAACCTCGCATCACATAGCCCCCGCATTCCCCGGCCGCGTAGCCGAAGAATTCGTCACTGGCGCGGGCGCCTGGTGCTCAATAGGCTGCGAGGTCACCCCCGAATCCGGCACCGCTCCCACCGTTGGCGCATCGGCGGCAGGCGCCGCCGCCGGCGCACTGGCCGCAGCCGCCGTCGCCACCGCCTGTTGCGGATCGATGTACTGATAGCACTTCACCACCTGCGTCACGCCCATCACTCCGGCGGTCGCGTTGGCAGCGATGTTGCCTTCGTCGGGCGTCACAAGCCCCATCAGATAAACCGTGCCGCGCTCGCTCACCACCTTGAAATTGTTCGCGGAGATGTCCTTATAGGCAATCAGCTCCGCCTTCACGCGTCCTTCGAGGTACGAGTCGTTCGCGCGCGAGGAAAACGAGCTAGCCGGCTGCACCGCCAGTTCGTTCACGATCGAACCAACATTCGTCACGGCTCGCACAATGCTCTCGGCCTTCTGCTTCGAGGCGTCGTCAGGCACTTCGCCCGTGAGCAGCACGCGCTGGTTGAACACCGCCACGTTCACGTGCGCCGTATCGGGCAGTTGTTTGCCGAGATCGGCCAGCGCCTTCACCTGGATCTCGCGGTCCTCGGTTTGCGAGCCTACCGTGCGGCGGTCGGTTGCCACCAGCGCCGTGCCGCCCGCCGCGCCCGCCAGCGCCAGGAAGCAGCCCTGCAGGCTTGCGCAGAGCGAGGCTGCGAAGCCGATCGTGAGCGTGGTCCGTGCCAGCGCGCGCGTCATGCCGTATCTGCTCATCAACTTCCCCTCTCTTCGTCTTACGGTGTCAGTCTTCGCCCAGCAGCATCGCGTCGATGCCATCGCACAGGCAGTGGAGTGTTAACTGATGCACTTCCTGAATACGCGCCGTCCGATCGCTCGGCACGCACAGCTGAATGTCGGTATCGGCGAGCACGCTGTTCACGTCGCCGCCGCCCTTGCCGGTCAGCGCGATCACGACCATCTCGCGTTCGTGCGCTTCCTGAATGGCGGCCAGCACGTTCACCGAGTTTCCAGAGGTCGTGATGGCGAGCAGCACGTCGCCCGGCTGGCCGAGCGCGCGCACCTGCTTCGCGAATACCTGCTCGTACGCGTAGTCGTTGGCAACGGCGGTGAGCACCGAGGCGTCGGTGGTCAGCGCGAGCGCTGGCAGGCCCGGGCGTTCGCGCTCGAACCGGCCGATCAGTTCGGCGGCGAGTTGCTGGGCGTTGGCAGCGGAGCCGCCATTGCCGCATGCAAGGATCTTGTTGCTGTTCGCCAGCGCGGCGAACATCGTATCGACCGCGGCGGCAATTGGGACCGCCAGGGTTTCCATGGCCGCGAGCGTAATGGCTGCGCTATCGCGGAAGTGCTGTTGAATGCGTTCGACGGACATCGACTCTCTAATCTGTACTGCGGGTATCGCAAAATTTCCGCGTATTGCGGCGTGCCGCAAGTTTAGCGCACTCGAGGGCGTTCATTTTCACCCTTGTTTTTATTGCCTCAGTTTTAGCTGTCGTGGGCTTCTGCATGAAACGCGTCGCGCAGCCACACGAGCCGGCCGCTCTCGAACGCGATCACGTCGAAGCGGCACGCGGGCGCCGTCAGCACTTCACCACTTGCATCGGCGGGTTGCCACGTCGCTAGAAAGTAGCGCGCCGCGCGCAGAACGCGCTGCTGTTTGCGCCACCCCACGCTTGCCGCCGCGCCGCCGAATTCCGGCCGCGCGCGTGCGCGGACTTCCACGAACACCAGCGTGCCGTCTCGCTCGCGCATCACGAGATCGAGTTCGCCACCTCGACAATTCACGTTGCGCGCGACAAGCTCCAACCCTTCGCGCCGCAAAAACGCTAGCGCATGCGCTTCGAAACGCGCACCTGTCGCGCGGCGTTTGGCATTCGACTGCGCTCGCGCACTAAAGTTGTCTGCGCGTACGCGTTCGTTCGCGCCGCTTCGCTCGGGTGCGTTCGCGCCCGCGTGGCACAATGTCGGCCTCTTTTCCTGCATTCGCGCGTTCCGTGTCATGACGTCCCTCTCGTCCCCCTTCGAACTCGCACAGGCCCAGCAGTATCCGGCCGCCACGCTGTACGTCGTGGCAACGCCCATTGGCAATGTCGCCGACATCACCTTGCGCGCGCTGCACGTGCTCGGTCTCGTCGATCGCATCGCCGCCGAAGACACGCGCAACACTGGCCAGCTTCTTGCGCGCTACGGTATTTCGAAGCCACTCGTCGCCGTGCACGAGCACAACGAGCGTGAAGCGGCGCAACGCGTGATCGAGTTTCTGCGCGCGGGCGAGCGCGTGGCCTGTGTTTCCGACGCGGGCACGCCCGGCATTTCCGATCCGGGTGCCAAGCTCGTAGACGCCGTGCGCGCCGCCGGCCTGAACGTCGTGCCGCTGCCCGGCGCAAGCGCGCTCGCAACGGCGCTTTCCGCGGCCGGCGACTGGGTGTCGACGTTCACGTTCCTCGGTTTTCTGCCGCCCAAGCCCAAGCAACGCGCAGCCGCTTTGCAGCCGCTCGTCGCGCATACGCACGCGATGGTGTTTTACGAAGCCCCGCATCGCATCGTCGAAACCGTGCAGTCGCTCGCCGATGCGTTCGGCCCCGCGCGCCGCATCCTCATCGCCCGCGAATTGACGAAGCTACACGAGTCGCTCTGGAGCGGCACCCTGGCCGAAGCGCCAACGTGGCTCGCTGCGGATGCAAACCATCAGCGCGGCGAGTTCGTTCTCGCAGTGGAAGGCGCGAGCGAGCAGGCGCAAGGCGAAGCCGATCACGACGCGCTCTTGCGTGTGCTGCTGCAGGAAGTGCCGGTGAAGGGCGCGGCGAAGATCGCGGCGGCGCTCACGGGCGCGTCGCGTAACGCGCTCTACGCACGTGCGCTCGAATTGAAGGGTGAAGGCGAGGAAGACGCGGACGACTGAGCCGCCAGCCGATAACAGCCAAAAACACGAGCCAGAAAAACCGAAGGGCCGCCTGCGTCAATCAGGCGGCCCTTCGTATATACATCCAACGCTACAAGGCGGTTCAGTCTCAGGCGCGTCGCGGCGCACTCAGCGCCACGCCCAAACGAACGCGCTTAGTTGTCGATACTCGAGTTCGCGGCAACCATCTCCGCTTGCGCGGCCTTCGCTTCCTGGCGCGTGAGGCCTTCGATGTCCACCTTCGCCGTACCCGCGTGCTGCACGCCAAGGAGCCTGGCGGCGGCATACGAGAGGTCGAGCACGCGGCCACGCGCGTACGGGCCACGGTCGTTGATCTTCACCACCACCCACTTCGACGTGCCGGGCACGCTCACGCGCACGTATGAGCCGAGCGGCAGCGTGCGGTGCGCAGCGGTGAGCGCCTTCATGTTGAAGCGCTCGCCGCTCGCAGTGCGGCGGCCGTGGAACGCGCGGCCATACCACGAGGCGCGGCCGGTCTGGTGGAACGAGTGAACGTCCGGGCTGTTCTCGTCGATCGCATCGGCGTTCGCGAGCGAGTTGTCCTTGGCGGTGCCCGATGCGGGCAGCGCGGCGAGCGCGGAGCCGTAGCCCTGCGGCGCGGTGAAGGCGGCGTCCTTCGTGCGAAGAGCGTCGCTGGATGCCTGGTCCTGCTGGGCAGGCGGCATGGCACAACCGGCCAGAATGGACACGGCTGCGAGACTCCCGAGTCTTCGTCGAGTCAGTCTAAGGTTCATAACATTGCCATCACGTGTTCGAAGCCTGTCCCGCGCCATGTGTGCGCGTTGTCGGAAAGGCTTCGGCGGTCGCGGGCAAAGCTACGCCATCGCTCGCCTGGAATGAAAAAGGCGAACGCGTGCCAATGCCCGGATGCAGCCCTATTTAGCCGCTAACCGCTAGTTATCTTTCACGTCTGGCGCAACCTGTCCCCGGCAGCCTGACCAGACCCCACATGCCGCCATCGAACGATGAAACTCGTTCAGGCGCGCCGGAAACTCTCGGCGCACAGGAACGGCGGCGTAGGCCCCACCCAGCGTCACGGCATGTAGGCCGTTGCAGGCGCGTGGCACCTGGCTGGGCAAGACGTGCGGCGTCGAACGTATTCGACACCTGATTTGCTATCTTGTTGTAAGGCAGCCTTCTTCGGCCCGTCTTCAACGACAGCACTGCTTGACGGCGGTGTACGCGACCTCTTTTTTTGCGAAGGTCACACCGCCCTTTGAAAGCACGAATTCCGTGCGTGATGGATCGCATTATACCCAAAAGTTATTCCTGTCACGCCGATGCCCCACAAAACTCCATGATTTTTCACTATTGATGTAACAAAGCCGTTTGTCTTGCGCCGCCGCATCCCTTGTCTGACAAGGGATTCAGGCCACCGCGAGCAGCGTCGGCGGCGCTTCCTGCACCCCGGTACAATCGATCCTTTGGCTGTGGCCACCGGCGCGCACCGTCGCTTTCGAAGCGCCGCAGCTTGCGCTCCGCAAGACCTAAGTCGCACAAAACCGCCCACGAACCCCGCATGAAAATCACGCTGATTCCCGTCACGCCGTTCCAGCAAAACTGCTCGCTGCTCGTCGACGAAACGACGAACCGTGCCGCCGTCGTCGATCCGGGCGGCGATCTCGAGCGCATCGAGGCCGAGATCGAGCGCCAGGGCGTGCAACTGGAGAAGGTGCTGCTCACGCATGGCCATCTCGACCATTGCGCCGGCGCGAAGGCGCTCGCTGTGAAGTTCGGCGTGCCGATCGAAGGTCCGCAGGAAGACGAGCGCTTCTGGATCGATCAGTTGCCGCAGCAGAGCGTGCGCTTCGGCTTCGGTCACGCCGAGGCGTTCGAGCCCACGCGCTGGCTTCACGACGGCGACACCGTGCGCTTTGGCGACGAAGAACTCGAGGTCTATCACTGCCCCGGGCACACGCCGGGTCATGTGATCTTCTTTAGCCGCAAGCACCGGGTCGCCACGGTGGGCGACGTGCTGTTCGCGGGTTCGATCGGCCGCACGGACTTTCCGCGCGGCAATCATGCCGACCTGATTCGTTCGATCCGTGAAAAGCTCTGGCCGCTCGGCGACGACGTCACGTTCGTGCCGGGCCACGGCCCGGTTTCGACATTCGGCGAGGAGCGCCGCTCCAACCCCTACGTCGCAGATGGCGTACCTGGATGAGAGTGAAAAGTACGATGAATCAAGCTGCCATTGAGGAGATTTACGTCAGCACCGACGTCGAGGCCGATGGTCCCATTCCCGGCCCGCACTCGATGCTGAGTTTCGCTTCGGCGGCGTACACCGCCGACAAGCGTTTGATCGCCACGTTCTCGGCCAATCTCGAGATGCTCGAAGGCGCCGCGCCGCACCCGGTGCAAGCCGCCTGGTGGGAGACGCAACCCGAGGCGTGGGCCGCTTGCCGCAAGGATCTGCAAGATCCGGCGGCGGCGCTCGTCGCCTATGTGGAATGGGTGGAGGCGCTGCCCGGCAAGCCCGTGTTCGTGGCCATGCCGGCGGGCTTCGATTTCACCTTCATGTTCTGGTACATGATGCGCTTCGCCGGGCGCTGCCCGTTCTCGTGGTCGGCGCTCGACATCAAGACGCTTGCCTTCGCGATGACGGGCCTGCCGTACCGCAAGTGCATCAAGCCGCGCTTTCCGAAGCACTGGTTCGACGACCATCCGCACACGCACGTCGCGCTCGACGACGCGATCGAGCAAGGCGCCCTCTTCTGCAACATGTTGGCCGACCTGCGCGCGCAGCAAGCCGCGCTAGCCGCTGATGGGGACGACTCAGGGCAAAACGCCGCGAGCGCTCCGGCAAATTAGGTAATCTCCCTCATCATTTGCGCTTCGCATTGCGTTCTGTTCTCCTGGCCTCTAACATTCAGGAATACAGCGACGCAATGGAGGCGCAGTTGACACTCGATACGTTCTCTCAGAAGATCCTGCGCCTGCTGCAGCTCGACGCGCGCCGCTCGGTGCAGGAAATCTCCGACCAGGTGGGGCTATCCAGCACGCCGTGCTGGCGCCGAATCAAGGACATGGAACAGTCGGGCGTGATCCAGCGCTACACGGCGCTGCTCGATCGCGAGAAGCTCGGCCTGCACGTCTGCGCGCTCGCGCATATCCATCTCACGCGACACACCGAAGGCGGCGTCGAAGCCTTCGAGCGCGAGATCGCCACCTGCCCCGAAGTCACCGAGTGCTACAGCACCACGGGCGAATCGGACTACATCCTCAAGATCGTTGCGCCCGACATCAAGGCCTATGACGCCTTCCTGCACGAGCGCATCTTCCGCATTCCCGCCGTGGCGCAGGTGCGCACGAGCGTCGTGCTGCGGGAAATCAAGTTCGACACGCAATTGCCGCTTTGAAGCCGCGAAGGCGCGGCGGTGTTTTTTGCCGCGCCGCTTACTCTTCGCGATTCGCGATTCAATCTGTCTCGCGCGGTTTGTCGTGCGTTGCCAGCGTGCCGTGTGCATCGAGCGACTGCATCACGTCGAGCTTGCTCGCGCCCAGGCGCGCGCGCAGCGCATCCAGGTCCACTGAGGCAAGGCGGCGCGCGTCGTCGGCCGCCGCCAGCACCACCTGAATTTCCAGCCCCGTGCTCAAGTAGTGCAGCGTCACCGCTTCGACATGCACGTCGTGCTGCGCCAGCGCATTACGCAAGCGCTCCGACACGTCGTCGCGCGGCGGCAGATTGGCCACGGAGCGCACATGCATGTCGTCTTCGGGATCAACGTGTATCAGCGCGTCGAGCACGCGTGGATCGGTGAGCAGGCGAGCGCGCGCCGTCTCCGCAATGTAATGCCCTTCCGAAACCGAAATCAGCGGATCGACGAGGATGTGCGCATCCACGAGCGCGAGGTCGCCGGTCTTGCGCGTGCGCATCTCGTGCACGTCGAGAACGCCGGGCGTCCCCATCAGCAGCGCGCGCAAGTCGGCGGCCGCGGCTTCGTCGAGCGCGCGGTCGGAGAGATCCTGCAGCGCGTCCCAGCCGAACACCCAGCCCATGCGCGCGACCATAAAGCCGACAATGGCCGCCGCGATCGGATCGAGCAGCCGCACGCCCGCGAGGCTACCCACAATACCGATCGCCACCACGAGTGACGAAGCCGCGTCCGAGCGCGCATGCCACGCATTGGCGATCAGCATGGCCGAGCGCACGCGCTGCGCCTCGCGCAGCATGTAGCGAAAGAGCCCTTCCTTGGAAACCAGCACGAGGAGTGCAACGACCAGCGCGCTCACGTGCAGCGCCGGAATATCGCCGAGATTCATGATGCGCGTGCCGGCGCGCACCAGCATGCCCACGCCCACCGCAATCAATAATGCGCCGAGGAATAACGACGCGACCGTTTCATAACGGCTGTGGCCGTAGTTATGATCGGCGTCCGGCTTTGCGCCGCTATGCCGGTTGGCCAGCAGCACGACAAAGTCGGAAACAATATCGGCCAGTGAATGTACGCCGTCGGCGATCAACGCCTGCGAATGCGCAATCACGCCGATGACGATTTGCAGCACCACCAGAACACTATTGACGCCAACGCTGACCCACGTGGTCCGGCGCGCGACTTCGTGTTTATCTGATAACGGTGGGGCGACGGAAGCAGTCATGCGCGGCGAGAGAGCAAATTAGGGAATAACCGCGATTGTAGCGACCGGATGCGTCGATTTTATGGATTCCCCTAAAAATCTCTTTTAAATCAGATGCCTACAATACCAGGAAGCATTCTCATTCAAGCCGTGGGTACTGCGCGTTCCCACCTGGCGCGGTGCAGAAAATCAAAAAGCCGCGCGTCCCCGGACTGCGCGGCTTCTTTTTTTCGGAAATCAGGCGATACCTTGCCTGATTCCGCTTCTGCTTCGACTCATGCGCAGCGCGTTCAAACGCGCCGCTGACAAGTTGATTTACTTCTGGATCAGAAAACGATCGCGGTCTTGCCCGGCGATCCAGCGCGGCGGCTTGCCACGGCCCGACCAGGTGCTGCCGCTGTCGGGATCGCGGTATTTCGGCGCGACGCTTGCACGCGAGCGGCTGGCTGCCTTTGCGGCCTTGGCGCTGGCGCGGCCGCCACCGAGTTCTGCCAGGGTGATGCCGTAGTCGGCCATTTTCTGCTTGATTTCGTCGAGGACCTCGGCATATTCGCGAGCCTTCGCCTCTTCAATCTGCTTTTCCAGCTTTTCTCGCTGAGCGAGGAGTTCCTTGTAGGAAGACATAGGTGCCCTTGTGGTTTGATCTTAATGGCTACTGATCTCGCGCCAGTATGCCAATTGATAGATGCGCGCCTCGGAAATCGGTGGCGAGATTAACACAGAATTGAATGCCGGGATGCGCGTAAGGAATAAAAATAATTTAAACCAAATTTCGAATCCTGTCGCTTCCAGCAAGCGTCTAACTCATTGTCATTTCGTGCAAATCGGTATTTTTACTAAATCTCGCATTTGCCAGATAAATCCCCATCTCATAATTAGCAGCGGATGAAAATTAAATGCTTTGAAATACGTCAAACATTTCATCCCATGACAACTTTGGGCCAATCAACGGGGACAGAAACGGGTTGCTGCGAAGCAGCATGAGACGACACGCTATATACACGGGCGGATAACGCCCACACGGAACACAAAATCCCGTCAGGGCATATGGCGCTCAATGCAGTCCGCTAGCACCGCATGCAAGGTTTGCAAATCAAACTGCGGCGCATCGAAAACGAAGCGTGTGCGCGCGCCGTCGATCACAAGATCGGCGCCGTAGCGGTCCACCCCTGCCAGATCGAGTCCGGCGCGGCGCGCGGGGTGGGCTTCGAAAAAGCGGATCAGCGTGGTTTCGTCGGCGGGTGCGAGTGGCTCCAGCGTGTCGAGATCGGCGCCCTCCATCCAGCCCATCGCGCCAAACCCGCCGATATAACGCAGCCGCTCAATCTGCATGACCCAGAAGGTGAAGTCGCCGAGTGCGAGATAACGCTCGGCGTCCGGGTGATAGCGCACGTAGCGCCGCGCCAGCGCCTCGTTCGCTTCGCGGTCGGCAGCATCGACCGGTTCGAAGCGGCCGAGCAGCGTGGCGCGCGGCGCGTTCAGCACGTCGGCGTCCGGCGCGTGCGCGACGAGAAAGCCCGCGCGCGGGTCATCGAGCAGATTGCGCGTGTGCTCGGCGAGGCGGCTCACGAGGATCACCGGGCGGTGCCGCGCGTCGGGTGCGAATGGCAGCAGCGTGGGATACGGGAAGCCGCGCGGCTCGCGCGAGTGCGTGGCGAGCGTGCCGGTGGGCGTTTGATGCAGCAAATGCAGCGGGGCGTGGGCAGGAATCTTCAAGGGCGCGTCCTCGAACGGCGGATCCTCTCGATATTAGAGCAGTTGCCTCGGCAAACGCGCTCCGACAGCCGAGTCGCACCTTCGTTAGAATCATCGTTTGCTTTCAGACGCCTTCCTGGTCTCCTCTCTTCCTTCTGCCCGGAATTCCCGTGTCCGACCGAACGACCGATCCCGCCATCTCCGTGGCGAGTCCCGCCGCCCACCATCGGGCGCTGCCCGCCGCCACGCGTCATCGTGCGCGCATCGCGACCATGGCGCTCTTTTTCATCGCCGGCATGATGTACGCGTCGTGGGGCGTGCACGTGCCGACCGTGCGCGACAAGTTCCATTTGAGCGCGGCGCTGCTTTCCTACGCGCTTTTCGCGGTGGCAGGCGGCTCGATCGCGGCGATGACGACCATCGGCGGCTGGATCGCGCGCGTGGGTTCGCGACGCGCGTGCCTCGCAGGCGGCCTCACGATGTCCGTGTGCGGCGCGCTGATCCTGGTGGTTCCGTACTACTGGATGCTGATCGTCGTGCTCGCGTTTTTCGGCGTGGGCATGGCCACGCTCGACGTCGCCATGAACGCCGAAGCGAGTGCCGTGGAAGAAGCCGTCGGCAAGCCGATCATGTCGGGGCTGCACGGCATGTTCAGCCTGGGCGGCATGGCGGGCGCGGCGATTGGCGGCGCGCTGCTCGCGCACGGCATGGCGCCGGCGCTGCACCTCTTTCTGGCGTCGGCGCTTGCGGCGCTCGTGCTCTTTGTCTCGTGCCCGGCCGTCCTGCCGCATGTGCCGCACACCACGCACGGCGAGCACGCGAAAACCGGCAACCGCTGGCGCACGCCCGCGCTGTGGGCGCTTGGCGCCATCGCGCTCATCGCGCTGATCGCCGAAGGCGCGATGTATGACTGGGCCACGGTCTATATGCGCGACGTCGTGCTCGCAACGCCTGCCCTCGCCAGCGCAGCTTACGCGGCATTCTCGGGCGGCATGGCCGCGGCGCGCTTCGCCGGCGACGCCGTGCGCGCACGCTTTGGCGCGCCGCAGCTCGTGATGGCGAGCGCCTCGCTGGCATGCGCGGGCATGATCGGCGCGCTGCTGCTGCCGTTCTCGTTCACGGCGCTCACGGGCTTCACGCTCATGGGCCTCGGCCTCGCCAACATGATGCCGGTGCTGTTCGCGGCCGCCGCGCGCGTGAAAGGCATCCACGCAGCCGAAGGGCTCGCGCACGTGGCGGGCATCGCGTATTTCGGCTTGCTGTTCGGGCCGGTGGTGATCGGCGGCATTACGCAGGTGACCAATCTCACGGTCGGGCTCGCCGTCGTCGCGTTGTGCGCGGCGCTCGTGGCGTTTGCGGGGCCGAAGGTGTTGCGGCGGCTGGGGATCTAAAAGCGCAACGCAGCGCATCGACTCAAGCGTCACGCGAAACTCCGGACGAAAAAAAGCCCACGGGCCGAAACCCGCGGGCTTTTCCAATCGCGTGAGCGAAATCGCGAAACGCGACTTACATCTTCACGACGTCGAGCAGCGACTTCTTGCCCGACTTGTAGTTGTACAGCGAGATCACGCCGTGCTTGAGGTCGCCCTTCGAGTCGAAGGTCGTCTCGCCAATCACGCCCTTGTAATCCGTCGTCGGCATGGCGGCGAGGATCTTGGCCGGATCGGTCGAGTTCGCACGCTTCATCGCGTCGACGATGATGTACACGGCGTCATACGTGAACGGTGCGTAGATCTGGATCGGCTGGCCGAAGCGCTTCTCGAACTTGGCTTCGAATTCCTTGCCGCCCGGCATCTTTTCGAGCGCCATGCCGGCTTCCGAACACACGATGTTGTCGGTCGCGTCGCCGGCCAGGTCGGCCAGCTTGTCGGTACAGACGCCGTCACCCGCGAGCACCTTCGCGCGCAGGCCAAGCTGCTTGGCTTGCTTCGCGAACGGGCCGCCGGTGGCGTCCATGCCGCCGTACATGATCGCGTCGGGGTTTTCGCCCTTGATCTTCGTCAGAATGGCGCGGAAGTCGACGGCCTTGTCGTTGGTCGCGTCATGCGACACCACGTTCATGCCGAGCGCCTTGGCGGTCTTCTCGAATTCGTTCGCGAGACCCTGGCCATAAGCCGTCGAGTCGTCGACCACGGCAACGGTCTTGACCTTCAGGTTCTTCGCCGCGTAGTTCGCGAGCGCCGGGCCTTGCTGGGCGTCGGTCGCCACGACACGATAGGTCGTCTTGAAGCCTTGTTGCGTGTAGGCCGGGTTCGTGGCCGACGGCGAGATCTGCACGATGCCCGCATCGCTGTAGATCTTCGATGCCGGGATCGACGTGCCCGAGTTCAAGTGGCCGACAACGGCAACGACCTTGTCGTCGACGAGCTTCTGCGCAACCTGGGTAGCCGTGCGCGGGTCAGCTGCGTCGTCCTGTGCGTCGAGCACGAGCGTGATCTTCTGACCGTTGATCGTGAGGCCCTTCGCGTTGATCTCTTCGACTGCGAGACGTGCGCCGTTTTCGTTGTCTTTACCGAGGTGCGCAATACCGCCCGTAAGCGGCGCGACGTGACCAATCTTGATCGTTTCGTCGGCGCTCGACACCGTTGCGAACGACGCTGCCAGCATGGCCGCCGCGCTGATCGGCAACAGCTTGTGAAGCTTGATATTCATGTAAGTCTCCAGTTTCGAACCCAAAAGCTACGTAATCGCCCAGTGCTCCCGCGCCCCGAACGTGTCGCTCCCCGTGCGGACGACCACGCAGGATGCATCCTTGATGCACCTGGCCAGTATGTCGAATGACCCGTTCATGGCGGGCCGCCCATCCATACTTGCGCGCAAGTGTAGGTGATCAAATTAATTTGGGGGACTTTTTTCAGATATTGGTGCGAGTACCAATATGCGTCCTGCAACAACAGTTCGAAACCCTGATCAATCGACCGCAAGGCTTATGTAATAAGGCATCCCGACTTTGGATCCAATTATTGGGAGATTCCCTGAGGCGCGCGGCGCGAATCATTTTTGAGATTATTTGACGGGAGTTATTGGTGTGTTAGCGCACGCGTTCCGGGAATACACCAGGACGCATTACGACGATATGAAAATCCCTCGCATTCGCGATAACGTTTGCGAGTTGTATTGCTGCCGGGCACGCGTTTTTGACGCGTGCCGGTTCAAGTAAGTATTCGATTAATTTCGGATGCCGATGCGTTGCCCGCGCCCATCTCATGCGGCTACGTGCCTCACGATTCGTGACTGGGTTTGCCGCTGATTTCGCCACTGATTTCGCCGCTGAGTTTGCCGAGCACCGCGCGCCATTCGGCGTCGAGCGCTTCGACGATCTGGCCTGCGCCGAGACCGTCCTCGCGCGCGCGAGAGAGCGGTGCGCCCTGGCCCGACCACAGCGAAAGATAATCGCCGTCGTTAGCGCGCGCCGCGTGCTGCCGCAACGGTTGCGTGAGCGCGTTCTGCACGGGGTACGGCGCGACCGTCTCGGGCTTCGCTTCGAGTTGCTGCATGAGTGCGTTGCGAATGCCGCGCGCGTGGCGCCCGGTGATCGCGCGCGTAACCGAGGTCGCCGTATCCGTCGATGCACGCAGCCGCGCCTTCCAGTCGGCGGGAATCGCGCTTTGCGCACTGCCAAGAAACGCGGTGCCCATCTGCACGCCTTGCGCACCCAGCGCGAGCGCCGCGACGATGCCGCGCCCGTCCATGATTCCGCCCGCCGCCAGCACGGGCAGGCCGGCGGCATCCACCGCATCCACAAGCTGCGGCACGAGCGCCATCGTGCCCACGAGCGCGTGCGGCGCCTCGCCGATGAACGTGCCGCGATGGCCGCCCGCTTCGGCGCCTTGCGCGACGATGGCATCCGCGCCCGCGTCGCGCCACGCGAGGCCTTCGGCCACGTGCGTCGCCGTGCCCATCACGTAGCTGCCCGCCGCGTGCAGGCGCGCGACGTCGGCTGCTGGCAAGAGGCCGAACGTAAAGCTCACGACCGGCACGCGCAGCTCGATCACCGTTTCGAGCTGCGCGCGAAAGTCCGGCGCGTAGCGTGCGAGCGCCTCGCCTGGCGGCAGGCCAAGGTGCGCGGCCACCGGATCGATGGCTTCGAGTGCGCGGCGCACGGTGGCGTCGTCGGGATTCGCCGGCTCGAGCACGAAGAGATTCACGCCGAAGGGCTTGTCCGTGAGCGAGCGAATCGCGGCGACTTCGCTCACGATCTTCTCGGGCGCAAGCGCAGCCCCAGCGAGAAAGCCGAGTCCCCCCGCGTTCGAAACCGCCGCGACGAGCGCCGGCGTGGTCGGACCGCCCGCCATCGGCCCTTGCACGAGCGGCAGGCGCAAACCGAACCGGCGGCTGAACGGGGTGGAAAAGTCGGGCGACGTGCGCAACGCGGGAACAGAATTCATGACGCGATCCTTGTCTGGCTGAATGAGGCGTGACGATGCAAATCGCTCCCGACTCTAGCCAAACCCCGCCTGCCCGAAAAATGAATAATCGAGATCATTACGATCCGCTTGCGAGATTGACCTGCGCTGCAGAGGGTCAAGGGCCTATGGCAAACTGGCTCCCCGATTTCGCGATGCGCCGCGGGCGGCGCGCTGACCCGCTGCCTGCACACGGCCAGCCCACCGCGGCGCGTTGCACGACTCCTTAATGAAGACGGAGAAACAACATGAGCGTTTCGACCAGATGGATCGACATTCCCGCCGGCAATGACAGCTTCGGCGCGTATCTCGCGCTGCCCAAGGGCGGCAAGGGCCCGGGCATCGTCATCCTGCAGGAAATCTTCGGCGTGAACGGGCACATCCGCGACGTCGTCGAGCAATACGCGCTCGACGGCTACGTGGCGATCGCCCCCGACGTGTTCTGGCGTGCGGCCCCGCGCGTCGAGCTCGAATACGTGGGCGCGGACCGCGACCGCGGCATCGCGCTGATGCAGAAGACGGACGTCAATCTCGTGGTCGAGGACATCGCCGCGACGGCGGCCACGCTGCGCGCGCTGCCCGAGTGCACGGGCAAGGTCGCGGCGATCGGCTACTGCTTCGGCGGGCGTCTCGCCTATCTCGCGGCCGCGAGCGGCTCGGTGGATGCAGCGGTGTCCTACTACGGCGGCGGCATCCAGAATCAGCTCGACCTCGCCGACAAGGTCACCAAGCCGATCCTCTTCCACTACGCCGAACTCGATCACGGCATTCCGCTCTCGGCGGTGGGCCAGGTGAAGGAGCGTTTCGCGGGCCGTCCGAACGCCGAATTCCACCTGTACCCGAACGCCGATCACGGCTTCAACTGCTCGGTGCGCGCGTCGTACAACCAGCATGCTTCGGCGCTCGCGCACGGCCGCACGCTGAGCTTCCTCGCCGAGCATCTGTAATACCGTTGTCTCGCGGGCGGCGGCCGTCTTGCCGCCGCCCGTCTGCCGTCATGCGCGCGCGTTGATGCGTCGATGCGCGCGCAACGACACACCCGGCGAACGCGCCGCCCGCTTACACTCCTTGCGTACGCTGCCCGTTTCGAGCAAACCCAGCCCCAACCCGACGACGAGGAGTGCGCGCCTTGCAGTCCGACTATCTGGAATACGACGCCATCGGCCTCGCCGATCTCGTGCGCCGCCGCGAAGTGAGCGCGCGCGAACTGCTCGACACCGCCATCTCCCGCGCGGAAGCCACCAATCCCGCAATCAACGCCATCGTCCTGAAGGACTACGAGGCGGCGCGCGAGCGTGCGCTGCGCATCGAGGCGTCCGGCAACGGCGTGAACGCGCTAACCGAAGGCCCGCTCGCAGGCGTACCGTTTCTCGTGAAGGACCTCGGCGCGGCGGTGGCCGGGCTGCGCATGACGCTCGGCAGCCGCCACTACCGCCACTACATCCCTACCGCCGATGCGCCCGTGGTCGCGCGATTTCGCGCTGCGGGCCTGAACATCTTCGGCAAGACGAGCGCCTCCGAACTCGGGCAGATGCCGTACACCGAGCCCGAGCTGTTCGGCCCGTGCCGCAACCCGTGGAACCTCGATCACACGCCCGGCGGCTCGAGCGGCGGCGCGGCCGCTTCGGTCGCGGCGGGCATCGTGCCGCTCGCGCACGCGTCCGACGGCGGCGGGTCGATCCGCATCCCGGCGTCGTGCTGCGGGCTCTTCGGCTTCAAACCCTCGCGCGCGTTCCAGCCGGCGTCCGACGTGCCGCCGCCGCCCGGTGCGCTCGGCGTCGATCTCGCGGTTTCGCGCAGCGTGCGTGACAGCGCGCTCATGCTCGATTTGATCGCCGGCGACCCCGCGCTGCCCGCCGGTGCGCCCGGCACCTTCCTCGACGCCGCGCGCACGCCGCTAGACGGCTCGAAGCCGCTCGCCGTCGCGCTGCTGACCGAGCCGATGTTCGCGGACACGCTCTCGCCCGAAGTGCGCGGCGCGCTCGACGATGCCGCCGCCCTGCTCACCTCGCTCGGCCATCGCGTGGAGCCGTATTCGCTGCCCGTGAATTACGCGGAGGCACGCGAGGCGTTCCTCATGCTGTGGTCGGTGGTGGCCGAACAGTACGTGCTGCACGCGGACGACATCACGGGCACGAAGCCGCGCCGCCGCGAGTTCGAGATCTCGACGTGGGCCATGGCGCACGTCGGCCAGAAGCTCGGCGAGCGCGAGCTGCCCGCGGCACTCGACGTGCAGCAGCGCATCACGGCGCAGCTCGCCGACCTGATGAAGCGCTACGACGTGCTGCTGTGCCCGACGCTCGCCGCGCCGCCGGTGAAGATCGGCGAACTGAAGCCGAGCCAGAGCGAGCGCATCCAGATGCGCGCGGTCACGGCCATGCCGATGGAAGTACTGATGAGAAAGCTGCTGACCGAAGCCTCGAACAAGGCGTTCGCGTGGGCGGGGTGCACGGAGCTGTTCAATCTGACGGGCCAGCCGTCGATGTCGGTGCCGCTCGCGTGGAACGCTCGCGGGCTGCCGATTGGCGTTCAGTTCGCCGCCCGCGAGGGCAACGACGCCTTGTTGCTGCGCCTCGCTGCGCAACTGGAGGCGGCGCGGCCGTGGTTCAACCGCCGGCCGCCGTTGCTGCAGGCGCGACTCTAGCGCGCTTACGGACGACGCGCGGGCAGTCAGGCGTGTGGGGTCTACGCGCTGCGCCGCCCGCGCCGTTTCATCACGCCTTCTTGTTGTAGGCGCTGCACCAGCCCTTGCCCGCGACCTGCTTGCCGCCGAACATCGGGCACGGCGCGAACGCGTCGGTGGCCTTGCCCTGGTAGAACGTGCAGTTGCTGCAGTCCTGGCCGGCGGCGTACTTCGCGAACTTCGCCTTGTCGACCTTGGTCGCGTCAAGCTTGTAGCCGAGCGCCTGGGAGGTGGGATCGGATTCGGCAGCCTTGGGCGCGTCGGCGAAGGCCTGGCGCGAAAGCGCGAGCGTCGAAGCGACGCCGATGCTCGTAATCAGAAAGCTGCGGCGGGACGATTTCATGTGACTCACTCCAGTATTGTGGCGATTCATTCGCTGGGTTTTCGCGCGGCGACTTTCGTGTGGCGCACGCCGCGCATGCCTCTGAGCCGCTCTGGTGGCGGCGTCGCGAAGAAGCTTAACAACGAAGCAAGCCCCGGTGGCGCTGCAATGCCGGAGATAAGTCAGCGGCATGATGCCGTTTGGGGCGGCAATGCGCCCACCGATCAATCGAACGAAGCCATCTCGCACACGCGCTGCGCGATCGCGAGCGACGCCGTGAGCCCCGGCGACTCGATGCCGAACAGGTTCACGAGCCCGCGCACGCCATGCGACGCCGCCCCCTGGATCATGAAGTCGGCGGGGGCTTCGCCCGGGCCGGAGAGTTTCGGGCGGATGCCCGCGTAGGCCGGCTGCAGCGCGCCGTCGGGGAGCGCGGGCCAGTAGGTGCGGATCTGCGCGTAGAAAGAATCGGCGCGGCGCGGATCGACGTCGTAATCGATCGCATCGATCCATTCGACGTCGGGGCCAAAGCGCGCCTGGCCGCCCAGGTCGAGCGTGAGATGCACGCCGAGGCCGGCGTCGTTGGGCATCGGGTAGATGAGGCGCGTGAACGGCACGCGCCCCGAAACGCTGAAGTAATTGCCGCGCGCCAGATAGAACGGCGGCACGTGGCGCGCGTCGAGCCCGCGGATGCGCTTGGCGAGCTTCGTGGCGTAAAGGCCCGCGCTGTTGACCACGCAGGCGGCGCGGATGTCGATCGGCGCGTCGCCGCCCGTCCTCACGGTGAACCCGCCGCCGAGCGCATCGATCGACTCGACGGGCGACTTTAGCGCGATCATGGCGCCGTCGCGCTCGGCGTCGCCTTGCAGCGCGAGCATGAGCTGATGACTGTCGACGATGCCGGTTTGCGGCGAGTACACGGCGGCCACGCATTCGAGCGCCGGTTCGAGCGCAAGCGCCTCGCTCCCGCTGATGCGCGTGAGGTCGAACACGCCGTTTTCCTTGCCGCGCGCGCGGATCGCCTCGAGTTGCGGAATCTGGTTCGCCGCCGTGGCGACGAGCAGCTTGCCGCAGCGCGCATGCGCGACGTTGCGCGACGCGCAGTACTCGTAGAGCATTTCGCGCCCGCGCACGCAGAGCGTTGCCTTGAGCGAGCCGCGCGGGTAGTAGAGCCCGGCGTGAATGACCTCGCTATTGCGCGAGCTGGTGCTGGTGCCGATAGCCTCGGCGGCTTCGAGCACGATCACCTCGCGCCCGCGCGCGGCAAGCGCACGCGCTACGGCGAGGCCGACCACGCCCGCGCCGATCACCACGCATTCGATCTGGTCCATGTCCCTGCGTCCCGCCTTCGCCGCGCCGGCAGACTGGCCGGCTGCGTCGCGATCCTCTCTGCCATGGGGCCAGCGGCGCAAAAATCGCGCCGCCGTATGACAAAAATTGTACGCTGCCCGGCGGCGAGGCTACGCCAGACTCTCGCCTGGAAAGAGCGGAAGGGAACAAAGAACGCGGCAGCTGGAGCGTCAGTTGGCGGCGCCGCGAACGTGGAAGAAGCCCGCCGCGACCTGCTCGCGCGGCGCGGTATAACCGCCCATCGCATATTGCTGCGGATACGCCGGGGAATTCGGGTCCAGACTCAGTTCGCCGCCGTGAGCACGGGCGCTGGCCAGTTCGGCCTTCACTTCGGCGCGCGTCTTCGGGGCGGTGTTCGTGGCGACGGCCGCGACGGACAGCGATTGAACCGCTGCAGGCGCCGACTCGCCGCTCGCGAATGCGGGCGCGGCGGCAAGGACGGTGGCGGCGCTGACCAGCAGGGCAGCAAGCGTAACGGACGTCTTCATGGCGAGGTTCCTTCGAAGCGATGCCCGGCAAGCTTTGCAACAGATGCTGGCCAACCGGCGGATTCCGAACAACGTGTTGGACACGTCGAAGCCAGTGTAAACACGAGCTATCGAAAAACCATCCCGATAAGGAACAAGTCTGCGTTGCAGCCCCGACAACAATTTGTGACGAATCACCCCATATCACTTATGGTTGTTGCGCTTCATTAACTAATCGCTCGACGCGCCACGGTTGAAGCGTGCCCGCCGCGTCCCCATGTTTCGATGAACCGCTGCGGTCCGGCGTTTGCGAACCCGGTATAGGATCGATGGTCAGAACGTATCCGCCCCACCGTAGCGTTGCCGACACTGTCGCTTCGCGCGGCGCCGTGCACGGAGCTAGTCCTATGAAGTTGTGGAAACATCGCCTTGCCGTGACGCTGTTCGCCGCCCTCGCGGGAACGAGCGCGTGCGCGCCGGCGCAAGCCCCGACGGCCTCACCGCCGCCGCCCCCGCCGCAAACCGCCTCCGCTGCGTCTGCTGCGGCGCCAGCAACCGCACCTGTCACGCAGGGCGCAGTCCAGTGGGAACTACAAGTCATGCGCGACGGCCAGCAAATCGACGCGTTCAATGCCACGACCTCGATCGGCCAGGCGCACACCGACACGCATCACAAGGTCGTCTCGCACAGCGTGGGCTGCAAGGACCAGCCGGCAGGCAGTATCGATCTGTCGCGCACGATCACCGTTTCGCCGCTGCAGGTGCGCGCGAACCAGGTCATCCTGTCGATCGACGCGCAGGAAACGCTCGAAACCGACGCCGCGCCGAGCACGCCCGAAGGCTGCCGGCTGCCGCCGCAGCCGCGCCAGGTGAATGCGAGCCATCCGGGACTGATCGTGCCGGACGGGCAATGGGTGAGCTGGCAGATCGTCGACCAGAACCCCTCGCTTGCGTACCGGGTGCGCGCAACGCTGGCGCCGCCGTCCGCGTCCGCGCAGTGATACCGCGCAGTGATACCGCGCAGTGATACCGCACAGTGAGAACGCGCAGAGGCTAAGCACGACCCGGCGTGACCCAATCCGTTAGAAAAAACGCATGCGAAATCCCGAACAACCGCTCATCGACACCTCGCAGAGCAAAGACTTCGTCGCCGTGAGCTGGAATCTGCACAAGGGCCGCTCGCCGCTGGGCTTCGAGGCCTGGGAGGCCATGCGGCGCTGGGTGCAGTCCACCCACGCCGACGCCTGGTTTCTGCAGGAAGCGATGGCGCGCCGCCTGCCGCAGCCGGTGCTGGCCTCCGCCTTCGGCGCGCAGCTGGGCGACCCGCTCGACGACGTCTGGCACTGCCAGGCCACCGAAATCGCCACCGCGCTCGAATTGCAGATCGCCCTCGGGCCCAACGTGTTCAAGCCGTCGTGGCGGCACGGCAATGCGATCCTCTCGCCGCATCCGCTCGATCTGGGCGGACGCTGGGACATCTCCGCGCACCGCTTCGAGCGGCGCGGGCTGCTCGTTGCGCGCGCAAACGTCGCCGGACAGTCCGTCACGCTGCTGTGCGCGCATCTTGCGCTTACGCGCAGTGCGCGGCTGCGGCAGATGAACTGGATCGCGCACTGGATCGTGAAGGAGGCGCCGCAGGGGCCGCTCGTGCTGGCGGGCGACTTCAATGACTGGCGCAACGACTCCGTGCCGCTGTTTGCCGAGCATGGCCTGCAGGAAGTCGCGACGCTGCTTGGCGAACCGGCGCGCACCTTCCCGGCGTTCTCCCCGGCGCTTGCGCTCGACAAGATGTTCGTGCGGGGCCTGAAGCCCGTCGAACTGATCCAGCCCGCGCAGGAAACCGCCTGGCTCTCCGACCACCTGCCGTACATGGCGCGCCTGCGCCTCGAAGACTGACGCGCTGAACCTGGGCGCGCCGCCCAGCCGAAGCATCCGCGCGACACTCACCCGATCGCGGCCAGCGGCCCGCGCGAGCCCACGCTAAGATGTCGGGTCGCGCGCGCCGCGCGTTTCGTCAGGTGTCCTCAGATGCATTACCTCGCCACGCTGCTGCAGATCGTTGTCGTCTATCTGTTTGCGCTCATCAGCCCAGGCCCGAACTTCTTCATGGTCACGCAGCTTTCGCTCGCCGGCCGCCGGGGCCTCGGCGTAGCGTCGGCCGCGGGCGTGGGGGTGGGCTCCACACTTTGGGCGGCGCTCGCCATGCTCGGCTTCGCGGCCGTGCTGCAGCACATTGGCTGGCTCTACAACGGCGTGCGCGTGGCGGGCGCGCTCTATCTCGTCTGGTTCGGGCTCAAGCTGCTGCGCTCGGGCGTGCGGCGCGAACTGGCCGCCGCGGCGCAAGCCGTCGTCGCACCGCCGCCGCCTGCCGACCGGCGCGCCTGGCTGCGCACCTGGCGCGCCGGACTCATTACCTGCCTCACGAACCCCAAGTCGTGCGTGTTCTGGACCAGCGTGTTCGCGGCCGTGTTTCCGGCGCACCCGCCGCTGTGGTTCTACGGTGTCGCGCTCGCCACGGTCGCCACGATGTCGTTCGGCTGGCATTGCAGCCTCGCCTTCCTGTTCGCCGACGACCGCACCCAGCGCGGCTACCGCCGCCTTCGCCGTCCCATCGACGCGTTTTGCGGCGCTGCGCTGATCGGGCTCGGCGTGAAGCTCGCGGCCGACCGCTAGGGCGCGGTCACAGGTCTCGCGCGCCTCATGCATTTCGCGCGCCGCGGCGCACTGCCGCACCACTGCTGCAGCGTCGAAAATGGCGCCATTACGCACGCATCGGCGCCTAAAAGTGGCGCCGAAACTGCCCCGCCAACAGGGTCAATGCTGCGGGCTGTCAGAGCTTCCGGTATCATCTAGCCGAAAATTCGCACGCGCCGGTCGCCTGATCGGGATCTGGCGCGCGTTGCCAGCGGCACAAACCCGCTCTCGCGGGTCTTGGCAAGATGCAGCGCGGGCCCGCGTGAGCGCGCGGCTGACCCCGCCGCCACCTTTTGCCGTCGCCAGCAGACCCCGCCGATGCGCGCCGATACGTGGTGCGCCCGCGTGCGGGAGCCAGCACACAGTGCCGCAGCGAGCCACCCTCCCTTGCAGCGCTTGGGGAACCCAACCCGGTTCAGGCGGATCGACAAGCGGGATCGAGCGGGATCACGCAGGTCTTCGCGGCTCGAGCGCGGTAAAATAGCGGATTGCGCTTCGTTCGCAGCGAAGCGAACTGGCAACACAACAGGGACTCGCGCATCCGGGTCCCGGGCATATCGTCAAAGACTACGCTGTACTGGACAGCAGGCCGGCAGGATCGCCGCAGTCAGGCGGCGCTTGTTTCGCACTTCAGGAACCATGAGCAAATTCACCGAAGAAACCGTTCTGAGCGTCCATCACTGGACCGACACGCTTTTCAGCTTCACCTGCACGCGCGACCAGGCCCTGCGGTTCGACAACGGCCAGTTCACGATGGTCGGCCTCGAAGTGGACGGCAAGCCGCTGATGCGCGCGTACTCGCTCGCGAGCGCGAACTATGAAGAGCATCTCGAGTTCCTGAGCATCAAGGTGCCGGACGGCCCGCTCACGTCGCGCCTGCAGCATCTGAAGGTCGGCGACAAGGTTCTGATCGGCAAGAAGCCCGTCGGCACGCTGGTGGCCGACAACCTGCTGCCCGGCAAGGTGCTGTGGATGCTCTCGACTGGCACGGGCCTCGCGCCCTTCATGTCGATCATCAAGGACCCGGACATCTACGACCGCTTCGACAAGATCGTGCTCACGCACACCTGCCGTTTCGTCGACGAACTCGCGTACAAGGACTTCATCACCCAAGAGCTGCGCGAGCACGAATACCTCGGCGAGATCGTGCGCGAGAAGCTCGTGTATTACCCGACCGTCACGCGCGAAGTGTTCGACAACCGCGGTCGTATCACCGAGCTGATCGACACGAAGAAGCTGTTCGAAGACCTCGACCTGCCGCCGTTCTCGCCGGAGCGCGACCGCATCATGCTCTGCGGCAGCACGCACATGCTGCGCGACACCGTCGAGCTGCTCGAACAGGCCGGCCTCAAGGAAGGCAGCAACAACGAGCCGGGTCACTACGTGGTGGAAAAGGCGTTCGTCGGCTGAGCGCCGCGCCCTCGTCGCCCGCGACTCGAAAAACCGGAGCCTTGCGCTCCGGTTTTTTTTCGCCCGCGCGCTTTAATTTGGCCCCTTATTTTGTCGGGGATTTGCCGAAAAGGCAGTTACAGTTGTCACACAAATACGATACCTTTCCTGTCAGTATTTTTCCTACATGACAAAGACCTGCGACCTCATGCTACACCTGAGGTTTTGTCGCTAACCCTTGTCCAGCCTGAAGTTTTTTTATTTTTAAGATATTATCGCAGCGCAACATTGGATACACTGCACCGTGTCCAGGGGCAGAGCCAGGTTGTTACTGGTTGTAAATTTCGTTACGCTGCGCCGTGCTGTTTGCCGTCACGCCGGAGAGTCCAATACCGACGGATGTCTGACAGCAGGAACCGGTTCCTGAACGGGGGATGGATGGAAACGTCGAGATATGCCGCGCCGAACGCGCGCACGCCTGCCGGCGATGCGCCGCGCGCCGCTCATGGCGTCGACGTTTTCGCTTTCCTCGCGTGGTCCGCCGCCGACGAAGCGGCCACGGTGGCCGCGCTCGAAGACCTCGACAGGACGCTGTCCCACCGCAGCGCCGCCCAATCCATTCACGCCGACGAAGCCGCGCGCCACCGTCTCGCGCGCGACCTGCATGACAGCGTTGGCGCGGAGCTCGCCGCCACGCACTTCGCGCTCGCCAACGTTCACACCTGGCTGCCCGCCAACGCCCCGCCGCAATGCGCCGAGGCGCTCGCGCTCGTGGCCCGCTCGCTCGAAGCCGCGACTGGCGCGATGCGCCACGTGCTAGACGGCCTGCACGCGCCGCAACTCGATGCGGGCCTTGCTCCCGCGCTCTCGGGCTGGGTGCGAGGCTTCGCCGCGCGCACGGGCCTCGCCGCCCGCGTGGCCAACGCCAGCGACGACGCGCGCCTCGCACGTCTGCCTGCCGAGGCCGCGCTCGCCGTGTTCCGGGTCGCCCAGGAAGCGCTCGCCAACGTGGCGCGCCACGCGCAGGCCACGTGCGCCGAGGTGCGGCTCGAAAGCACCGCGCGCCACCTCACGCTCACCGTCGCCGACGACGGCATCGGCCTCGTGCGCAGCGCCGGCCGCACGCGCCGCAACCCGGCGTACGGTCAGAACGACGGCAGCACCGAAAAGCGCGACGCGCGCTCGGGTCACTACGGCCTCGCCGGCATGCGCGAGCGCTGCGCCGCCTTCGGCGGCTCGCTGCGCGCCGTCAAGGGCGGCCTCGCGCGCGCGGTTCACGACGGCGCACAGCACGCAGCCCCCCAGCGCGGCACGACCGTGCGCGCGCGCTTTGCCTGGGACGCGCTGCTTGCCGTCTCCCATTCCGCCTCGCCCCTCCTTATGAAAGAAGGCGCCCGCTCATGACCCATCGCATCCTGCTCGTCGACGACCATGCCGTCGTGCGCCAGGGCGTTCGCCAGCTGCTGCTCGACCGCGGCATCGCCACCGAGGTCATCGAGGCGCAAACGGGCGCCGAAGCGCTCGCCGCGATCGCGAAGCATGTGTGCGACGTGGTCCTGCTCGACATCTCGCTGCCGGACATGAACGGCGTGGAGGTGCTCAAGCGCGCCAAGAAAAAGGCGCCGCGCGTGCCGGTGCTGATGTTCTCGATGTATCGCGAGGATCAATACGCGGTGCGCGCGCTCAAGGCGGGTGCAGCGGGCTATCTCTCGAAGACGGTGGACGCCGCGCAGATGATCGGGGCGATCCAGCAGGTCGCCGCGGGCCGCAAGTACGTGAGCCCGGCCATGGCCGAAGCACTCGCCGACTACGTGCTGGTGGACGGCGAACAACTGCCGCACGAGAAGCTCTCCGACCGCGAATACCAGACGCTGTGCATGCTCGCCTCGGGCAAACGTCTCACCGACATCGCGCACGCGCTCTCGCTTTCGGTGAAGACGGTGAGCGTCTACCGCACGCGCCTGCTCGAAAAAATGAAGCTCACCAACAACGCCGAGCTGACCTTCTACGTGATGAGCAACCGGCTCGTCGACCTCTCGCCTACCGTCAGCGCCTGATCCCAGCCGACATGGCGGCATCAAGGCTGCCTTCTCGCCACAACCCGTTGATCCGGAAATGAAATTCGCCGTTTGCGCGGCTCCCGGCAAGGATCGCGCTCGCGCGTCCCGGTTTGCGGCGGAATCGTCCGCGCAAAACGTACGTTTGCGACCCTGCTCAACCGGTCTCCCACAGTACATCCGCTAAAATTTAGGGTTTCCCCCAGACATCCGGCACGCGAAGCCGGCGAAGGCGGGGGTGGGTCGACCCACCGCGCCGGTTCCTCGCCTTCGCGCGTTTTACGTGGAGTTCCCCGCCAAATGTCCCTCTTTCGCAAGAAGAACGTCGAACACATGCTGCAGGCGAGCGCCAAGGGCGCCGGCCTGAAAAAAGCACTCGGCGCGCTCGACCTCACCTTTCTCGGCATCGGCGCGATCATCGGCACCGGCATTTTCGTGCTGACCGGCACGGGCGCCGTGCAGGCCGGCCCGGCCCTCATGCTCTCGTTCCTGTTCGCGGCGGTGGCCTGCTGCTTCGCCGCGCTCGCCTATGCCGAATTCGCCTCGACCATTCCCGTGGCCGGCTCGATCTACACCTACTCGTACGCCACGCTCGGCGAGCTGGCCGCGTGGGTGATCGGCTGGGACCTGATGCTCGAGTACGGGCTCGCCACTTCGGCGGTCTCGGTGGGCTGGTCGGGCTACCTGCAGTCGCTGCTCTCCGGCTTCGGCCTCACGCTGCCCGCGGCGCTCACGGCCGCACCCGGCGCCGTGCCCGGCGTGCACACGCTCTTCAACCTGCCCGCCTTCCTCGTGATGATGGCGATCACGGCGCTCCTCTCCGTGGGCGTGCGCGAATCCACCCGCATCAACAACATCATGGTGGCGATCAAGGTGACCGTGGTGCTGCTCGTGATCGCCGTGGGCGTGTTCCACGTCACCCCCGCGAACTGGCATCCGTTCATGCCCAACGGCTGGCGCGGCGTGTTCGGCGCGGCGGCCGTGATGTTCTTCGCGTTCATCGGCTTCGACTCGGTGTCTTCCGCCGCCGAGGAGGTGAAGAACCCCAAGCGCGATCTGCCTATCGGCATCATCGCCTCGCTCGCCGTGTGCGCGGTGCTGTACGTCGCCGTGGCGGCGGTCGTGACCGGCATCGTGCCGTCGCCGCGCTTCGCCCATGTTGGCCACCCGGTCTCGTTCGCGCTGCAGGTGGTGGGTGAAAACTGGGTTGCGGGCTTCATCGATCTCGGCGCCGTGCTCGGCATGCTCACCGTGATCCTCGTGATGAGCTACGGCCAGACCCGCATCATCTACGCGATGTCGCGCGACGGCCTCTTGCCCGCCAAACTGTCGAAGGTGCACCCGCGCTTCGCCACACCGTTCTTCACGACCTGGCTCGTGGGCATTTTCTTCGGTTTGATCGGCGCGCTCGTACCGCTGAACGTGCTGGCCGAGCTCATCAACATCGGCACGCTCGCCGCGTTCTCGATGGTGTCGATCGCCGTGCTCGTGCTGCGCAAGACCCACCCGCACCTGCCACGCGCGTTCCGCTGCCCGGGCGTGCCCGTGGTGCCGATTCTCGCGGTGGCCTCATGCCTCTTTCTCATGATCAACCTCCAGCCGCTCACGTGGGTTGCGTTCCTCGTCTGGACCGGCTTCGGCCTGATCGTCTACTTCGGCTATTCGCGCCGGCATTCGCGCCTCGCGCACGCACCGCACGAGTCGGTGCATCACGATTGATCAGCGCGTGATCCTGCTTTAATCGCTGCACTGCAACGCAAACGGCCCGCCCCGAGTTATCGAGGCGGGCCGTTTTTTTACGCGCTTCGCAAGCATTCTGGAGGGTAAAACCCCGCGCAGCGGAATTCAGCAAAGTGTGCTTTACTGTCCGGGCGTCACCCCCAGGCTTCACTGAACAGCAAGGCACCAGCCGGACCCCGATTCCGCTCCACCCGCACTTGTTCCACTCGCCCGAATCGCCTCGCGCGTTTTGCGCGGCGGCATGCGTTGCGCGCGCAATGAGGCGCAATGCGTGAGACGGGCAAGTTCGATTGCGGGCGGTTATGGCGGTCGATTCAGTGTAAAAAAGCGGGCCCAGGCAGGTCTCTATCCCATCACATGGTATGGGACCGGAGTCACGCGCAGCACCGGCTCCGGTCGACATTGGAGACAATCAATGACGATCAGTATTAGCCTCACGGTCAACGGCGCGCCCGTGACCGCCGAGGTCGAACCCCACACGCTCCTCGTCCAGTTCCTGCGCGAACAGCAGCGTCTCACCGGCACGCACGTCGGCTGCGACACGGCGCAATGCGGGGCCTGCACTGTCCACCTGAACGGCCGCGCGATCAAGTCGTGCAACCAGCTCGCCGTGCAGTGCGACGGCATGGAAGTGACGACGATCGAAGGCCTCGCGAAAAACGGCACGCTGCATCCGATGCAGGCCGCGTTCCGCGAATGCCACGGCCTGCAATGCGGTTTCTGCACGCCTGGCATGGTGATGTGCGCGACCGCGCTCGCCGCCGACAAGCCCGACCTCACCGAAGCGGACGTGCGCGAAGGTCTCGACGGCAACT
Source organism: Paraburkholderia sp. J11-2 (assembly GCF_905220185.1). NCBI lineage: Bacteria > Pseudomonadati > Pseudomonadota > Betaproteobacteria > Burkholderiales > Burkholderiaceae > Paraburkholderia > Paraburkholderia sp. J11-2. Next base: position 225,420 of record NZ_CAJMYY010000001.1, on the reverse strand, counting down.
TCTGCCGCTGTACGGGCTATCACAACATCGTGAAGGCCGTGGTCGCGGGCGCGCAGGAAATGCGCGCGGGCGCAACCGCTGCCGCCACGACGGCGTGACTCGGGAGGCCACCATGAACGCACCCGAACCCAATCGCATGATCGGCGCGCCCGTGAAGCGCAAGGAAGACTACCGCTTCCTCACCGGTGTAGGCCAGTACACCGACGACGTCGTGCTGCCCGCACAAACCTACGCGGTGTTCGTGCGCTCGCCGCACGCGCACGCGCGCATCAAGAGCATCGACACCAACGCGGCAAAGGCCGCGCCCGGCGTCGTTGCCGTTTTCACCGGCGCGGACCTCGCGGCGGAAAACGTGGGCGGCCTGCCGTGCGGCTGGCTCATCCACAGCATCGACGGCACGCCAATGAACGAGCCGCCGCATCCTGTGATCGCGCACGAGAAAGCGCGCCACGTGGGCGACCAGGTCGCACTCGTGATCGCCGATTCGGTCAAGGCCGCGAAGGACGCCGCTGAACTGATCGAAGTCGATTACGAAGAGCTGCCGGCCATCGTCGACACGGCGCACGCAGCCGACGCGGGCCAACCGCTCGTGCACGACGGCGTGGCGAACAACACCTGCTACACGTGGGGCCACGGCGACAAGGCCGCGACCGACGCCGCGTTCGCACAGGCCGCGCACGTAACGACGCTCGACATCGTCAACAACCGGCTCATTCCAAACGCCATCGAGCCGCGCGCCGTGAACGCGAGCTACTCGCAGCACGACGACAGCTACACCGTGTACGTGTCCAACCAGAACCCGCACGTCGAGCGCCTGCTCATGGCCGCGTTCGTGCTCGGGCTGCCCGAAACGAAGCTGCGCATCGTCGCGCCCGACGTGGGCGGCGGCTTTGGCTCGAAGATCTTTCTGTATGCCGAAGATGTTGCGCTCACGTGGGCCGCGAAGAAAATCCGCCGTCCGGTGAAGTGGACCGCCGAACGATCGGAGTCCTTCGTATCCGACGCACACGGCCGCGACCACGTCACCAAAGCCGAACTCGCGCTCGACAAGGACGGCAAGTTCCTCGCCATGCGCGTGCACACCACGGCGAACATGGGCGCGTATCTCTCGACGTTCGCTTCCAGCGTGCCGACCATTCTCTACGCCACGCTGCTCGCGGGCCAGTACACCACGCCCGCGATTTACGCAGAAGTGAAAGCCGTGTTCACGAACACGGTGCCGGTGGATGCGTATCGCGGCGCAGGGCGCCCGGAAGCCACCTACGTGGTCGAGCGTCTCGTGGAAACGGCCGCACGCGAGATGAACATCGATCGCGCCGAGATCCGCCGCCGCAACTTCATCACGAGCTTCCCGTATGCCACGCCTGTGGGCCTCACCTATGACACAGGCGACTACGAAGCATGCCTCGGGCGCGCGCTCGAACTCGCCGACGTCAAGGGCTTCGCCGCGCGGCGCGACGCATCGAAGGCGCGAGGCTTGCTACGAGGTCTGGGCTACTCGTGCTACATCGAGGCGTGCGGGCTCGCGCCATCGAACATCGCCGGTGCGCTTGGCGCGCGTGCGGGCCTGTTCGAAGCGGGCGAGGTCCGCGTGAACCCGACCGGTTCCGTCACGGTGTTCACGGGCTCGCACAGCCACGGCCAAGGCCACGAGACGACCTTCGCGCAGGTCGTATCCGATCGATTAGGCGTGCCGATCGAGCAGGTCGAGATCGTGCATGGCGACACCGGCCGCATTCCGTTCGGCATGGGCACCTACGGCTCGCGCTCGATCTCGGTGGGCGGCTCGGCCATCATGAAGGCGCTCGACAAGATCGAAGCGAAGGCGAAGAAGATCGCCGCGCATATGCTCGAAGCGGGCGTGGAGGACATCGAGTTCGTCGACGGCGTATTCCGCGTGGCGGGCACCGACCGCACGAAGACCTTTGCGGAAATCTCGCTGGCCGCGTACGTGCCGCACAACTATCCGCTGGAGACGCTCGAACCGGGCCTCGACGAAAGCGCGTTCTACGACCCGACCAACTTCACGTATCCGTCGGGCGCGTATCTCTGCGAAGTCGAAGTCGATCCCGAGACGGGCGAAACGCGCATCGAACGCTTCACCGCCGTCGACGACTTCGGCAACGTCATCAATCCGATGATCGTCGAAGGCCAGGTGCATGGGGGCTTGGGCCAAGGCATCGGCCAGGCGATGCTCGAACAGTGCGTGTACGACAACGAGAGCGGCCAGCTGCTCTCCGGCTCGTACATGGACTACGCGATGCCGCACGCGTCGGATGTGCCTTCGTACACGGTGGAAACCGCGAAAGGCACGCCGTGCACGCACAATCCGCTTGGCGTGAAGGGCTGCGGCGAAGCCGGCGCGATCGGCTCGCCGCCCGCCGTCATCAACGCGATTCTGGACGCACTCTCGCCGTTAGGCGTGAAGGACCTGCAGATGCCGGCCACGCCGCATCGGGTATGGCAAGCGATCCAGGCCGCGCAGGCCACTTCACAACCTTGAGCGGAGGCGCTCCATGTACGCATTCGACTATCAGCGCGCCAGTGACGCGCAAGGCGCCGTGAAAGCCCTCGCGGCCGATGCCGACGCTAAATTCCTCGGCGGCGGCCAGAGCCTGCTCGCGGCGATGAAGCTGCGCCTCGCGCAGCCCACCACGCTCGTGGATGTCACCCGCATTCCCGAGCTCAAAGCCGTGCAGGTGGACGGCAAGGTGGTGAAGATAGGCGCGGCCGTGTGCCATGCCGACGTCGCCGAAAATGCGCAGATCCGCAACGCGCTGCCGGCGCTCGCGGACCTCGCGGGCATGATCGGCGACCGCCAGGTGCGCGCGCTCGGCACGCTCGGCGGCTCGCTCGCGAACGACGACCCCGCCGCCGATTATCCGGCTGCGGTGCTCGCGTTGAACGCGACGGTGGTGACGGACCGGCGGCGCATCGCGGCCGACGACTTCTTCCTCGGCATGTACGAAACGGCGCTGGAGCCCGACGAGCTGATTGTGTCCGTCGAATTCCAGGTGCCCGAGCGCGCGGCCTACGAGAAGTTTTGCAATCCGGCCTCGCACTTCGCGCTCACGGGCGTGTTCGTCGCGAAATACCCCGGCGAGGTGCGTGTGGCCGTCACGGGCGCCGGGCCATCGGTGTTCCGCGAAGGCGCGCTGGAAAGCGCGCTGAAGACGAACTTCGCGCCCGAAGCCGCACGCGCGGTAAAAGTCGCCGCCGACGACCTCAACACCGACCTGCACGCGAGCGCGGCGTATCGCGCGCACCTCATACCGGTGCTCGCGGCGCGCGCGGTGGCGAAGGCCAACGGCTAGGCTTGTCTCGAGGGCGAGCGCTTCCTCTTTTGCACGGAAGCGCTCGCCGCCTTTGATCCGCGCCAGCAAGACAGACTCATGCAATCCGCCTCGATCGACGACACCCTCGCGCAGCTCGAAGCGCGCGGCTATTTCGCGAGCCGCGAGCTCGCCACGGCGCTCTTTCTCGCGCTGCGCATGGAGCGGCCGCTCTTTCTCGAAGGCGAGCCGGGCGTGGGCAAGACCGAACTCGCGAAGGCCTCCGCGGCGATGCTCGGCACGACGGTTTTGCGCCTGCAATGCTACGAAGGGCTCGACACGGCAAGCGCGCTGTACGAGTGGGACTACCCGCGCCAGATCATGGCGCTGCGTCTTGCCGAAGCCGCCGGCGAAAAGCCACGCAACGACACGCTTTATCGCGACGAATTTCTGTTGAAGCGCCCGCTGCTGCAGTCCCTGCAACCCGATCCGCAGAACCCTTCTGCACGCCGCGTGTTGCTGATCGACGAAATCGACCGTGCCGACGAGCCGTTCGAAGCTTTCCTGCTCGAACTCCTTTCGGACTTCCAGGTATCGATTCCCGAGTACGGCACCGTGCGCGCGAGTACGCCGCCGCTTGTCATCATCACCTCGAACCGCACGCGCGAAGTGCACGACGCGCTCAAGCGGCGCTGTCTTTATCAATGGCTCGGCTACCCCGACCGCGCGCGCGAACTCGCGATCGTGGCTGCGCGCGCGCCTGAAACCGCCCCGGAATTGCAGCATCGCGCCGTGGCGTTCGTGCATCAATTGCGCACCATGGACCTTTTCAAGGCGCCCGGCATTGCCGAAACGATCGACTGGTGCCGCGCGCTTTCCGCGCTCGCCGTGACGGAACTCGATCCGCAATCGGTGCAGGACACGCTGGGCGTGCTGCTGAAGTATCAGGACGACCTCGCTCAGCTCGACGCGCAACGCATCGCGCAAACGCTCGCGCTCGCGGAGTGAGCACGATGTCCGCAGCCGCGAACGAAACCGCCTCGATCAACACCCTGCCCACGTTCGCGCGCAACGTCGTGCATTTCGTGCGCGTGCTGCGCGGCGCGGGCCTGCCGATGTCGCCGTCGCGCGCCGTCGACGCGATCGAAGCGCTGCGCCATATCGACCTCGGCCGCCGCGACGACGTGCATGCGGCGCTCGCCGCGCTCCTCACGAGCGCGCCCGACGAGCGCGAGATCTTCGACGCCGCCTTCGCCCTCTTCTGGCGCGATCCCGATTTCGAAGGCAAGCTGCGCGCGCTCTTGTTACCGAAGGTGCAAGGCGGCGTGCCGCCGCCGCGCCGCAACAACCGCCTCGCCGACGCGCTCGCCGCACGCCCGTCCGCACGCCCCGGCGCGAAGCCGCCGCCCTCGCACGAAGAACATGAATTGCGCGCGCACGCCACGTTCAGCGCCGAAGAACGCCTGCGCCAGCGCGACTTCGACACGCTTTCCGCCGACGAATGGCGCGCGCTGCGCCACCTGATCCGCGCGCGCCGCCTGCCGCTCGCCACGGAACGCACGCGGCGCCTGAAGGCATCGTCGCACGGCACGCATGCCGATTTGCGCGCGAGCGCGCGCCACGCGGTGCGCGCGGGCGGCGACTGGACGGTGTGGAAATATCGCGCGCCCGTGGAGCGCAAGCTGCCGCTCGTGCTGCTGCTCGACATTTCGGGCTCCATGAGCAGCTATTCGCGCGCGGTGCTCTACTTCTGCCACGCGTTATTGCAATCGCGCGAACGCCTACAGGTGTTTCTGTTCGGCACGCGCCTCACGCACGCCACGCGCGCGCTGCGCGAACGCGACCCCGATGTCGCGCTTGCGCAGCTCGCCACTCAGGTTGCGGACTGGTCGGGCGGCACGCGCATCGGCGCGACGCTGGCCGAATTCAACCGCCGCTGGGCGCGCCGCATGCTCGGCGGCCGCGCGACGGTGCTGATCGTCACCGACGGGCTCGATCACGATGAATGCAGCCTGCTCGGCGAGGAGATGGCGCGCCTGCACCGCTTCGCGCACCGCGTGACCTGGCTCAATCCGCTCTTGCGCTACCGCGATTTCACCCCCAAAGCGCGTGGCGTGCAGGCAATGCTGCCGCACGTCGACGCGCATTACCCCGTCCACAATCTCGACAGCCTCGAAGCGTTCGCGCGCAGCCTGTGCGAAGCCGCGCCGGTTGCACGTACGCAAGGAGACACACGATGGAGTTGACCGAAAGCCACACGCTGCCGGTGCCGCAACAGCGCGCCTGGGAAGCGCTCAACGACACGGCGATCCTCAAGGCGTGCATACCGGGCTGCGAAAGCATCGAAGCCGATGGCGAGAACGCCTACGCCGTCGCGCTGACCGCCGCCGTAGGTCCGGTGAAGGCGCGCTTCAAGGGGCGCATGCAGCTCGCCGACATCGAAGCACCAAACAGCTATACGATCGTTTTCGAGGGCCAGGGCGGCGCAGCGGGCTTCGGCAAGGGCGACGCGCACGTGAAGCTCGAATCCGCCGGCGACGAGTCGACCACGCTCACGTACACCGCGAACGCCCAGGTGGGCGGCAAGCTCGCCCAGATCGGCTCGCGCCTCGTGGACGGCGCGGCGCGCAAGATCGCAGGCGAGTTTTTCAAGCGTTTCGGGGAACAGCTCGGCGGCGATGCGCAGCACAATACCGACGAAGCGGCGACGCCTGCCGGAAGCGACGCAGAAGGCGAACAGCAAGGCGAAAGCGCAGAGGAAACACCGAAGAGGAAACGATCATGGACAGCGTGGATCTCGAAGTCCTGAAATCCAGCGTGAACTGGCTCGACGCAGGGCACCGCGCGTTGCTGGTGACAGTGGTGAAAACGTGGGGCTCGTCGCCGCGCCCCGAGGGCGCGATGCTCGTGGTGCGAGACGATGGCCACGTGGTCGGCTCCGTTTCGGGCGGCTGCATCGAGGACGATCTGATCGACCGCGTGCGCCGCGAAGGCGTCACGATCGCCAGACCCGAGGCGGTGAAGTACGGCATCACGGCCGAAGAGGCGCATCGTTTCGGACTGCCATGCGGCGGCACGATCCAGCTCGTGCTCGAGCCGCTCTCGGAGGCCTCGGGCATTCGCGAACTGCTTGAAACCGTCGAGCGCGGCGATCTGGTTGCGCGCACACTCGATATGGCGACCGGTCGCGCCACGCTCGGCCCCGCAAAAGCGACCGATGGCGTGGACTTCGACGACGCGCGTCTGCTCACGATTCACGGCCCGCGCTACCGCATGCTGGTGATCGGCGCGGGGCAGCTCTCGCGCTATCTTTGCCAGATCGCGGTGGGGCTCGACTACCAGGTGACCGTGTGCGACCCGCGCGAGGAATACACCGACATCTGGGACGTGCCCGGCACGGCGCTCGTGCGCACCATGCCCGACGACACCGTGCTCGACATGAAGCTCGACGAACGCTGCGCCGTGATCGCACTCACGCACGACCCCAAGCTCGACGACCTCGCGTTAATGGAAGCGCTCAAGACGCCCGCGTTCTACGTGGGCGCGCTGGGCTCACGGCGCAACAATGCGGCGCGGCGCGAGCGGCTCAAGGAGTTCGACCTGAGCGAAGCGGAACTCGCGCGGCTGCATGGCCCGGTGGGCATTTACATCGGCAGCCGCACGCCGCCGGAGATCGCAGTGTCGATCCTCGCGGAAGTCACGGCGGCGAAAAACGGTGTGTCGCTGCCGACCATTCTCCAGGTGGAAGGCGCCAAGGCCGCGCGCGAACACGCGGCGGGTGCGGGATCGACGTGCGACGTGTGAGGCCGGTTTGTTGGTCGCTTCACGCGTGAGGCGAGCGCCCGTCGCGATCGGCCTCGTGCCTGCGCTCCCGTCTTAACATCCGCGCGCGCAGCGATCTGAGCATGCGCGTCCATCCCGAAGGACGCGGGTCCGCCAGCATGCTCAGCGCGCGAGCGTAGTCGAGCGTGAGTCCCGGCGTCCACGCCATTGTCTGGCCGCGTTTGCGCACCTGCGCCGCCACCCATAGCTCCGGCGTCGTGAGCATGCGCGCGAACGCGAGCCACCCGTGGCCCCACACACGCGGCGTCGCGCCTTCGAGCGCCGCCTCCAGCGCGTGCGAAACCGTGCTCGAGCAATTGCGGTGCGTGAGGTTATAGGTCGTGTCCTCGCGATAGCGCTGCCAGAAGCTTTCCAGCCGAAGCGGATCGTAGTTACGAATGCGCACCTGACGCGTGGACGGACACCACGCCTGCGACTCCGTTACGTAGTCGGGCTGGAAAAGGCCCGGCACGTCGTTCTCGCGGGTCGCGCGCAGCGTGCGCGTGAATTCATCGGGAGAACGATCGATTTCCACGGCCGGATAGAGGCTGATGTACACACGCTCGGGCGATTCGAGCGCGGCGTGCCCCGTGGAAATCACGCCATCGCGATCGACGGCGGCAATATAACGGTCGATGAGCGGCTGGCGCCGCGCCTCGGCTCTCGAAGTGCCCACTGGCGTCCACACGTGTACCGTGAGCGCGTGCTCGTGCGGCGCGGGCGGCCCGTCGAACACGGTTTGTGCGAGTCTCTGCGCCTGGCCTTTGGCCGCATTCGCCGCGCCCACCGCGCTCGCCACGAGCGCTGCCGCGCCGCCCTGCGCCGCCGCCGGATTCACGGCAAGCCGGCGCGCGCGCAACGCGAGCAGCAGCAGGTTCCAGCCGGCGAACATCAGAATGAGCCCGAGGCAGTACGGCACGGTGCCCTTGTAGTGCGTGGGATAAGGCTGATAGAGAAAAATGGCGATGGCGATCTGCAGCGCGCCGCCCGCCAGCGCGAGACGCCACGTGCGATAGCGCACGACCCAGGCCGACGCGATCTGCAGCAGGCCATCGGCGAGAAAGAGCGTGGCGAACACCATCGAAATAATGAACGACGCGTGCCGGTAGCCCGAAAGCACGAGCACCGCAGTGATGCAAAAACCGAAGCCCTTCACATAGCGCAGCGTGCGCTGGCCGCCCATGCCGGTCCATGCCACCGCGAGCGTGGCGAGGCCTTCGATCAGCAGCAGCCACGCGAACGGCGCGATATGGAAATACAGCACGCCGTCGAGCGCGTCGATAAAGAGCGCCGCGCCCACGAGCGCGCTCATCACGCCCACGGCCATCACGCCGCGCCAGCGCTCGCGCAGATACTCCACGCCTAGCAGGATCATCATGATCCGCACCATCGTCCGTCTCCGGATGCCGCGTTACGAAAACGCATCGTACTGCCGTGCGGCGAGGGATCGCCACAAGCGTGCACGCGACTACGCGCCCCAAAAAACTGCGGGCCGCGACTCGCGTCGGCGGCCCGCAGTACGGGTTTTTCGCGGGCGGCTCGCGCCGCCTCGCTTCACTTCAACGTCGAGGCATCAGCCGAACAGCTTCATCGCCTGCGTGAGCGTGTTGGTCACGCCCCACACGAGCGGCACCAGCACGTAAAGCCAGAAGATCGCCATCAGCGCCGTGTTTGACGATTTCGGGGCAGCTTGACTAGACATTGCGCGTTCCTCCTTATTTACCGGCGGCGAGTTGCGTCTCGCTCATGTGATGCTTCGCGTCCACGCGGCGCACGAGCAGATTGCAGATGAAGCCGAGCACGAGCAGCGAAGCCATGATGTGCACAGTCATCGTGTACGCGTCGGCCTTCGCCACGCCGTTCGCGACCTGATAGGCGCGCACGTAGTTCACGAGCACCGGGCCCGCCACGCCTGCCGCCGCCCACGCAGTCAGCAGACGGCCGTGAATGCCGCCGACGAACGCCGTGCCGAACATGTCCGCGAGATACGCGGGCACGGTCGCGAAGCCGCCGCCGTACATCGAGAGGATCAGGCAGTACGCCAGCACGAACAGCACGATGTTGCCGCTCTGCGCGAACTGCGGCACCGCGTAATAGAGCACCGCGCCGAACACGAAGAAAATGAAGTAGGTGTTCTTGCGGCCCACCCAGTCGGAAGCCGAAGCCCACACGAAGCGCCCGCCCATGTTGAAGAGCGAGAGCAGGCCCACGAAGCCCGCCGCCGCTCCGGCGGTCACCGTGTCCTTGAAGCTTTCCTGAATCATGACCGAGGCCTGACCCAGAATGCCGATACCGGCCGTCACGTTGAGGAACAGCACGAGCCAGATCAGGTAGAACTGCGGCGTCTTGAGCGCCTGGTCGATGTGCACGTGCTGGTTCGACACGAGCTTCTTCGCGACGACCGGCGGCGTCCAGCCCGCGGGCTTCCAGTCGGGCGCGGGCACACGAATGGCGAGGGCGCCGATCGACATCGAGATGAAGTACGCCACGCCGAGCACCACGAAGGTCTGGGCGACGCCCGCGCTCGTGTCGCTCGCGAAGTGCTTCATCAGCATGACGGAGAGCGGCGCGGCGATCATCGCGCCGCCGCCGAAGCCCATGATCGCGAGGCCCGTTGCCATGCCGCGGCGGTCGGGGAACCAGCGGATCAGCGTCGAAACCGGCGAGACGTAGCCGAGCCCAAGGCCGATGCCGCCAATCACGCCGTAGCCGAGATAGAGCAGCGCGATCTGATGCAGATACACGCCAAGCGCGGAAACGAGGAAGCCGCCGCCAAAGCAGCATGCCGCGGTAAACATCGTGCGGCGCGGGCCCACACGTTCGAGCCATTTGCCGCCAAAGGCGGCGGAAAGGCCGAGAAACACGATGGCCAGCGAAAAAATCCAGCCAAGCGTGGTGAGCGACCAGTCATCGGGCGCGGACTGCGTAATGCCGATCACCTTCGTGAGCGGCGCGTTGAACACGGAAAACGCATAGGCCTGGCCGATGCACAGATGCACGGCCAGCGCTGCGGGCGGCACCATCCAGCGCGAAAAGCCCGGCGGGGCGACGGTCGCCTCTTTGGAAAAGAAAGGTGCGCTTTGCGCACCGCGCGTCGAATCTGCAACGCTGCTCATGGGATCTCCCGAATCAACCAGAGGTGGAGCGAGGGGTGGGCGCTCTCTCTGGTCCCATCCAAAATGGCTGTTGGTAGGCGTGGTCTTACGTGCTCTTTTGTGCGTTAGCGCACAGAACACTTATTTGCCGCTTGACGGCTGCACGAACCTTAGACCCCAGGCGCTGCCTTGGCAATATGAGGTAAACATACATATGGCCTTCAGCGGCCCGCGCGCCGTCGCGCTCGGCCGATTGTTGCGTGCGCAGCAAACTGGCGGCGGCGCCGCAGGACGCCAGGGACAACAACGCAGGCGGGCGTTTCATGGCGCGGCCCAGCATTTAGACTCAATGCTCGATACAGGGCCCCCTGCGGGCTGTGTGCGGGCCATCCGCTTGACAAGCCGGTTGCATGACTTTTAAGTGACGGGAGTAGCGCCCATCCGCGACCCGACCCCTGCCGAGCCCCCCAATGCGCCTCGCTCTCGCTCTTTGCCTAGCCGTGCTCGGCCCCGCTACGGGAACCTTCGCCGCCGACCTGCGCCCGGGCGTGGCGCAGCTCACGCCCGTGCCCCTCGAAACGGGCGAACTGAATCCGGCGGGCAGCGCCGCGCAGGCGCCCTACACCAACGAATCGGAAACGCAGACCTTCACGGTCAACGCGGACGGCTCGTACACCAAGCTCGACTCGCTCACGCTGCGCGTGAACACCGAGGCCGGCATTGCGCGCGCGGGCCAGTACTACGTGTGGTTCAACCGCGAGATGGCCCACGTGGAGGTGCTCGAAGCGTGGACCGAGGACGCCCAGGGCGGCCGCCACGACGTGCGGCCCGAGCAGATCCGCGACGTGCAGGAAGTGCGCTCGTTCGACGCCCCGATGTTCCAGGACGTGCAGGACAAGGTGATCGTGTTCCCGGCCGTGGAGCCCGGCGCGCGCGTGCATCTCACGTGGCGCAAGATCCAGCGCGTGCCGCTCGTGCCGGGCTGGTTCAGCGACTTCACGCCGCCCGACCTCGCGCCCACGCACAACTTCCGCGTGATCTACGACCTGCCCGCGAAAGTGCCGCTCTACGCCGACGCGCGCGGCTTTACCGTTTTGCCGCCCGCCACCGTGAACGGCCGCACGCGCTATGAGTATCGCTACGACAAGGCGAATTTTCAGCGCCTCGAATACGGCTCGGTGGCCTACGTGAGCTACGGCGACCGGCTGATGGTGTCCACCTTCCCCGATTACGCGGCCTTCGCAAAGGTCTATCGCGAGGCGGCCGCCGATCCGACCGTGCGCGACCCGGCCATCGTGCGTCTCGCGCTCACGCTCACGGCGCACGACGACACGCCGCGCGCGAAGGCGCAGTCGCTCTACGACTGGGTGCGCCGCAACATCCGCTACGTGGCGATGAATATCGGGCGCGGCGAGATCGTGCCGCACCGCGCCAGCGACGTGCTCGCAAACCGCTATGGCGACTGCAAGGACCACGTCGCGCTCTACGGCGCGCTGCTCGACGCCGTCGGCATCCGCAGCATGCCGGCGCTCGTGAACAGCGGCACGGTCTACACGCTGCCGAGCGTGCCGGGCTTCGGCGTGATCAATCACGTCATCACCTGGCTGCCCGATCTGCAGATGTTCGCCGACTCCACCGCGAGCAACATCGAGTTCGGCTACCTGCCGTCGACGGATATGGACCGCGTGGCCGTGCTCGCCAGCGACGGCACGCAGGTCCGCACGCCCGCCACGGCCTCGACCACGCGCGAAAGCGATCTCGACATCACGGTCGCGCCCGACGGCTCGGCGCATTTCATCTACCGCTTGCAGGCGCAGGGCTGGTCCGCCGAACAGACACGCAGCGTGCTGCGCCTGCAAACGCCCGCGCAGCGCGAGGAGTCGCTGCAATGGGAGCTGCACAACGCCAACCTGCGCGGCAACGCCACGCTCGCCTCCAGCCCGCTCGACGCCACGGCGGGACCGCTCGTGCTCACGCTCACGGGCACCTTCGACGGTTTCGTCGACCCTGAGATGACCACGCCTGTGCCCACGCTCACGAGCTTCGTGGGTGGACTCGACGCGAATCTGCGCTACTGGCTCGGCGAGCCGCGGCGCACGCAGCCGTTCATGTGCCGCAACGTGGTGATGACCGAGCGCACGCGCATCGTCCTGCCGCCGGGCATGCGCGTGCTCGACGTGCCCATGCCGCAGCACGCCGACAACCGCTTCATCGATTTCAGTTCGCAGTACGCGCTCGACGCAGAGGCGAACGTGCTGCGCGTCACGCGTACGGGCCAGACGCATTTCGCCAGCGACGTGTGCAGCGCCGACGATTTCGCACAGATGCGCCCCGCGTTCGAGACGATGGCGCGCGACCTGCGCGCGCAATTGATCGTCAAGCCATCTGCTCAGGGCGCCTCGCCCGGCAGTCCGGCGAGCGCGCAGTGAGCCTGCGCGCCGCGTTCAGCGTTCACACGGGCCAGAGCGGCCCTTCCTGCATCGCGCCGATCTGCTCGCGCAGTTCGAGAATGCGCTCTTCCCAGTAACGCTGCGTGTTGAACCACGGGAAGGCGGCCGGAAACGCGGGATCGTGCCAGCGGCGCGCGAGCCACGCCGAGTAGTGGATGAGGCGCAGCGTGCGCAGCGCCTCGACGAGATGCAGCTCACGCGGCTCGAATTCGCAGAAGTCCTCATAACCGGCGAGCAGATCCGCCATCGCACGCGAGGCGCCCGCACGATCGCCGGGCAGCAGCAGCCACAAATCCTGGATAGCGGGACCCATGCGGCTGTCGTCGAAGTCCACAAAATGCGGGCCGGCGTCGGTCCAGAGCACGTTGCTCGGATGGCAGTCGCCGTGCAGGCGCAGCGAACGCACGTCGCCCGCACGCTCGAATGCCGCCTCCACGCCTTCGAGCGCGAGATTGACCGCGGCCTGCCACGCTTCGCGCACATCGGAGGGCACGAAGCCATGTTCCAGCAGATACGTGCGCGGCTCGTAGCCGTACGTCTGAATGTCGAGCGTGGGGCGTGCTGCGTAGGGTTTTGTCGCGCCCACCGCGTGAATGCGGCCGATGAAACGGCCCAGCCATTCGAGCGTGTCGCTGCGGTCGAGATCCGGCGCGCGGCCGCCACGGCGCTCGAAAAGCGAGAAGCGAAACCCGTCGAACTCGTGCAGCGTGCGCCCTTCGAAGGCAAGCGCGGGCACAGCGGGAATCTCGCGCGCGGCGAGTTCGGCGACGAAGGCGTGCTCTTCGAGGATCGCCTCGTCGCTCCAGCGCTCGGGGCGATAGAACTTGGCGATGAGCGGCGCCTCGTCTTCCACGCCCACCTGGTACACGCGATTCTCGTAGCTGTTGAGCGCGAGCATGCGGCCATCCGTGCGGCGGTTGGCCGGCATCAGCACGCCATCCACGGCGTCGAGCACGCATTCAGGCGTGAGACGCGCGTAGGGCGCGGCTTGCGGGTCGCTGGAATCGCCGGGGCCGGAAGGTTCGCCCGGAAGAGGAGAAGGATCGTAATTCATACCCGCAATTGTGCCTCTTGCGGGCGGTGGCTGCGAGCACGCGGTGCGCCACGGCGGGCACGATGAACACAAACGCGGCGCGCAACCCTGCGACGAGGCGCGGCGCGCCTCGTCAGCGTGTCACAGAGCCCAGGCTCAGTGGATCTGCGCGCCTGCGGGCATGACGTGCTCGCCCGTATCGATCAGATCTTCGAGAAAAAAGGGCTCGGTGCTGAGTTGCTTCGACGAGCCAGGCTCCCCGGCATACCAGGTCACCATCGCCATGTCGCCGAGAATGCGCATCACGATGCCGCGCGCGCCCTGTGGCACGGCGATATGAACGGAACGGACGATAGAACCGATTTGCATGATGTTTCCCCGTTACCTCGCTACCTTCGCCGGCTCCCTCGAAGGAAAACCGGTCGGCATGCTGACAAAAAAACCGATGCGCACCAACGGTTGCGCGCGCATCCAAACGTGCCTCGGGCGACCCGCTCGTTCCGCGCGCTTAAGCACGGCCGGACCCTTGGCATCCCCATTGTTGCTTGTTTGAGCGCATGCGCAAAGCGAAAAAATAGGGGGGTGTATCAACGACGCCGTGCAGACGCCGCCTTGCACCGTCACTGCTCCGCCCTGCCTCGTTCGCGCAACTTACGAAAAGCTGACTGTAACAGATGGTAAACCCCATTCTCAGCGCCCTTGCTAGGGCAGTCCCTGAAAAAGTACGCTGATGCCTCGTGACTGGCGCTATAGTCCTGTCCCAACCGTGCACCACAAAGGCCAGGCGCAGCACAGGCAAAGACCTCGAGCGCGCCATCATAGCCGGCCACGGTACCGATAACCTAAACGCTCGCCATCGCGGCCAGACCAGCCGCGCGAGCCACACTCCGCCACCAGCGAAGGAACCTGCCGTTCCATGTGGATCGTTCGACTCGCGCTCAAGCGCCCGTACACGTTCGTCGTGCTCGCGTTGCTGCTCTTGATCGTCGGGCCACTGACGATCCTGCGCACGCCCACGGACATCTTCCCGAACATCGACATCCCGGTGCTCTCGGTGATCTGGACCTACACGGGCCTGCCCGCCGACGAAATGGAAAAGCGCATCGTGCTCAACTACGAGCGCGGCCTTTCCGTAGCGGTCAACGATATCGAGCACACCGAATCGACCTCGCTCAACGGTATCGCGGTCGTGAAGATCTTCTTCCAGCCGCACGCCAATATCCAGGAAGCGCTCGCCGAAGTCACGGCGCTTTCGCAAGCGCAGTTGCGCTCGCTGCCGCCTGGCATCCAGCCGCCCTTCATTCTGCGCTACAACGCCTCGACTGTGCCGATCCTGCGCCTGTCGCTTTCCTCACCGCAACTTACCGAGCAGGAGTTGTTCGACTACGGCAACAACTTCCTGAAGACGCAGCTCGCGACCGTGCCGGGCGCTTCCGCGCCGCTGCCCTATGGCGGCAAACAGCGGCAGATCATGGTCGACATCAACCAGCGCGCGCTGCAGCAGCACAATCTCTCGCCCATGGACGTGGTGAACGCGATCAGCGCGCAGAACCTCATCCTGCCCTCCGGCACGGCGAAAATAGGCGCGACCGAATATTCGGTCACGATGAACGCAAGCCCCAACAGCTTAGCGGGCTTGAACGACATTCCCGTGAAAACCACGGCAAGCGGCACGATCTATATCCGCGACGTCGCGCACGTGCGCGACGGCTACGTGCCGCAAACCAACATCGTGCGCGTGGACGGTCAGCGCGCCTCGCTCCTCACCATCAACAAGAGCGGCAATACGTCCACGCTCGAAATCGTCGATCGCATCAAGGAGATGATGCCGACGCTGCGCAATCTCGTGCCGTCGTCGCTCAATATCGATCCGGTCGCCGATCAGTCTCTCTTCGTGCGCGCCTCCGTCCAGGGCGTGCTGCGCGAAGCGCTCATCGCCGCCGCGCTCACGGCGCTCATGATCCTGCTATTTCTCGGCAACTGGCGCGCCACGCTCATCATCGCGGTCTCGATTCCGCTTTCGATGATCACCTCGGTCATCGTGCTCGCGGCGCTCGGCGAGACCATCAACATCATGACGCTCGGCGGGCTTGCGCTCGCGGTGGGCATTCTCGTTGACGACGCAACGGTCGCCATCGAGAACATCAGCCAGCAGCTGGAGCAAGGCAAGACGCTGGAACAGGCGATTCTCGACGGCGCGCACCAGATCGCGATTCCCACGCTCGTCTCCACGCTCTCCATCTGCATTGTGTTCGTGCCGATGTTCCTGCTCACGGGCGTGGCGCATTACCTCTTCATCCCGCTCGCGGAAGCCGTGGTATTCGCCATGCTGGCCTCGTACTTCTTCTCGCGTACGCTCGTGCCCACGCTCGCGAAGTACCTGATGCGCCATCATCACAAGGCCGCCGACCTGCATCGCACGACGCGCAATCCGTTCATGCGCGTGCATCTCGCGTTCGAGCGCGGCTTCGAGGGGCTGCGCGAGCGCTATCGCGTGTTTCTCGCGGCGCGCGTGAAGCACCCCGTGTGGTTCGTCGTGGCGTTTCTCGCCTGCTGCGGCGCCTCGCTGCTGCTCATGCCGTTCCTCGGGCGCGACTTCTTTCCGCAAGTCGATGCCGGCACCATCGCGCTGCACGTGCGCGCGAAAACCGGCATGCGTGTGGAAGAAACGGCGGTGCTCGTCGATCGGATCGACAAGCGCGTGCGTACATTGATTCCGCCGGGCGAGCTGCATTCGATCATCGACAACATCGGCCTGCCGGTCTCGGGCATCAACCTGTCGTACAGCAACACGGGCACCATCGGCACCTCCGACGCCGACGTGCTGATCTCGCTGAACGAGGACCATCACGCCACGGCGGATTACGTGCGCCTGTTGCGCCGCACGCTCAACGACGAGTTCCCGGGCGTGCAGTTCGCCTTCCTGCCCGCCGATATCGTGAGCCAGACGCTGAACTTCGGCATGCCCTCGCCTATCGACGTGCAGATCGTGGGCCGCGACGTGGCGGGAAACCGCGCGTTCGCGGCGAAGCTGCTCGCGCGGCTGCGCGGCGTGCCCGGCTTCGTCGACGCGCGCATCCAGCAGCCTGCGGACCTGCCGCGCATCTTCATCGACGTGGACCGCACGCGCGCGCAGCAGGCGGGCTTCACGCAGAAGGACGTGGCAAGCGATCTGCTCATCACGCTCTCGGGCAGCCAGCAGACCACGCCCACGTTCTGGCTCAACCCGGTCAACGGCGTGAGCTACAACGTCGTGACCGAAGCGCCGCAATACACGATCGATTCGCTGCAGTCGCTTGCGAACATTCCGCTCACCGCGAACGGCCGCAGCAATATTCTCGGCTCGCTCGCGAGCATGCAGCGCGTGGCGGGCGACGCGGTGGTCACGCACTACAACGCGCAGACCACCATCGACATTTACGGCACCGCCGACGGGCGCGACCTCGGCGCCGTTTCCGACGACATCGCGAAGATCATCGACCAGACGCGCGACGCGCTGCCGAAAACCTCCACCGTCAAGCTGCGCGGCCAGGTGCAGACGATGAACGATTCGTTCTCCGGACTTTTAGGCGGTCTCGTCTTCGCGATTGTGCTCGTGTATCTGCTGATCGTCGTGAACTTCCAGTCGTGGCTCGATCCGTTCATCATCATCACGGCGCTGCCGGGCGCGCTTGCGGGCATCGTCTGGATGCTGTTCCTCACGCACACCACGCTGTCCATTCCCGCGCTCACGGGCGCGATCATGTGTATCGGCATTGCCACGGCGAACTCCATTCTCGTCATCAGCTTCGCGCGCGAGCAGTTGCGCCTGCACGGCGACGCGGCGCGCGCCGCGATCGAAGCGGGCTACACGCGTTTTCGCCCGGTGCTCATGACCGCGCTCGCCATGGTGATCGGCATGGTGCCGATGGCCATTGGCCTTGGCGAAGGCGGCGAGCAAAATGCGCCGCTCGGGCGCGCCGTGATCGGCGGCCTCGCGGTGGGCACGCTCGCCACGCTGATCTTCGTACCCGTGGTGTTCTCGCTCATCTACCGCAAGCTCGGCGAGCGCCGCCAGCGCGCCAGTGAAAACGTGGTGCCCAAATCATGAATACCCTGTCATGACGAATCATTCGCAAACGCCTCCGCCGCAAGCGCCGCATAGCCCGCATAAAGCACGGCGCTGGCCCATCGCGCTCGCTGCGCTCATCGTGATCGGGCTCGCGGCGCAAGGCATCTGGTCGCGCCATAGCGCGCATGCGGCGCTCGAGCGCGACGCGAAAACCGCGAGCACGCTTTCCGTGCAGGTGGTCACGCCGCAGCGCTCGGCGCGCGCGCTCGACCTCGTGTTGCCCGGCAATGTGCAGGCGTTTCTCGACACGCCGATCTACGCGCGCACCAACGGCTATCTGCGCAAGTGGTACTTCGACATCGGCGCGCACGTGAAGGCGGGCCAGTTGCTCGCCGAAATCGACGCACCCGAAGTGGATGACCAGCTGCGTGCCGCGCGCGCCGATCTCGCCAACGCCGAAGCCAATTACGCGCTCGCGAAAACCACGGCCGACCGCTGGACGCAGATGCTGCAAACGCGCTCGGTGGCGAAACAGGACGCCGACGAAAAAGTCGGCGACATGCTCGCGAAAAAGGCCACGCTCGATTCCGCGCGCTTCAACGTCTCGCGGCTCTCGCAACTGCAGTCGTACGAACGCGTGACGGCGCCCTTCGACGGCATCGTCACCGCGCGCAACGTGGACGTGGGCGCGCTCATCGACGCGGGCAACGGCGGCAGTTCGCAGAAAGAGCTGTTTCATCTCGCGCAGGCCGACCGGCTGCGCGTGTACGCGAACGTGCCGCAGGCTTACGCGCAGCAGATCCGCGTGCAGCAGCATGCGTATCTCACACTCAACGAGGAGCAGGGCAAGCACTTCCCTGGCATCGTCGCGCGCACGGCGGGCGCGGTCGATGCGCAGCAGCGCACGATGCTCGTGGAAGTCGATGTCGACAACCGCAGTGGCGAACTGCTGCCCGGCGCGTATGCGCAGGTGCACTTCGCGCTCGACGGCTCGGGCACGCCGATGACACTGCCCGGCAACGCCTTCCTGTTCCGCCCGGACGGCGTGAAGGTGGCGACCGTCGACGCGCAAAACCGCGTGAAGCTGGTGAAGGTCACGCTCGGCACCGACTTCGGCACCCGCGTCGCTGTGGCCGCGGGGCTCGCGGGAGACGAGCGCGTGATCGTCAATCCGCAGGACGCGATCGTCGACGGTACGCCCGTGCGCATCGTGCAGCCGCAGCACGAGGCAGGTGCGGCGCATGGCGCGAGCGGTGCGGGTAGCAACGCGCAAGCGCAGGGCGAATGATGAGGCGCGCACGCGTTCGACTTCTCGCGTTGGCCCTGCTCGGGGCGCTCGGCGCCTGCACGGTCGGGCCCGACTACGTACGCCCCAGCATGCCCGTGGCCGCGACGTTCAAGGAGCTCGAAGGCACGGGCTGGACGATTGCGCAGCCTGCCGACAACGTGCCGCGCGGCGCGTGGTGGACGATCTACGAGGACCCCACGCTCGACAAGTTCGAAGCCCAGGTCGAGAGCGCGAACCAGAACGTGCAAGCCGCACAGGCGCACTTTCGCGCGGCGCGCGCGAACGTGGCGCAGCAGCGCTCGAGCTATTTTCCGCTCGTGACGGCGAGCGGCGACTATTCGCGCTACCGCACCTCGCAGAACGTCCTGTACACGTCGAAGGCCGGTCAAACGATCAACGATTACGCCGTCGGCATCGACGCCACATGGGAGCCCGATATCTGGGGCCGCGTCGCGCGCAACGTCGAGGCGGCCAAGGCCAATGCACAGGCAAGCGCTGCCGACATGCAGGCCGTGCTGCTCTCCATGCAGGCCGAACTCGCGACCGATTACTTCGAGCTGCGCGGCCTCGACCGCGAACGGCAATTGCTCGACGACACGATCCAGGCTTATCGCGAATCGCTCGAACTGACGCAGCATCGCTACGCGGGCGGCATCGCCACCGACGCGGACGTGGGCCAGGCGCAAACGCAGCTGCAGACCACCGAGGCGCAGGCGATCGATCTCGGCGTGCAGCGCGCGCAGCTCGAACATGCCATCGCGATTCTCATCGGGCAGTCGCCTTCCACGTTCACGCTCGCCGTCGCACCGAAGGAGGCCTACACGGTGCGCGCGATCACGAGCCCGCCGGGCGTGCCATCCACGCTGCTCGAACGGCGCCCCGACATTGCCGCTGCCGAGCGCCGCGTGGCCGCCGCGAACGCGCAAGTGGGCGTGGCGACGGCGGCGTTCTTCCCGACCCTCATGCTCGCGGTCACGGGCGGCCTGGAGGCCACCAACTTCAGCCAGTGGCTCGTCGCGCCCGCGCGCTTCTGGTCGCTCGGACCGACGCTCGCGGGCACGCTGATCGACTTCGGCGGGCGCGAGGCCGTGCGCAACGAAGCGCGCGCCCAGTACGACGAGAACGTGGCGCAGTACCGCCAAACGGTGCTCGACGCCTTTGGCGACGTCGAGGACAACCTCGCGGCGCTGCGCGTGCTGGAGCAGGAGGCGACGGCCCAGGACCGCGCGGTGGACGCCGCGCAGCGCACGCTCGTCACCATCAACAATCGCTATCTCGGCGGTGCGATTACGTACCTCGACGTGGTCGTCGCGCAAACCACGGCGCTCAACAACGAACGCCAGGCCGTGGCGATCTCGCGCCGGCGCATGGCGGCAAGCGTCGCGCTCGTGAAGGCGCTGGGCGGCGGCTGGAGCGCGGCGGATCTGCCCAGCGATGCGGCGCTCGTGCATCCGGACGACGTGCAAAAAGCGCAGCCCGCCAGCGGGCCACAAGGCGCTTCGGCGAGCGCACCAAGCGCCGCCCGCTCGCCGGGCTAAGCCGCCGGCGCCGCCTCTCCTGCGGCGCTCGACCACGCTGATCGCCCAACAGGCGTATCGTTGCGCCTTTGTAATATTGCTGGAGATTCACTCGTGACTGCATCACCGGGCGCCTCGCGCAATTCCGCGCCCTCCGCCGTTCCGTACATCGAACGCGGCACCCCCGAATTCTGGCGCGCGAGCCTCGCGCTTCTGTTCGCCGGCTACGCCACTTTTTCGCTTCTCTACTGCGTGCAGCCGCTGCTGCCTGCGTTCTCCGAAACCTTCGGCGTGAGCCCCGCGCAGAGCAGCCTCTCGCTCTCGTTCACCACGGCGGCGCTCGCCATCGCGATCTTCATTGCGGGCTTTGTCTCCGAAGGCTGGAGCCGGCGCGGCATGATGACCGCGTCGCTGTGCGCGTCGTCGCTGCTCACGCTCGCCACCGCCTTCGTGCCGCACTGGCATCAGCTACTCGTGCTGCGCACGCTGCAGGGCATTGCGCTCGGTGGCGTGCCCGCCGTGGCCATGGCCTGGCTCGCCGAAGAAATGCACCCGGACGGCCTCGGCCTTTCGATGGGCCTCTACGTGGGCGGCACGGCCATCGGCGGGATGGCGGGGCGCGTGATCACGGGCATCGTCACCGACCTGTTCGGCTGGCGTGCGGCAGTCGCCGTGATCGGCGTGCTCGGGCTCGCTTCCATGTTGGCGTTCCGCTCGCTCCTGCCGCCCTCGCGACACTTCGTGCCGAAGAGCGGCCTCGGCTTGACGCATCATCGCTCGGCCCTGCTGCGCCATTTCGCGGGGCCGGGGCTACCCATGCTGTTCGCCATGGGCTTCGTGCTGATGGGCAGCTTCGTCACGCTCTACAACTACATCGGCTACCGGCTGATCGCGCCGCCCTATCGCATGAGTCAGGCAGCGATCGGCGCGATTTTCCTTGTCTACCTGACCGGCGTGGTCGCCTCGCCGTGGTCGGGCCGCATGGCCGACACCTTCGGGCGCGGCCGCGTGCTGGTCGCCAGTCTCGCGCTGATGCTCACGGGCGTCGTGCTCACGCTGTTCGCACCGCTCGCGGCCATCGCGGCGGGCATCGCCTGCCTGACCATTGGCTTCTTCGCCGGGCATGCGGTGGCGAGCGGCTGGGTTGGACGGCTCGCGCGCGAAGCGAAGGGCCAGGCCGCCGCGCTGTACCTGCTGGCCTATTACGTCGGCTCGAGCGTGATGGGTTCCATCGGCGGGCACTTCTGGACTGCGGCGGGCTGGGCCGGCGTGGCCGGCCTCGTGATCGTGCTGCTGGTCGTGGGGCTCGCGCTGGCGCTCAGGCTGCGGGCACGCGAACGCACTGGGGCGGCCTGAGTTCGCGATATCGCCCGACGCGGAACACGACATGCGCACTTGCATCGTTGTGTGCCGCGCGCCGCGGCAATCGAAAGGCGTCCGTAATATTTAGACGACTGGCGAATTGCGCCCCGCGCGCATCGCACCGCAGCGCAACGCCGCTTCTGGCGGGCTTTTGCGGCGCGGCATGCGCTTCACGATGCGCGTCACGGCACACACACGCGCCGCCGCGCTCGCCGCCCTCACCTATACTCGATTTCAGGCCCGGGGCCGCAACGTCATGCCATTGGCATGGCAACGAGAACGACAACCATTGCGCGCCCGCGTCGCCCATACGATAAGGAGACGAGCATGGAAGGTTATTTCACGATTGGCGATTTCGTGATGATCATCCCGATGGCCCTCGCTGGCGCGCTCTTTCTTGGCGCGGTGCCGTGCGCGACGGAATTCAGACACAACACGCTACGCGTGATCGGCGCGCTGATCGGCGTGCTCGCAGCCGTTGCGCTTGTCGAGACGCTGCCGGCGCTGATGTAGCCGGCGCAAATTGACGAAGCGGCATCCTCGCGGCGCAACGCGCCGCGGTTTGCGCGCACGCGCGCCATTCGCTCGCACCATCCACCTCAGCCGGGATCGACGCCCGGCTGCAATCCCTTGAACTGACGCAACGCGGCGGCGAGATAGTCCGCCCGCGCCGCCGCGCCTGCGGCCTCTTCGGCGTGCGCGATTGCGGGCAGCGCCGTCCACGGCAGCGTCGGATGCAGATGATGCTGGCGATGCAGGTGATGATTCATGAGCAGCACGCCCAGAACGCGCGGCACACGGAAATCCCGCGCGCGGCCCGGTTCGTCGAGCGCGACGCCGTAGTGCGGCAGGTTATCGGCTACCGATAGCCACAGTCCACGCAGGTACATCGCCGCGAGCAGCACGGGCCAAGCCTTGCCGTACAGCGCGAACGAAGCGGCATACAGCGCGAGCGAGGCGAGCCAGTCGCGCCGCGCGCGGCTGCGCCTCACGGGATCGGCGGCGTGGTTCGCGAAGAGCCGCTGCACCTGCACGCCTTCGCGTCCGTGCGCCCCCACGCCATGCTCGATGATGGCGCGTGCGAGGCGCACGGGCATGAAAGCCAGCAGCGGCAGCAGCAATTCGGCCGCGTACAGGCCGCCCATCAACCGCGCATAGTACGAAACACGGCGACGCCAGCGCGGGCCGCTCGCGTCATGCTGGTCGAGCACATCGGGGCGGTCGAACGGCTCACGTGTGAAGCGGTGATGCATCAGGTGTCCGAAACGCACGGCGTCGAACGGCATCGCCAGGCCGATCGCGAGCACGCGCGCGAGCCACTCGTTCACGCGCCGGTCGCGCGAAAGTTGTCCGTGTATGCCTTCGTGGATGAGCCCCCAATGGATCGGCGTGGCGAGCACGACGGGCGCAAGCGTTGCCAGCAGGGCGAACGTCGGGCCGCCTGCCGCGTCCAGCAAAAGCGGCAAGCCCACGAGTTCGTAGCACAGCGCCGTGAACGCGAACGCAAGTATTGCGGCATTTGCGCGAGCCGACGTTGCGGGCTGCGGCGGGCGCATCGCACGTTCGGGCCGCCCGGCGGGTTCGGTGCGCGTGGCGGTGGGGGAAAGCGCTTCGGATTCGGCGCTCAAGGACTCCATGGAAATTCCTCGCGGCAAAGGCTGCCGCGACGTTAGCAGGGCCACATGACAAACCGAAGAATGGCGCGCCTCGCTGCCGCCGCACGCACTTTGCCGATCTTTCGCGCATAAAAAAACCGCCTCGCAAGGAGGCGGTTCTTTGTGCCGGGAAGCGTGCCGTTCAGATGTGCTGATCAGTCGACGGCTTCTCCCACAGGTTCACGCCGCCTTCGGTCGCATAGCGGTCGATCTCCGCGAGTTCTTCCTTCGAAAACTCCAGGTTCTTCAACGCCGCAACGTTCTCGCGCACCTGCTCCGCGCGGCTCGCGCCGATCAGCGCCGAGGTCACGCGGCCGCCGCGCAGCGTCCAGGCAATCGCCATTTGCGCGAGGCTCTGGCCGCGGCGCAGCGCGAGGTCGTTGAGCTTGCGCACGTGCTCGATGTTCTGTGTGCTCAGATGCTCGCTCTTGAGCGAGCCGCCGCCCGGGCGGTTCACGCGCGCGTCTTCGGGCACGCCGTTCAGGTACTTGTTCGTGAGCACGCCCTGCGCAAGCGGCGTGAACGCGATGCTGCCCGTGCCGAGGTCCTCGAGCGTGTCGAGCAGTTCTTCCTCGACCCAGCGGTTGAGCATGTTGTACGACGGCTGGTGAATGAGCAGCGGCACCTTGTATTCGGCGAGCAGCTTCGCCATTTCGCGCGTCTTGGCTGGCGAATACGACGAGATGCCGACATACAGCGCCTTGCCCTGCTGCACGGCCGTCGCCAGCGCGCCAGCCGTTTCCTCGAGCGGCGTTTCCACGTCGAAGCGATGCGAGTAGAAGATGTCGACGTAGTCGAGCCCCATGCGCTGCAGGCTCTGGTCGAGGCTCGCGAGCACGTACTTGCGCGAGCCGCCGCCCTGGCCGTACGGGCCCGGCCACATGTCCCAGCCTGCCTTCGACGAGATCAGCAACTCGTCGCGGTACGGACGGAAATCGTCCTTGAAAATGCGGCCGAAGTTCGTTTCGGCGCTGCCGTACGGCGGGCCGTAGTTGTTCGCGAGGTCGAAGTGCGTGATGCCGAGATCGAACGCGGTGCGCAGGATGTCGCGCTGGGTCGAGATCGGCGTGGTATCGCCGAAGTTGTGCCACAGACCGAGCGACAGTGCGGGCAGCTTGAGCCCCGACTTGCCGCAAAAGCGGTACTGCATGTCCGAATAGCGTTCTGAGGCTGCTTCGTAAGCCATGGTGATCCTCGGCGAAAACGGGTAGTGAGCGAAGGGATGGGCGCGGGCGCGCTGTGGGGCGTGCTGCTCGCGTGAGGCAGCTATGTTAGCCAATCCGCCCGAGCCGTGCAGATGCCCACTATGCGGGAAAGGCGATGTAAGGTAGGCGAGCGCGTACGCCGGGCTGCCAGATAAACCGTACCCTGGACGCGCCGCGGCCGCTCGCCTACACTGCGGCGTCCATCCTTTGCGAGAGGTTGTTCATGGCCAAAGCGATTTCGATCGCGCTTATCGCCTGTGGCGTCGTCCTGTTGTACTTCGGCGGCCAGTCGCTCCATTCGTTCGCGAACGACATGTCGCGTCTCTTCACCGGCGCGCCCACCAACCGCACGATCCTCCTGATCGGGGGCGGCATCGCGGCAACGCTCGCGGGCATCACCGGCCTCACGATGTCGGGGCGCCGGCGCTAGGCGAACGCCACGCAGCGCCGGCCCGGAACTTTACTCAGAACTTCACCTCGGGCTTGGCCGCCGAGCGCGTGCCCGGCAGCGGCACGTTGCTCGCGCCGTGGTACGTGTACACGAGCGAAAACTTCACCTGATCGCTCTGGTTCTGCCCCGCCGAATGCAGCGTGTTGCAGTGAAAGAAAACCACGTCGCCAGCGGCGAGCGTCGGGGCGATCGCGCGGTCGATCCACGCCTGGTTCTCGGGCAGGTCGGCGCGGAAGAATTTCGCGGCGTCGAAGCGCTCCGAGGTGAACGGCGCCTCGTGCGAGCCCGGCACGAACCACAGGCCGCCGTTTTCCATCTTCTCCGGCCCGAGCGCGAGCCAGACCGAAACGAGGTCGTCGCGCTCGAACGACCAGTAGCGCACGTCGCGGTGCCAGCCCGTGAGGCTGCCGTAGTGCGGGTGCTTCGTCATCATGCAGTTGTGATGCGCGCACGAGAGGACCGGCTCCTCGCCGAAATACAACTCCATCCACCCCGCGATTTCCGGCGACGTGGCCCATTCGCGATACAGCGCGTGGCGCGAGTAGGCGTCGAGCAGGCGCCGCACCGTATGGCCGCCCGGGGCGTCCTTCGATTCGGGCGCGCCCGGGTAGCGCAAATCGGCTTCGAATTCGAGCGGCGCGGCAGCCGCCTGCAACTGCTCCTGCGCAACCTGCTTGATCGCCTCGCAGCGCTCGGGCGAGACGAGCCCCGGCACGACCACGAAGCCGCGCTCGCGCAGCGCCTGCACCTGTTCTTTCTTTGACTGGACTGACATGGGACTTCCGTTATGCGATCTCGATGCGAGCAAGGGCCGCAGCCTGCGTTCGTGGCTTCGTTACACGATGCCGCGAAACGAAGAGGCTGAGGCGTCGGCGCGCGCCGACGCTTCGATTGTAAAGCGTGCCGGCACGGCGGGAAGGACCACGCGGCCACACGAGGTGGCTCCATGCGCCGCGTCGAGCGAGCCGCACGCGAATGGCGCGCACGCACCGCGATGAGGACAAAGGGTGGGATCGTGTGCATCAAAGGCGCGCAGGGCCGGGTATTAACCGACTTTCTGCGGTCATGATTCGCGTGTAGCCTGTTGCGCATGTTGTTTTACATTGCCGAATTCTCTTCGCATCGACCGATCGCCGTGAACGCCTTGCCGCACAAGGCGCTCCAACAGAAGAATCCGTCGCTTCGCGTCCCACGCCGCGCCATGCGGCCCGTCTCCCGTCCACCCAATTCGTGATGCCCTGGAAGACAGGCACGTTTGCTGCTCGACGCAAAGCGTCGCGCGAGGCGCACCTCGAACCCGATTGCTCAACCGCCATGCATACCCTCTTCGATACTCAACGCATGTCTCACGCCGCCCACACCGCCCTGAAAGCGGCCCGCCCGGCCCGCCGTCATCTGGTGCGTGCACTGCGACACCACGCCGCGCGCACCCGCGCGCTCGCACAACAGGTTCGGGAGACGAAGCCCGTCGACGGCATGCGCACCTGGTTCCACTCGTTCTTCGCCGTACTGCGCATGCGCTCGGGCTCGCGCCACTTCTCGCTGCGCACGCTGCTCTATCGCCCGAACGCGCCGCTGCGCACGCTCGCCGCGCCCACCACGGTGCATGTGGCGCGCAGCACGCGCAAGCCGCGCCGCATGGGCGCGAGCAGCACGGGCTGGTTCGGCTTCGCCATGCGCTAAGACCCGCGCCAGGCCCACGCTGCGCGGTTCGCAGCAGGCACCGCAAAAAACAAAAACCCCGCACGGGCTTGCGCCCTGCGGGGTTTTTCTTCGGCACTGCATCGCGCTTGACCGGCGTTGCCGCCGGCCAGCGCGATGCCAGCTTGCGAATGCTTACGCGATGGCTGCGCTCACCGGCTCCGTGCCGGCGGCTTCGGCCAGCGCGAGTGCGCGGTCGGTCGCTTCCCACGAGAATTCCGGCTCTTCGCGGCCGAAGTGGCCATAAGCGGCGGTCTTTTCGTAGATCGGGCGCAGCAGGTCGAGCATCTGGATGATGCCCTTCGGACGCAGGTCGAAGTGCTCGCGCACGAGCTTCGTGATGGTCGCATCCGACACCTTGCCGGTGCCGAACGTGTTGACCATGACCGAAGTCGGCTCAGCCACGCCGATCGCGTACGAAACCTGGATCAGGCAGCGCGACGCGAGGCCGGCGGCCACGATGTTCTTCGCGACGTAACGGCCTGCGTAGGCGGCCGAACGGTCCACCTTCGACGGATCCTTGCCCGAGAATGCGCCGCCGCCGTGCGGGGCTGCGCCGCCGTACGTGTCGACGATGATCTTGCGGCCCGTGAGGCCGCAATCGCCCTGCGGGCCGCCGATCACGAAGCGACCGGTCGGATTCACGAGGAACTTGATGTCGCCCTTGATGAGTTCGGACGGCAGCACCGGCTTGATGACTTCTTCGATCACGGCTTCGCGCAGCGTGCCGAGGTCGATGTCCGGCGAGTGCTGCGTCGAGAGCACGACCGTGTCGATGGCGTGCGGCTTGCCGTCGACGTAGCGGATCGTGACCTGCGACTTCGCGTCCGGACGCAGCCAGGGCAGACGGCCGTCGCGGCGCAGGTTCGACTGGCGCTCGACCAGACGGTGCGAAAGGTGGATCGGCAGCGGCATCAGCTCGGGCGTTTCGTCGCACGCATAGCCGAACATCAGGCCCTGGTCGCCGGCGCCCTGGTCGAGGTTGTTGTCGTGCGCGCGGTCCACGCCCTGGGCGATGTCCGGCGACTGCTTGTCATAAGCGACGAGCACCGCGCAGCCGCGGTAGTCGATGCCGTAGTCGGTGTTGTCGTAACCGATGCGCTTGATCGTGTCGCGCGCGACCTGGATGTAGTCGACGTTGGCCGTGGTGGTGATTTCACCGGCGAGCACGACGAGACCCGTGTTGCACAGCGTTTCCGCTGCAACGCGCGAGTACTTGTCTTGCGTGAGGATGGCGTCGAGGATCGCGTCCGAGATCTGGTCGGCGACCTTGTCCGGATGGCCTTCGGAGACGGATTCGGAGGTGAAGAAATAGTCGTTTGCCACGTGTCAGGCTCCTTGTAGCTGGTGACGGTTGAGTTCACGTAGCCAGCTTCGGGAGCTTTGAAGCGGCGACGCTTTAGCGGAATTGCTGCCCGGTTGCTGTCAGTGACTCAGTCATTGACAGGCATCCGGCTTCGCCCCGCAAGTTGTCTATTAACTCGGCGAAGCCCTTATTATAGCGACTTCCTTAAATTGTCGCAGGGTACCCCCGCGTGCCGTTCGTTTCCTTCCTCATCGTTTGCAAGCCTTGCAGCGGAGTTCACGCATGCTAGGCAAACTCGGCTCCCGTTTCGCCATCGGCTTGCTCAAGCTGTTCGCGATCCTGCCCTATGGCTTTGTCGCGCGTCTGGGTGACGGCCTCGGCTGGCTGCTCTACAAGATTCCGAGCCGCCGCAAGCGCGTTGTTCATACGAATCTGCGACTGTGCTTTCCCGAGTGGAGCGACGAAAAGCGCGAGGAAGTGGCGGGGCAGCACTTCCGTCACGCCATTCGCAGCTACATGGAGCGCAGCGTGCAATGGTTCGCCTCGGCGAAGAAGCTCGAGAAGATCGTCGAGCTCGACAGCGAGATCGATCTCACCGATCCGAACCTGCCGCCCACGCTCTTCCTCGGCTTGCATTTCGTGGGCATCGAGGCGGGTTCCATGTTCCTCAACTACTCGCTGCACCGGCCCTGCGGCTCGCTTTACCAGCCGTTCTCGAACCCCGAGTTCGAAGCTGCGGCGAAGGCGGGACGCAGCCGTTTCGGCGCGGAAATGGTCAGCCGCGCGGACAGCGCGCGCGCCGTGCTGCGCTGGCTGCGCGACAAGAAGCCCGTGATGCTCGGCGCCGATATGGACTACGGCATGCGCAACTCCACGTTCGTACCCTTCTTCGGCGTGCCGGCGTGCACGCTCACGGCGGTCGGGCGTCTGGCGAAGGTGGGTCATGCGCAGGTCGTACCGTTCATCGGCGAGGTGTTGCCCAATTACAAGGGTTATCGGCTGAAAGTGTTCAAACCTTGGGAAAATTATCCAACCGGCGACGACGATCTCGACGCGCGCCGCATGAACGCTTTCCTCGAAGAACAGATTCCGCGCATTCCCGAGCAGTATTACTGGGTCCACAAGCGCTTCAAGACGCGGCCGCCGGGCGAACCGAGCGTCTACAGCTGAACGTTGCGCCCACGCTCGAGGCCCGGGTTTTCGCCCGGGCCTCGCTTACAATAACGGCATGAAACTCAAATTCACCAAGATGCACGGCGCGGGCAACGACTTCGTCGTGCTCGACGGCTACAGCCAGGACCTCGCGCTCACGCCCGAGCGTGTGCGCGCGCTCGCCGACCGCCACTTCGGCATCGGCGCGGACCAGTTGCTGATCGTCGAGAAGCCGACCGTGGAAGGCGTGGACTTCCGCTATCGCATCTTCAATTGCGACGGCGGCGAGGTCGAGCACTGCGGCAACGGCGCGCGCTGCTTCGTGAAATTCGTGCGCGACCGCAAGCTCACCGATTCGAAGCGTGTGCGAGTGCAGGTGCAGAAGGGCACGATCACGCTCGTCGTGCAGGAAAACGGTGAAGTCGTCGTCGATATGGATCGTCCCGAGTTCGAACCCGCGCTCGTGCCGTTCAACGCGAACGGCCTGGAAGGCCGCCGCGAAGGCAACGACACGCTCTGGCCGCTCGACGTGAATGGTGCGCGGCGCTGGGTGTCGGTCGTCTCGATGGGCAACCCGCACGCGGTGCAGGTTGTCGACGACGTCGAAGCGTACCCGGTGAAGGCCGAAGGCGCGGCCATCGAAACGCACGCGCGTTTCCCGAACAAGGTGAACGCCGGTTTCATGCAGATCGTTTCGCGCAACGAAGTGAAGCTGCGCGTATTCGAGCGCGGCGCAGGCGAAACGCTCGCGTGCGGCACGGGCGCGTGCGCGGCCGTCGCGGCGGGCATTCGCCGCGGGCTGCTCGACTCGCCCGTGAAGGTGCATACGCATGGCGGCATGCTGACCATCGCCTGGGACGGCGCGCGCGACGAATCCGCCGCGCTCACCATGGCGGGCCCGGCCGCCACCGTGTTCGAAGGCGAGATCGAGCTGGCCGACTAGCGCGCTTCGGGCCGAATTCGGCTCGCTTCGGGCCTTGCGGCGCACGTAATGAGAGAACGTCGCGCCGCACGAAAACTCAAACGCATGACAGACTGCGCGCCACCGTGCGCGCCTTACAACTACAACGCGTCCACAACATGAACGATCGCGAAGTTGCCGACTATCTGCTCGCCCACCCCGATTTTTTCGTTGAGCACGCCGAACTGCTCGCGACGATCAAGCTAGGCAATCCGCACGGCAAGGCTGCCGTTTCGCTGCAGGAACGCCAGATGGAAATGCTGCGCGAGAAGAACAAGCATCTCGAGCGCCGTCTTTCGGAACTGCTGCGCTACGGCCACGAGAACGATTCGATCGCCGCGAAGTTCAACCGCTGGACCACGCGCATGATCGCCGAGCGCGACCCGCACGCGCTGCCGCGCTCCATCACGCAGAATCTGCGCGACGTGTTCGACATGCCGCAAGCCGCGCTGCGCCTGTGGGACGTGGCGGAGGCCTACGGGCAGGCCGATTTCGCGCGCCAGACCGGCGAGGAAGTGCGCATCTTCGCGAACAGCCTCGAAACGCCGTACTGCGGCGCGAACACCGGCTTCGAGGCCGCGCAATGGCTCGACTCGACCGACGGCACCGCTGAATCGGTCGCGATTATCGCGCTGCGCGTACCCGCCGTTGCCTCGAACGATGCGCCAGCGGGCGAAGCCTTCGGCCTGCTGGTGATGGGCTCGCCCGACCCGCGCCGCTTCCACGACGGCATGGCCACCGACTTTCTCACGCAGATCGGCGCACTCGCGAGCGCGGCGCTCTCGCGCCTGCTGCCGCACTGACGCTCATCCAGGCCGCCCAACGTGAACCCGACCGATCCGATCGCCGACTACCTCGCGATGCTCGAACACGAGCGGCGGCTCTCGGAGCACACGCTGCGCGGCTACACGCATGAACTCGACGAGCTGAAGAAGCTCGCGGGCGGCAAGCCGCTCGAATCGGTCACGCCCGCGCAGGTGCGCGGCGCGGTGGCGCGCGCGCATGCGGGTGGCCTTTCGGCGCGCTCCATCGCGCACCGGTTGTCGGCCTGGCGCGCCTTCTATCGCTGGCTCGCGGGCCGCATCGAAATCGACGCGAATCCCGTGGCCGCCGTGCGTGCGCCCAAACGCGCCAAAACGCTGCCAAAGGCGCTTTCCGTCGACGATGCCACGCATCTCATGGAAGCGCCCGCCATCGCCGGCGTGGAAGCAGGCGGCCCCGAGGCGTTGCGCGACCGCGCCATGCTCGAGCTGTTCTACTCGTCGGGGCTGCGTCTCGCGGAACTCGTGGGGCTCGATGTGCATTACGTGAAGCGCGACGGCTACGAATCGGCGGGTTGGCTCAAGCGCGACGCCGCCGAAGTCGAGGTGCTGGGCAAGGGCAACCGTCACCGCATGGTACCGGTCGGGCGCAAGGCGCTCGACGCGCTCGACGCCTGGCTCGCCGCCCGCAGCGCCTTCGTGAAGCACGACGACGCCCCGCTCTTTCTCTCCGTGCGCGGCAACCGCATGGCGCCGGGCGTGGTGCGCGAGCGCGTGAAGCGCGCCGCCATCGCGGCGGGCATTCCGGCGAACGTGCACCCGCACGTGCTGCGCCACTCGTTCGCCACGCATCTGCTGCAGTCGAGCGGCGACCTGCGCGCCGTGCAGGAACTGCTCGGCCACGCGAGCATCGCGGCCACCCAGGTCTACACGTCGCTCGACTTTCAGCATCTCGCGAAGGTCTACGACACCGCGCATCCGCGCGCCAAGAAGCGCGATTGAAGCGCCGCGGAGCATGCGCCGTGTGGCTCGCAACGCCTCGCGGCGCCTGCCCCGTCACCCAGCATTGAAGCCATCATGAATATCGTCACCCTCAAGCCGTCCAAAGAAAAATCCCTGCTGCGCCGCCATCCGTGGGTCTACGCGAACGCGATCGAGCGCGTGGAAGGCAAGCCCGCGCCCGGCGCGACCGTCATCGTGCGCGCGGCCGACGGCCGCTTTCTCGGGCGCGCCGCCTACAGCCCGCATTCGCAGATCCGCGCGCGCGTGTGGAGCTTCGACGAAAACGAGCCGATCGACCATGCGTTCTTCAAGCGCCGCGTGCAGCGCGCCGTGGCCGACCGCCGCGCAATGGTGAGCGGCACGGGCGCGGTGCGCCTGATCTTCGGCGAGGCCGACGGCCTGCCGGGCCTGATCGTCGATTACTACATCGAAGACGGTGGCGAAGGCCGCGGCCAGCTCGTGTGCCAGTTCATGGCGGCGGGCGTCGAGGCGTGGAAGGAAGCGATCGTGGCGGCGCTCACCTCGGCAACGGGCTGCCCGAACGTGTACGAGCGCTCGGACGTGTCGATCCGCGAAAAGGAAGGGCTCGAACAGATCACCGGCCTGCTCGCCGGCAGCGAGCCGCCTGAAACGATCATCACGAGCGAGAACGGCGTGCGCTATCACGTGGACGTGCGCAACGGCCACAAGACCGGCTTCTACGTGGACCAGCGCGACAACCGCGCGCTCGTGCAGACCTACGCGCGCGAGCGCGAGGTGCTCAACTGCTTCTGCTATACCGGCGGCTTCTCGCTCGCGGCCATGAAGGGCGGCGCAAAACGCGTGGTGTCGATCGACTCGTCGGGCGAAGCGCTCACCACGGCGCAGAAAAACGTCGAGGCGAACGGCTTCGATGCGGCGCTCGCCACCTGGCTCGACGCCGACGCCTTCAAGACGCTGCGCCGCCTCTACGACGAAGGCGAGCGCTTCGACCTCGTGGTGCTCGATCCGCCCAAGTTCGCGGCCTCGCGCGAGCACGTGGACCGCGCCGCGCGCGCCTACAAGGACATCAATCTCACGGGTTTCAAGCTGCTGCGTCCAGGCGGTCTGTTGTTCACCTATTCGTGCTCGGGCGCGATCGATTCGGCGCTGTTCCAGAAGATCGTGGCGGGCGCCGCCGCCGACGCCCGAGTGGACGCGCGCATCCTCAAGCGCCTGGGCGCCGGCGTGGATCACCCGCTGCTCACGGCGTTCCCGGAAGGCGAATATCTGAAGGGCCTGCTGTTGCAAATCGCCTGAAGCGGCCTTATTTGAGCCCTTTCGGCGGCGCGCCGCAGCGCCGCTTTCGCGGCGTCTGTTCGCGCCCCGAATGGCGCTCGCCGGTCTCGCACCCGGCCGCCGCATGCGGGCGCGGCGCAGATATGTTTCAATAGGAAGTTATGTTGTAACACTCGAAGGCCGCGACAGCATGAAGCGGCGCGCCCGAACGTACCCCCGAACACCTACCAGGCAGACAGCATGGCAACCAGCATGATTCCCGTCACCATCCTGACCGGCTTTCTCGGCAGCGGCAAAACCACGCTGCTCAAGCGCATCCTGAACGAGAAGCACGGCATGAAGATCGCCGTGATCGAGAACGAGTTCGGCGAAGAGAACATCGACAACGAAATCCTTGTGCAGGACAGCACCGAGCAGATCATCCAGATGAGCAACGGCTGCATCTGCTGCACGATCCGCGGCGATCTCTCGCGCGTGCTCGGCGACCTCGCGCAGCAAAAGCGCGACGGCAAGCTGGACTTCGACCGTGTGGTGATCGAAACCACGGGTCTCGCAAATCCGGGCCCGGTCGCGCAGACGTTCTTCATGGACAACGAGATCGCCGACGAATTCCTGCTCGACGCGATCATCAC
Source organism: Paraburkholderia sp. J11-2 (assembly GCF_905220185.1). NCBI lineage: Bacteria > Pseudomonadati > Pseudomonadota > Betaproteobacteria > Burkholderiales > Burkholderiaceae > Paraburkholderia > Paraburkholderia sp. J11-2. Next base: position 191,447 of record NZ_CAJMYY010000001.1, on the reverse strand, counting down.
GCTCGTGGATGCCAAGCACGGCAACCATCAGCTCGACGAACACGAAGTGGTGCAGCGCCAGGTCGGTTTCGCCGACCGCCTGTTCATCACGAAGGCCGACCTCGTCGACGAACAGGAACTCGCCGACCTGCGTCATCGTGTGCTGCACATGAACCCGAAGGCGCAGATCCGCCAGGTGAATTTCGGCGAGGCCGACATCAAGGAAGTGTTCGACCTGCGCGGCTTCAACCTGAACGCCAAGCTCGAAATCGACCCGGACTTCCTCGCCGAAGACGATCACGACCACGGTCACGCGCACGCGCACGCGCATGATCACGCGCATGATCACGATCACGCCGACTGCGACCACGATCACGGCCAGTGCAGCCACGAAGGCCACGACCACGGCCACCACCATCACGCGCACCACGACGACAAGATCAAGTCGTTCGTCTATCGCAGCGACCGCCCGTTCGATCCGAACCGCCTGGAGGACTTCCTCGGCGGCATCCTGCAGATCTACGGCGAGCGCCTCCTGCGCTACAAGGGCGTGCTCTACATGAAGGGCGTGGACCGCAAGGTGGTGTTCCAGGGCGTGCACCAGATGATGGGCAGCGACCTGGCCGCCAAGTGGCTGCCGATCGAGAAGAAGAGCAGCAAGATGGTGTTCATCGGCATCGAGCTGCCGCAGGACCTCATCACCGACGGGCTCGACGCCTGCCTCGCCTGACGGAATCTTCCCGTTTTCCAGGCTTTTTCAGATACGCCCGGCCCACAGCCGGGCGTTTTCGTCTGGATTTTGCGCGCCGCAACGTGGCGCTAGCGCTGCGTCTGCGGCCTGCGCAACGATCTCTTCCCGCTTCGTGCGCCAAATAACGTACCCGACCATCGCTTTTTCACGATTGGCGCGTTATATTTTCTGGATATCGACCGGTCCGCAAACGGCCTGGTGACAGGCGGGCCACTGCAGGGATTTCCCGCTTGCGGCGCAAGTTTGCGGTTCGGTTACAATACGGCCCCACTGGAAGAGAGGTGCCCCGGTTTTCAGCCGAGGGACGCCCCGCCGGCAGCGCATCGCGTCGCAGCGCGCAGTCGGTACGATATATGCCTCAGGAGCATCTGAAGACCGGTTTCCAGAGGAGTTCGGCCCCGCAGCGGCGCTTCGGGCGTCACGACAGTTCATCGTCCGTGCCCGCCAGCGCGCAATAACGGCGCGGTAACTGCGCCTGGCAAAGTGGTAAAGGTTGGTAACGGCCACCGCGGCCACTGCGGGCAACACAAAAGTGCAGGCAAGATGTGCCAGTTTTGCCTCACTCATTGAAGAAGCAAGCCAGATGACGACGAAACGACTCTTGACCGAAGCCGAAATCCTGAAGATGAGCGACAAGGATTACATGAACGAGGATCAGCTCGCCTTCTTCAAGAACCGGCTCGAACAGCTGCAGGCGGAAATCCTCCGCAATGCGGGCCAGACCACTGAGAATCTGCGCGAAACCGTGATCGTTCCCGATCCGGCCGACCGCGCGACGATCGAAGAAGAGCATGCGCTCGAGCTGCGCACGCGCGACCGCGAACGCAAGCTGCTCAAGAAGGTGCAGCAATCGCTCGCGCGCATCGATTCCGGCGACTACGGCTGGTGCGAAGAAACGGGCGAGCCGATCGGCATCCCGCGTCTGCTCGCGCGCCCGACCGCCACGCTCTCGCTCGAAGCGCAGGAGCGGCGCGAACTGCGCCAGAAGCTGTTCGGCGATTGAGCTTTTTTCTGGCCGCGAAGCGCTGCTTGCGCGGCTAGCGACTTGCCTTCCCTGTCGAAGCGCACGGAGCCCCGTGCGCTTTTTTCTTTTGCGCGCGCGTTTTTCTTCGGCCGTCGCCGCCCGTTGCGCGTGCGTGCCCGCGCCGTTGCACACAAGGCCACCGCGCCGTTTTCTGCGCCCGCAGCCCTTGATATGCCCAGCGCCGCCCTAAACTCCAGGTGATATGCGCTCGCAGCGCGCCACAGGCGCGCGCGGCGCACCCGGATTCAGGGCAGTGGCGCCCTAATGCAAAACGCGCGAGCGCCGCTGCGCCCACCGAAAGCGGCAGGCATTCCACCTACGCATCCAACCCGGCATCAACGGTAAAAAGGAACGCACATGGAGCAATTTCACGGCACGACGATCGTATCCGTGCGGCGCGGCGACAAGGTCGCGCTCGGCGGCGACGGCCAGGTCACGCTCGGCAACATCGTCATGAAGGGTGGCGCGAAGAAGGTCCGGCGCATTTACGGCGGCAAGGTCATGGTCGGCTTCGCCGGCGGCACCGCCGACGCGTTCTCGCTGCTCGACCGCTTCGAAGCCAAGCTCGAAAAGCATCAGGGCAACCTCACGCGCGCCGCCGTCGAACTCGCCAAAGACTGGCGCACCGACCGCATGCTGCGCCGCCTCGAAGCCATGCTGATCGCCGCCGACGCGACCACGACGCTCGTGATTACCGGCAACGGCGACGTGCTCGACCCCGAAGAAGGCATCTGCGCGATCGGCTCGGGCGGCGCGTATGCGCAGGCCGCGGCACGCGCGCTCGTGGACAACACCGAACTCTCGCCGCGCGAGATCGTCGAAAAGTCGCTCGAAATCGCGGGCGACATGTGTATCTACACGAATCACAACCGCGTGATCGAAACCATCGAATAACTCGCGAAACCGCCGGACAGACGAGAAGGAATCAGGATGAGCACCATGACCCCCGCCGAGATCGTCTCGGAACTCGACAAGCACATCATCGGCCAGGCGAACGCGAAGAAGGCCGTGGCCGTCGCGCTGCGCAACCGCTGGCGCCGCCAGCAGGTCGCCGACCCGCTGCGCCAGGAAATCACGCCGAAGAACATCCTCATGATCGGGCCGACGGGCGTCGGCAAGACCGAGATCGCGCGACGCCTCGCGAAACTCGCCGATGCGCCGTTCATCAAGATCGAAGCGACCAAGTTCACTGAAGTGGGCTACGTGGGCCGCGACGTGGACAGCATCGTGCGCGATCTCATCGAGATTTCGGTGAAGCAGACGCGCGAAACGGAAATGCGCAAGGTGCGCAGCAAGGCCACCGACCAGGCCGAAGACCGCATCCTCGACATCTTGCTGCCGAGCGCGCGTCCGGTAGGCTTCGGTTCGTCCGACGCAACGAGCCACGCCGAAGGCAGCGACAATGCCACACGTCAGACCTTCCGCAAGCGCCTGCGCGAAGGCCAGCTCGACGACAAGGAAATCGAGCTCGATGTCGAGCAGCCGCAAGTGGGCATGGACATCATGGGGCCGCCGGGCATGGAAGACATGACCGAGCAGATCCGCTCGATGTTCGCCAACCTCGGCGGCGGCAAGAAAACGCGGCGCAAGCTCAAGGTGAAGGAAGCGCTCAAGGTCCTGACCGACGAAGAAGCATCGAAGATGCTCAACGACGAAGAGGTCAAGACCAAGGCCGTGCAGAACGTCGAGCAGAACGGCATCGTGTTCCTCGACGAAATCGACAAGATCGCCTCGCGCAACAACGAAGGCAGCGGCGGTGAGGTTTCGCGCCAGGGCGTGCAGCGCGATCTGCTGCCGCTCGTGGAAGGCACGACCATCAACACGAAGTACGGGATGGTGAAGACCGATCACATCCTGTTCATTGCGAGTGGCGCATTCCACCTCGCGAAGCCGAGCGATCTGATCCCCGAACTGCAGGGCCGTTTCCCGATTCGCGTGGAACTCGACTCGCTCTCCGTGAAGGACTTCGAAGCGATCCTGGTCGCGACGGATGCGAGCCTCGTCAAGCAGTATCAGGCGCTGCTCGCAACCGAGGACGTGCAGCTCGATTTCGCCGAAGACGGTATTCGCCGCCTCGCGGAGATCGCCTACTCCGTGAACGAGAAGACCGAGAATATCGGCGCGCGCCGTCTGTACACGGTGATCGAAAAGCTGCTGGAAGACGTGTCGTTCGCAGCGGGCAATCACGCGGGCAAGAGCGTGACGATCGACGCGGCCTATGTCGACAAGGCGCTCGGCGAAGTGGCGCAGGACGAAGACCTGTCGCGCTACGTGCTCTAAGCGCGAAGCATGACGCATGAAAAAGGGACCCCGCGGGGTCCCTTTTCTTTTGCCGCCTCTGGCGTGCTTACTGGCGCACCGGGCGCTTCGCGAGCTTGCGCTGCAGCGTGCGGCGGTGCATGTTGAGCGCGCGCGCCGTGGCCGAGATGTTGCCGTTGTGCTCGGCCAGCACGCGCTGGATGTGCTCCCATTCGAGGCGCGCCACCGAGAGCGGTGCGGGGTGCTCGATGGCTTCTTCGGCCTGCATGGCGCTCGCATCGCTTTGGAGTGCCGAGAGAATCATCTCGACGTTCGCGGGCTTGGCGAGATAGTTGTCCGCACCGTCCTTCACGGCTTGCACCGCCGTGGCGATGCTCGCGTAACCCGTGAGCACGAGCATGCGCGAGTCCGGCTGCAGTTCGCGCAGCGGCGCGATGAGCGACAGGCCTGAATCGTTGCCGAGATGCAGGTCCACGGTGATCTGCGAGAACTTTTGCTGGTTGGCGAAACGAATCGCCTCTTCCGCATTGTGTGCCTGCTTCACCTCGAAGCCGCGCCGCGTGAGGCCGCGCGTGAGGATGTCCGAGAACACTTCGTCGTCGTCGATGACCAGAAAACTCATTTCGCTCATGCCTAATTCTCCGTGTTGTTACGCGGCGTCGGGCCGGCTAGGCCCCTCGCCTGATCCAATCTCCAAACCCGCGGACGCTGCGCCTTCTCGCGCCGCCGCTGCCGGGTTCGCCTGACCCGCCTCACCCGCCTTGACCTGCTTTGCCGGCAAGCGCAGCACCGCACGGGTGCCGCGCGCGCGGCGCGTGCGCATGCCGCTGCCGGTCGCGGCGCCGGCCGGCGTCTCGTCGTCTGCGCCGCTCACGTCGCCCGACGCGCTGCCGGGCGACGTGACATCGTTGAGCTCGATCGAGCCGCCAAGCCGCGCCGCAGACGAAAACGCCAGATACAGTCCGACGCCGTGACCGCCCTGGGTGCTATCTACAGGCGCGGCGCCAAGCGATGCGCGCAGCGATGACGGAATGCCGGGCCCCGCATCGCAGACTTCGAAATCGACGTAACCGGCTCGCGCGGCCGCATAGGCGCGCAAGGTCACGAAATCGCGGCTGGCGCGTGCGGCATTGTCGAGCAGGATGGTGAGAATCTGCCCAACGGCGACGGTATCGTCGAGCGCAAAGTCGCCCGGTCCATTGTCGAGGAGTTCGAACTTCACATGCGGATGGCGCAGGCGCCATTGCTCGACGAACGGCCCGAGCCATTCGCTCACGAGCTGGCGCGCGCCCGTGGACGAAGCGCGGCTTCTGAGCCGTGCGAGCGCCGAGGTGCAAAGCGAGATCTGCTTGTCGAGCAGTTCGAGGTCGGCGCAATACGGCGCGAGGCCCTTGTCGGTGCGCGCGACATCGCGCAGTTCCTCGGTGAGCATGGCGATGGTCGACAGCGGCGTGCCGATCTCGTGCGCCACGGTGGCGGCCTGCACGCCCAGCGCCACGGCGCGCTCGTCGCGCAACAGGCGCTGCTGCGCGTCGCCAAGCGCTGTGTCACGTTGACGCAGCGCGCGCGACATACGCGCGACGAACCACACGATCAGGCACACGCTCACCATGAAGTTCACCCACATGCCCGCGCGATAGTAGTCGAACAGGTTGGCGGGATTGTCGAGATTGAGCGGCACGTTGTCGAAGCCGAGCAGCACGTAGCAGGCCACGGCGAAGGCCGCGAGCCACGCGGTCAGATACCACGGCAGCACGGCGGCCGCGATGGCGAGCGAAGGCAGATAAAGCGAGACGAACGGATTGGTCGTGCCGCCGGAAAGGAAGAGCAGCGCGGAAAGCGCGCCGAGATCGACCCAAAGCTGGCCGAACAACTCGAGATTCGACTCGGGCCGATCCTGCGTGACGCGCAGCCAGGTCACGCCGTTGAACGCCACTTCCATGGCGATCACGAACAGCATGGCGGGCAGCGGCAACTGCACGCCGATGAAGAGCTGCACGAACGCGATCGTGCAGAGCTGGCCGATGATGGCGAGACTGCGCAGCCAGAACAGATGGCTGAGATTGACACGAGCACTGACGGTTATGCGATGCATGCTGTCAGTTTACCGGTTAAGACTTGTCTGATTCATCATCTTGAAAAGGTTTGCTTCAATCTATGTCATCCGCCGACGACATTTGCGTCGGCGCTTTCTGACAAGCAAGAACGAATCATGCAGACCTCGCTTCCTGACGTGCTCCAACCTGTGCGCAGTCTCTTTCTCGATTTCATCGACGCGGCCGCCGCCGGTGCGACCGCGCAGGCAACCGATGCGTCCGCACACGAATTGCTGGCCGCCGCGCGCACCTTGATGCGGGGCTTCGACGACGACACGCTCATGCTCATCGCGGCCCGCGCACAGGATAGCGCCTTGGCGGAAGAAGCCGTGCGCGTGAGTACCGCGCTCGCCCGGCTCGCGCCGGAGCGGGCCGCCGCGTGGTTCGCCGCGGGCCTCGCGCTGCAGTTTGCAAACCGTCATGCCGAAGCGGTAGAACCTTACCGTCACGCGCTGGCGATCGCGCGTACGTTTCCAAATCTGCGCAACAATCTTGCAACGGCTTTGATGCAGATCAATTTTGGAGATGCCCAGATTCTGCCGCTGCTGGAAGAAACGGTCACCGAAGTGCCCGGTGACGCCAATGCCTGGATCAACCTTGCGCGCGTATTCCCAACGGATAGCGACCCGGCGCGTTCGATCGAAGCCAGCCGACGGGCGCTCGAACTCGCGCCTCAGAGCCCGCTTGCCCTGAACAACTACGCGATGGCCTGCAAGGAAGCCCGGCAGTGGGACGAGGCCGAACGCGCCGCGCGCGCCGGTTGCCAGTATGCGCCCAACGACGCATCGCTACGCGTGAACCTGTCGATGACCCAGCTTCTAAGGGGCAACTATGCGCAAGGCTGGCCCGGACATGAGTTGCGCTGGAGCGGGGCGAGCGAGCTGGCCGCGGGCCGTCCGGTCTTTCCGAAGCCTGAGTGGCGCGGCGAGCCACTCGCGGGACGCACGTTGCTGGTATGGGGCGAACAGGGCATGGGCGACCTGCTGCAGTTCTGCCGCTACGTGCCCATGCTCGCCGAGCGCGTGCATCGCGAAGGCGGCCGGCTCGTCTGGAATTCGTTCCCGCAGATGGGTGCGCTGCTCGAGCGCAGCCTGGGCAGTCATTGCGACCTGTACAGCGTGGGCGGCCCCGTCGAAAACCTGCCGCCGTACGATTGCGAAGTCTCGCTGCTGAGCCTGCCGCTCATCTTCGGCACTCAGGAAGCGACGATCCCCGGACCCACCGGTTACCTCAAGGCCGCCCCCGAGGCGGCGGCGCACTGGCGCGAACGCCTGGCGGGCGAAAAGCGCCTGAAGGTCGGGCTTGCGTGGACAGGCAGCCTCACGCACAAACGCAATCCGTTTCGTCGCGTCGGGCTCGGCCGGTATGCCCGGCATTTCGCAGGCATCGAGGGCGTGGCGTTCTACTCGCTGCAGCCCGGCGCAGAGGAAGACATCGCCGCGGCACGCCATGCCGGCTTCGAGGTGGACGACTTCAGCGCGCAGTGGAAAACCTTCGACGACACCGCGGCGTTCATCGACTCCCTCGATCTGGTGATTTCCGTGTGCACGTCGAGCGCCCACCTCGCGGGCGCGCTCGGCAAGCGCACCTGGGTGTTGCTCGACGTGAATCCGCATTGGGTCTGGCTGCTCGATCGCAGCGACAGCCCGTGGTATCCGAATACCCGGCTGTACCGGCAAAAGACGTTCAAACAGTGGGAGCCCGTGCTCGACGAGGTCAGCGCCGATCTCGCGGCGCTTGCGCGTGGTTCGCAACGCAGTGCGCAAGCGGGTGCGCGGGTCAAGGCATAGCGCGCCTGCCCTTCGGCGCGGCTCCCAAGGCCGGAGCTGCCGCCGCCGCGAGGCATTCGGGGCAGAGGCACCGCCCGCGCGGGTCGAGTTCGCTCACAGGCAAGGCGGGCAGCGACTTGCACCAGCAATCGAAGGGTTCGGTGTTCCTGCCGCAGTCGAAGCTTTTCCCGCAGCGCGGGCAGCGGGCGCTTTTCATGCCTGTGGCGGACACGGCGGAGGCGGTCATGGCGCGCACTCCTCTCGAAGCCATGGGTTGGCGACACAGAGATGATGCCACAGCCCGCGCGCTTGCCCTTCGCCGGGTTCGCCACGGGCCGCCTTCGCCACCCGCCGCTTTCTCCCGATTTCGCCCCGTTTTACCGCGCTGCCGGCGCGATGGCGTCCATGTTGCGCACGCGCCGCGCCGCCCGTCCGACGTGCGTCGTTTCCCCGCCGTTTTCCCTGTTGCACCGCGCCAGTCCTGTACAATCCGGCCTGTTTCGACCGTTTTGCGGCCGCGTTTTTCGTCCGCGGATCTTCGTCCGCGAGTTTCGTCCGTTTTTCGTCCAGTCTCCGCCGCCATGTCCGAGCCTCTCGACCTTTCGCAGATCGCACCCACCCTGAAAGCCGAAATTCTGGCCGAAGCGCTGCCTTACATCCGCCAGTACCACGGTAAAACCGTCGTCATCAAGTACGGCGGCAACGCCATGACCGAAGAGCGTCTCAAGCAGGGCTTCGCGCGCGACGTCATCCTGCTCAAGCTCGTGGGCATCAATCCGGTCATCGTGCACGGCGGCGGCCCGCAGATCGACACGGCGCTCAAGAAGATCGGCAAGCAAGGCACGTTCATCCAGGGCATGCGCGTGACCGACGAGGAAACCATGGAAGTCGTCGAGTGGGTGCTCGGCGGCGAGGTGCAGCAGGACATCGTCACGCTCATCAACCACTTCGGCGGCCATGCGGTCGGCCTGACCGGCAAGGACGGCGGCCTGATCCACGCACGCAAGCTGATGATGCCGGACCGCGACAACCCCGGCCAGTACATCGACATCGGCCAGGTGGGCGAAGTCGAGGCGATCAACCCGGCAGTCGTGAAGGCGCTGCAGGACGACGCGTTCATTCCGGTGATCTCGCCGATCGGTTTCGGCGAAGACGGCCTCTCGTACAACATCAACGCCGACCTCGTGGCGGGCAAGCTCGCGGTGGTGCTCAACGCCGAAAAGCTCGTGATGATGACGAACATCCCCGGCGTGATGGACAAGGCGGGCAATCTGCTCACCGACCTCTCGGCCCGCGAGATCGACGCCCTGTTCGAAGACGGCACGATCTCGGGCGGCATGCTGCCGAAGATCTCGTCGGCGCTCGACGCGGCCAAGAGCGGCGTGCGCTCGGTGCACATCATCGACGGCCGCATCGAGCACTCGGTGCTGCTGGAAATCCTGACCGAACAGCCGTTCGGCACGATGATCCGCTCGCATTAAGCGAGCGCCCACCGGCGGCGGCTGCGTGCCGCCGTCGCGTCTCACGCACGAGATGACCGACTCCAGCCTTCATGCCAGGCGTGTCCGGCATCGGCCGCGCCGCGTCGCCCGCACGCCGGGCGTCGCCTCTCGCGGCCCGGGCTACGGCGCCCCCGTCTGGCTCTTCGATCTCGACAACACGCTGCACAACGCGTCGCGCGCGCTCTTCCCAGCCATCAACGCCGGGATGACGCAGTACATCGTCGACGCGCTCGGCGTGAGCCGCGACGAAGCCAATCACCTGCGCACAAGCTACACGCGCCGCTACGGTGCGACGCTGCTCGGCCTCGCGCGCCACCATCCGATCGACCCGCACGACTTTCTCAAGGTCGTGCACACGTTCGACGACCTGCACGGCATGCTGCACGCCGAGCGCGGGCTCGCGCGCACGCTCGCCGCGCTGCCCGGGCGCAAGATCGTCCTCACCAACGGCCCCGAAGACTACGCGCACGCGGTGCTCGCAGCGCTCGGCATCGAGCGGCTCTTCGAACGTGTGATCGCCATCGAAGGCATGCGCTCGCGCAGCCACTGGCGCGCCAAGCCCGACTGCGGGATGTTGCGCGGCACGCTGCGCCGCGCGGGCGTGGCGCTCGCGGACGCCATCCTGGTCGAAGACACGCGCAGCCACCTCAAGCGTTACCGGCGCCTTGGCATCCGCACCGTCTGGATCACCGGGCATTTGCCGGCGCATCTGCCGGGCACCGGCAGGCCTCACTATGTCGATCGTCGCATTCGTTCGCTAAAATCCCTGAAACCAGGCCTGCAGTCGGGACGCTCGAAGTCAAACGGGGGAGCGTAAGCCCAGGGGCCAACGCCAGGGACGATATCCATGCAGCCGACAGAAACGCGTGAAGCAGTCGAAGCAGCAGAATCGCCGGGCGCGGCCCGCCGCGCCCCCCGCCCGAAACCGGGCGAACGCCGTATCCACATTCTCCAGACGCTCGCCACCATGCTCGAGGCGCCGCGCGGCGAGAAAATCACCACGGCGGCACTCGCCGCGCGCCTCGGCGTTTCCGAAGCCGCGCTGTATCGCCATTTCGCGAGCAAGGCCCAGATGTACGAGGGCCTGATCGATTTCATCGAGCAGACGCTCTTCGGGCTCATCAACCAGATCGTCGAAAAAGAGCCGAGCGGCGTCCTGCAGGCGCGCGCGATCGCTCTCATGCTCGTCAACTTTTCCACGCGCAATGCGGGCATGACCCGCGTGCTGACCTGCGAGGCCCTCGTGGGCGAGCACGAGCGCCTCGCCGAGCGCGTGAACCAGATGCTCGATCGCGTCGAGGCGTCGCTGCGCCAGTGCCTGCGCGTTGACCTCGCACAAGAGGCGGAGCGTAAAGCGATCTCGGGGTCTGACCATGTCAACGCGAAGCCCGCCGCCAAGGGATACGATCCAACCGTACGTGCGAATCTGGTCGTGCGTTATGTGATCGGCTGCTGGCATCGCTATGCGCAAAGCGGTTTCACGCGTTCGCCGAGCGAGCACGCCGAAGAGCAGATCCGCATCATTCTTCAATAGCGCGGCCGCGCGGCGTTTTTCCGTGGCGGCTGCTCGCGTCGCTACAAGGAGAACCGCCGCATGAACCGTCCCGTTCCTCCCTTCGGCCTGCCGCCCATCCTCACGAGCCTCTCCGCCCATTGGGGCTGGCTCATTGCACGCGGCATCGCCGCCATCGTCTTTGGCGTGCTCGCCTTCTCGCTGCCCGGGCTCACCGTGCTCACGCTTGCCATCGTCTGGGGCGCCTACGCCATCGTCGACGGCGCGTTCGCGCTCATCTACGGTGCGCGCGGCGGCGGCACGCGGCGCTGGACCTACGTCATCATCGGTCTGATCGGCGTGATCGCCGGGCTCGTCGCGTTCTTCTGGCCCGGCGAGACCGCCATCGTCCTCGTAATGATCATCGGCGTGTGGGCGTTCTTCACGGGCATCTTCGAAATCGTCTACGCGATCCAGTACCGGCACGCCATTGCCCATCCGTGGGCGGTCGGGATCTCGGGGCTGCTCTCGGCCACGGTGGGCTTTTTCTTCGCGATGTTCCCCGGCGCGGGCGCGCTCTCGCTGATCTGGGTGATCGCCGCTTACGCGGTACTCTACGGCCTCCTGATGATCATCGCGGCCTTGCAGCTGCGCCGCTGGCGCAACGCGCATCCTTCCGCGCCGAAGACGTGATAAGGCTTCGCAGCCTCGCGCGGCGCGCGGACACGTGAAGGGCGGACGCAACTGCGACGGGCGATACCACGCCGCCCGGCGCGCCTTCCTGTGCGCCGCGCGTCGCTTTGCACTTTTTCCGATATACTCTGCGTTCCTTATGCAATACCCACGCGCCGATTTGCTGACTCGATTGCGGGCGCGTGAACTCCCAGAGCCTCTGGCCTGGAGTTCGATATAAATGCGGCTAAAGAGGTCGTCAGCTGCGCCAACCCTTTCGCACTCCGCGCCCGCCGACACCGTTTAGCCGCCCGAACAACCAAGGCGGAACGAATGGAATCGATCGGCATCGTCGCTCCTCAAACACTGCATTTCGACGAGCCCCTGCAACTGCAGAACGGCACGGCGCTGGCCGGGTACGACCTCGTGGTCGAGACCTACGGCACGCTCAACGCCGCGCGCAGCAACGCGGTGCTCGTCTGTCACGCGCTCAACGCCTCGCACCACGTGGCGGGCGTCTATGAGGACGATCCCAAAAATGTGGGCTGGTGGGACAACATGGTCGGCCCGGGCAAGCCGCTCGACACCAACCGCTTCTTCGTGATCGGTGTGAACAACCTCGGCTCGTGCTTTGGCTCGACCGGCCCGATGAGCATCGACCCGGCTACCGGCCAGCCCTATGGCGCGAAGTTTCCGGTCGTGACCGTCGAAGACTGGGTGGACGCCCAGGCGCGCGTGGCCGATCGCTTCGGCATTGATAAGTTCGCCGCGGTCATGGGCGGCAGCCTGGGCGGCATGCAGGCGCTTGCATGGAGCCTGCGCTATCCGGAGCGCCTGGGCCACTGCATCGTGGTCGCTTCCACGCCCAAGCTCTCGGCGCAGAACATCGCGTTCAACGAGGTCGCGCGCTCTGCCATCCTCTCGGACCCCGACTTCCACGGCGGCGACTACTACGCGCACAACGTGAAGCCGCGCCGCGGCCTGCGCGTGGCGCGCATGATCGGCCACATCACCTATCTGTCCGACGACGACATGGCCGAAAAATTCGGCCGCGCGCTGCGTCGCGCGGAAGGCGCCGTCGACGAATACAACTTCAACTTCGACGTGGAATTCGAAGTGGAGTCGTACCTGCGCTATCAGGGCGACAAGTTCGCCGACTACTTCGACGCCAACACCTACCTGCTGATCACGCGCGCGCTCGACTACTTCGACCCGGCCAAGGCGTATGACGGCGACCTCACGCGCGCGCTCGCGCACACGAAGGCGAAGTACCTCGTGGCGAGCTTCGCGACCGACTGGCGTTTCGCGCCCGCGCGCTCGCGCGAACTCGTGAAGGCGCTGCTCGATCACAAGCGCCAGGTGACCTACGCGGAAATCGACGCGCCGCACGGCCACGACGCCTTCCTGCTCGACGACGCGCGCTATCACAATGTGGTGCGCGCTTACTACGAACGCATTGCTGCTGAGGTGGGCGCATGAACCAGAGCGCTTTCGACAGTCTTTCCGCCCGTCCCGACTTTCGCACCATCGCGCGCTGGATCGAACCGCGCGCGAAGGTGCTCGACCTCGGCTGCGGCGACGGCTCGCTGCTCTCGCTCCTCACCGAAGAGCTGGAATGCACGGGCTACGGCATCGAGATCAACGACGCGGGCGTGCTCGCTTCGGTGAAGAACGGCATCAACGTGATCCAGCAGAACCTGGAAGACGGCCTGCGTCTGTTCGAAGACGCGAGCTTCGACTTCGCGATCCTCTCGCAAACGCTGCAGACCATTCACCAGACGGCGGCCATCCTGCGCGAGACGGCGCGCGTGGGCAAGGAGTGCATCGTCTCGTTCCCGAACTTCGGTTACTGGCCGCACCGGCTTTCGGTGCTGCGCGGACGCATGCCGGTTTCGAAGTCGCTGCCCTACCAGTGGCATAACACGCCGAACGTGCGTGTTCTCACGGTGAAGGACTTCGAGGCGCTCGCGCCCGAGGTGGGCATCGAAATTCTCGACCGCGCCGTGCTGCATGGGGGTCAGACCGTGCGTTGGGGTGTGAACTGGCGTGGTAGTCTTGCGGTCTATCGCGTGAGAAAAAAATGACGCCGTGCGCGGCGTCGTGTGTTTTTCTGACCGACCGGTCCATCAGTGACCGCACCCAACACCGCCGCCGCTAACGACGACATGCAGAATCCGCCCCACGAGGCACCCGCCCGCAACGATCACCTCGCCGCTCACGAATCCCACCCCGGCTGGCGTGCGTATCTGAATACGCACATGCTGATCTGCGTGTTCCTCGGCTTTACCTCCGGGCTGCCGCTCTTCACGCTCGTCTATCTGGTGCAGGCGTGGCTGCGCTCCGAAGGCGTCAATCTCAAGGAGATCGGCCTCTTCGCGCTGATCCAGTTCCCGTACACCTGGAAGTTCGTCTGGGCGCCGCTCATGGACCGCTACGTGCCGCGCCTGCCGGGCTGGCGCCCGGGGCGGCGGCGCGGCTGGATGCTCGTCACGCAAATTCTCGTGGCGCTCGCCATCGGCACACTTGGCTACGTTTCGCCGAAAGATTCGATCTGGACCGTGGCCGCGCTCACCGCGCTCGTGGCGTTCTTCGGCGCGAGCCAGGACATCTCCATCGACGCCTACCGGCGCGAACTGCTCACCGACACGCAGCAGGGTCTCGGCAACGCAGTACATGTGAACGCGTACAAGATCGCGGCGCTCGTGCCGGGCTCGCTCGCGCTGATCCTCTCCGACCACCTGCCGTGGAGCACCGTGTTCGTGGTCACGGCGGCGTTCATGATTCCCGGCATGATCATGACGCTCGTGGTGAAAGAGCCCGAAGTGCATGGCGCGCCGCCGAAGAACCTGCGTGAAGCGATCGTGCAGCCGTTCGCCGAGTTCGTACACCGCGACGGCCTCGCCGCAGCCTTGTTCGTGCTCGCCTTCATCTTCCTCTACAAGCTTGGCGACACGATGGCGACCACGCTGTCCACATCGTTCTTCCTCGACATCGGCTATTCGCGCACCGAGATCGGCGTGATCGCCAAGATGACCGCGTTTGGCGCGAGCCTCGCGGGCGGCATTATCGGCGGCGTGGCGCTGGTGAAGATCGGCATTGGGCGCGGGCTCTGGATCTTCGGTTTCCTGCAGGTGATTTCGACGCTCGGCTTCGCGTGGCTCGCGCAGCTCGGCGCAGGCTCGCCCTCGCTCGCGGCGATCTACGATGCGGTGATCGCCGTGAGCCACGCGGTCTCGTGGGCAGCAGGTCTCTTCGGCGCGAACGTGCAATTCACACTCGACCCGCGCGCGGTAGCGCTCGCGCTCGTGTACGGTTTCGAGACCTTTGCGACAGGCCTCACGCTCGCCGCGTTCACTGCCTATATCGCAAGCACGACCGATCCGCGTTACACCGCCACGCAGTTCGCACTCTTTACGAGTCTCGCCTCCGTGCCGCGTACGCTCGCCTCCGCCGCGAGCGGCTACGTGGTCGCGCGAATCGGCTGGTTCGACTATTTCATCGTCTGCACGGTGCTCGCGGTACCGGGTATGCTCCTGCTCATTCGTATTGCCCCGTGGAGAGTCCGGTCGTGAGCACGCATGAGACCGCCGTGCAACGCCAGCGCGCGCCGCAGCGCCGCGGTGTGCGCGCGCTCGCGATGGCCCTTGCCGCGGCCTGGCCGGCCCTCGGCGCATGGCATGCGTGGGCTGCCGACAGCCCGGGCGCCACGAGCGCCCCGGCGGCCGTGCAGGGCAACGCCGCAACGCCGCCAACGGGCAGCGCCGCGAGTGCAAGCAACGGCGCAGTCAATCCAACGAGTAACGCAAACGGTACGGTGAACAGCGCGGTGAACAGCGCGGGAAACAACGCAGCAAACAGCACTGCGAATGCGAATGCGAACGCGACGCAGGGCACCCTCTCCCCCGGTGTGCCGAACACCGGCCGCGTGGTGCGATTCGGCAATGCCGCGGTGTACCGCAACCTGATTCCCTCACCGATGCTCGAAGCGCAGGCCACTGCGGAATTCAACGAGATCGTGCGCGGCGCGGCCCATTCGAACCGCCTCTATGCCGAAAGCGATCCGCACGTGCAGCGCGTGCGCGCGTTCGTCGACCGGCTCGCGCCTTACGCGCTGAAGTGGAGCGATCGCGTCAAGAACTGGAAGTGGGAAGTGGCGGTGATCCGCTCGAACGACATTCGCATGTACGCGCTGCCGGGCGGCAAGATCGTCGTGTACGGCGGCCTGCTCGACCGCGTGAAGCTCAACGACAACGAGTTCGGCATGCTGCTCGGCCACGAGATCGCGCATGCGGTGCGCGAGCACGTGCGCGAGCGCCTGGGCGAGCAGCAAGCCGCGCAAATCGAATCGGGCAGCGTGCCGCAACTCTTCGGGCTCGCGGATCTCGGGGTGTTTCCGCTCGGCATCGGCTCGCAGCTCGTGGAGATGCACTATGGCCGCGCCGACGAAACCGAAGCCGACGTGATCGGCAGCGATATCGCCTCGCGTGCGGGCTTCGATCCGCGCGCGGCGCTCACGCTCTGGGACAAGCTCGCGGCGGCGACGCGCGCCGACCGCGATCAGGGCTTCATCTACGTGCATCCGTACACGCCGGCGCGGCGCGCCGATATTGCCAAGCGCCTCGCCGACATGATGCCGCTCTATGCGAAGGCGATCGGCAAGCCGCTCGCCGAGTTGCCCGACTACCAAGGCATCCCGGCCGTGCAGAAGCGCAAGGTGGTTTCGGCGCCCTGAAAGCGGTTTCGCGGCGCGCCGGGGCGAGCGTCAGCGCTTGACCTTGTAGTCGTAGTCGATGGTCAGCGGCGCGTGGTCGCTGAACTTGATGTCCCTGAAGATCGACGTGTTCTTCGCCTTGTGCGCAATGCCGGGCGTCGCGATCTGATAATCGATACGCCACCCTACGTTCTTCGCATACGCCTGGCCGCGGTTGCTCCACCACGTGTATTGCTCGGGGCGCGGGTCGAGCGTGCGGAACACGTCCACGTAGCCCACATCGTCGAAGAGGCTTGTGAGCCACGCGCGTTCTTCGGGCAGGCAACCGGAGTTCTTCTGGTTGCCCTTCCAGTTCTTGATGTCGATTTCCTTGTGGACGATGTTCACGTCGCCGCACACGATCACTTCGCGCTCGCGCTTGAGTTCCGCGAGATGCGGCATGAATTCGTCCATGAAGCGGTACTTCGCGGCCTGGCGTTCTTCGCCGCTCGAGCCTGAAGGTACGTACACCGAAATCACCGAGAGATTGCCGTAGCGCGTTTCCACATAGCGCCCTTCCGGGTCGAACTCTTCGCTGCCAAAGCCGATGATGACGTCGTCGGGCTCGTGGCGCGAGTAGACGCCCGCGCCGCTATAGCCCTTCTTCACCGCATGCTGGAAGTAGCCCGTGAAGTCATGCGGCGCGAGAAACTCGGGCGTCATGTCGTCCTGCGAGCACTTGATTTCCTGCACGCAGAGCACGTCGGCCTTCTGTTCGCCGAACCACTCGAAAAAGCCCTTCTTCGCCGCCGAGCGGATGCCGTTCAGATTCGCGGTGATCACACGCAACATGTCTTCTTTCCTCTTGGTTTTGCGCTGCTTTTACGCTGTTTTTACGTTTTCTCGCGCCGCGCCGAACTGCGCCGCGCGAGGGGATTCGATCGGGCTCAGTCGATCTTGACACCCTTGAGCTCGGCCTTGGCCGGCGGGAATTCGAGCTTCAGGCTTTCCATCAGGCGCAGCAGCAACTCGCCCACCATGACGTTGCGATGCGTCTTCGAATCGGCGGGAATCACGAACCACGGCGCGTATTCCGTGGACGTGGCCGCGAGCGCGTCCTGGTACGAGGCCTGGTAGGCGTCCCAGTGCTTGCGCGCTTCGAGATCCGATACGTCGAACTTCCAGTGCTTGGTCGGATCGTCGATACGCGCCTGGATGCGGCTCTTCTGTTCGTCCTTCGAGATATGCAGCATGCACTTGATGATCGACGTGCCGCTCTCGGCCAGCAGCGCCTCGAAATCGCGGATCTGGCGGTAACGGCGCTCACATTCGGCCGAGTCGATCTGGCCGATCACGCGCGGCACGAGCACGTCTTCGTAGTGGCTGCGGTTGAAGATCGCGAGTTCCCCCGAAGCGGGCACCTGCATGTGCACGCGCCAGAGAAAGTCGTGCGCGGCCTCGATCGGCGTGGGCGCGCGAAACGGCACGATGCGCAGGCCGAGCGGGTCGACCTCGCGGAATACGCCGCGGATCGTGCCGTCCTTGCCGCTCGTGTCCATGCCTTGCAGCACGAGCAGCACGCGCTGGTGGCGCTGGGCGTGCAAACGCTCCTGCAGCACGTCGAGCTGCTTGCCGACTTCAGAGAGACGATCGCGGTCGCCGTCCTTGCTGCCGCTCGAAAACGGCTTCGCGGCGGGGTCGAGCGCGCTGAGCGAGAACGTCGGCGCCTTCTTGTCGCCGAAGTACGGCACGCGGTAATCGTCGAGACTCGGGACCTTGGACATGCGTTGTTCTCCTCTCTCGTGAATACAGATGGCAAAACAGCTTAGTGCCCTTGCGCGCGCCTGAAGCGGCAAGGCGGCGCCGCACTGCTACGCACGACGCCGCCTCGCTAGCATGCCCGAATCAGGCGGGCCGCACCCAGACTCAGCCCAGCTTCTTCTTCAGCAGTTCGTTGACCTGCTGCGGATTCGCCTTGCCCTTCGTGGCCTTCATGGCCTGGCCGATCAGCGCGTTGAAGGCCTTTTCCTTGCCCGCGCGGAATTCTTCCACCGACTTCTGGTTCGCCGCGAGCACCTCGTCGATGATCGCTTCGAGCGCGCCGGTATCCGAAATCTGCTTGAGGCCCTTCGCTTCGATGATGCGGTCGGCGGCGCCTTCGTCTGCTGCCTTCTCGTCCCACATCGCCTGGAACACTTCCTTGGCGATCTTGTTCGAGATCGTGCCGTCGGCGATGCGCGCGAGCAGCACGGCGAACTGCGCAGCCGAGACCGGCGAGGCTTCGATGTCGAGGCCTTCGCGATTGAGCTGCGACGAGACTTCGCCCATCAGCCAGTTGGCGGCGGCCTTGGCCTGCGCGGCGCCGGCCTTCGCGACAACGGCTTCGAAATACACCGCCATCGCCTTGCTCGACGTGAGCACGTTCGCGTCATACGGCGTCACACCGTACTGTTCGACGAAGCGCGTTTGCATCGTCGCGGGCAGCTCGGGCATCCCGCCCTTCACGCGCTCGACCCACGCTGCGTCGATCACGAGCGGCATGAGGTCGGGGTCGGGGAAATAGCGGTAATCGTGCGCGTCTTCCTTGCTGCGCATCGAACGCGTCTCGCGCTTGTCCGGATCGTAGAGGCGCGTTTCCTGCACCACCGTGCCGCCGTCTTCGATCAGCTCGATCTGGCGGCGCACTTCGTACTGGATGGCTTCCTCGAGGAAGCGGAACGAGTTCAGGTTCTTGATCTCGGCGCGCGTGCCGAATTCCTTCTGGCCGACCGGGCGCACGGAGACGTTCGCGTCGCAACGGAACGAGCCCTCCTGCATGTTGCCGTCGCAAATGCCGAGCCACACGACGAGCGTGTGCAGCGACTTCGCGTAGGCCACAGCTTCCGCCGCGCTGCGCATTTCGGGTTCCGTAACGATTTCGAGCAGCGGCGTGCCCGCGCGGTTCAGGTCGATGCCCGTCATGCCCGCGAAGTCCTCGTGCAGCGACTTGCCCGCGTCTTCTTCCAGGTGGGCGCGCGTGAGATTGACGGTCTTCTCGTACGCCTCGGTGCCTGCCTTTTCGTTGGCCGGCACCTGGATGGTAATTTGACCGCCCTGCACGACCGGAATCTCGTACTGGCTGATCTGATAGCCCTTCGGCAGATCCGGATAGAAGTAGTTCTTGCGCGCGAAGATGCTGCGCGGCGCGATCGTCGAGCCGATCGCGAGGCCGAACTGGATCGCGCGCTCAACGGCGCCGCGGTTCATGACCGGCAGCACGCCCGGCAGCGCGAGATCGACGGGGCAGGCCTGCGTGTTGGGCGCGGCGCCGAACTGCGTCGATGCGCCCGAGAAGATCTTCGACGCCGTCGACAATTGCGCGTGCGTTTCGAGACCGATAACGACTTCCCACTGTGTTGCCATGTTCACACCCCTGCCGGCGCCTTGCGATGCCAGTCGGTCGCGCGCTGGAAAGCGTCGGCGACCTGCAGCATGCGGGCCTCGTTGAAATAGTTGCCGACGATCTGCAGACCGACGGGTCGCTGCGCGTTCGCACCCGCGCCGAAGCCGCACGGCACGCTCATGCCGGGCAGGCCCGCGAGGCTCGTGGAAAGCGTGTAGATGTCCGCGAGGTACATCTGCAGCGGATCGTCGCCCTTCGCGCCGAGGTCCCATGCCACGCTCGGGGCCACCGGACCCATGATCACGTCGCACTGCTTGAACGCTTCCTGGAAATCTTGCGCAATGATGCGGCGGAT
The DNA here is from genome assembly GCF_905220185.1 of Paraburkholderia sp. J11-2. Taxonomy (NCBI): domain Bacteria; kingdom Pseudomonadati; phylum Pseudomonadota; class Betaproteobacteria; order Burkholderiales; family Burkholderiaceae; genus Paraburkholderia; species Paraburkholderia sp. J11-2. The sequence continues at coordinate 171,476 of NZ_CAJMYY010000001.1, read as the reverse complement.
TTTCTGCGCCTGCAGGTAGTACGCGTCGTAGTAGCCGTGCGAAAGCACGTAGGTGCCCACCAGAATGCGGCGTTTCACCTCAGGGCCGAAGCCCTCGGCGCGCGACTTCTTGTACATGTCGAGCAGATCGCGATATTCGGCCGCACGGTGGCCGAAACGCACGCCGTCGAAGCGCGAGAGGTTCGACGAGGCTTCCGCCGGAGCGATCACGTAATACACGGGAATCGACAGTTCGGTCTTCGGCAGCGTGACTTCCACGAGCGTCGCACCGAGCGACTCGTACGTCTTGAGCGCGGCGTCGATGGCGGCGCGCACGTCGTCGGCGAGGCCCGCGCCGAAATATTCCTTCGGCAGGCCGATGCGCAGGCCCGCGAGCGGCTTGTCGGCGCTCGCGCCGGCGCTCCACGTCTGGCCGATGAAGCGCGTGTAGTCCTCGTGCTCGTGCGTGAGGCTCGTGGAGTCGCGCTCGTCGAAACCGCCCATGGCGTTCAGGAGCAGCGCGCAATCGGTGGCGTTCTGCGCGAACGGGCCGCCCTGGTCGAGCGACGAGGCGAACGCGATCATGCCGTAGCGCGACACGCGGCCGTACGTGGGCTTGATGCCCGTCACGCCCGTGAACGACGCCGGCTGGCGAATCGAGCCGCCGGTGTCGGTGCCGGTGGCGGCGGGCGCGAGGCGCGCGGCGACGGCCGCGGCGGAACCGCCCGACGAGCCGCCCGGCACGGCCTTGGTGTCCCACGGGTTCTTCACGGCGCCGAAATGCGAGTTCTCGTTGGACGAGCCCATCGCGAATTCGTCCATGTTGGTCTTGCCGAGGCAGACCATGCCCGCGCGCTCGAGCCGCTCGACGACAGTCGCGTCGAACGGGCTCACGTAGTTTGCGAGCATCTTCGAGCCGGCGGTCGAGCGCCAGCCGCGCGTGACGAACACGTCCTTGTGCGCGAGCGGAATGCCCGCGAGCGGACCCGCGTGGCCCGAGTGCAGCAGCGCGTCGGCGGCTTTGGCCTGGGCGAGCGTCAATTCGGGATTGACGTCGACGAAAGCGTTCAGGTCTTGATGCGCCTCAATCCGGCCCAGAAAATGCTGGGCCAGCTCGACTGCGGAGCACTCCTTCGCAGCCAGCGCGGCGCGCAGTTCGGTCAAGCTTTTGTCATGCATTGCGTGATTCCTGGAAGAACGTCACGGCGTGGTCGAAATCAGATCGTTGCGCCGTCCGAAAAGCGGCTCGACGGACGTTGACAAACGTGCGGGCCGCTTCTCGGAAAACCCGCGAAAACTCGGGCGTCCGTGCCTTTTCGAACTGTTCTGATGACTCGTAGGAATTCGAAAATGGCGAAAAAATGCTGCGCGTTTACTCAATCACGCGCGGTACGAGGTAAAGTCCGTCCTGCACCGCGGGCGCGGGACGTTGGAGCGCTTCGCGATCGACGATTTCGGTCACGGCGTCCTCGCGCAGGCGCAGCGCAACATCCTCGATCTGCTCGATCGGGTGGGCGAGCGGCGCAATGCCAGTCGTGTCCACGGCCTGCATCTGCTCGACGAGGCCGAAGAAGTCGTTCAGGCGTTCGAGCGTATTGCCGGCTTCGGCGTCGGCCAGTTCGAGGCGCGCAAGATGCGCGATGCGCTTCACATCGTTCAGGGTCAGGGCCATGCGGTCACCGGAAAAAGAAGCTGCGGCAGTGCGGAAATTCGGTGCTGCAACAGCGGTTTATCGCGCCGGATCCGGCTCTGGAGGAAAGCTTCGATGAGGTCAAAAACTGCCTTCCGGATCCTGCAAAACAGGCAAAATTATAAGGTATCATTACGCGTTCGACCCAAACCCGGACCGCCTTGCATCCGCCTTTCAGTTCTGACCGCAGCACAATGCGGCCAGACAAGACCAAACGGGCGGTGCAGCCTGGCTGCCTCCGGTAACCATCCCCGCAGTTTCAGGCCCCTCGTGGCGCCCCTTGCGACGCCCTCCGCAGCGATGCCGGAGTGCTCTCGCGGCGGAGCACGACGCCCTGAGGCTGTTAATTTATCCGCTGCCGCCCTCGCCCACGAAGCTGGAAGGTCGGCCACAAGCGAGACAGGATTTTTGAATGTTCGGTTTTCTGCGTAGCTACTTCTCCAACGACCTGGCGATCGACCTCGGCACCGCCAACACCCTGATCTACATGCGCGGCAAGGGCATCGTCCTCGACGAACCCTCGGTCGTCTCCATTCGCCAGGAAGGCGGCCCGAACGGCAAGAAGACGATTCAGGCAGTCGGCAAGGAAGCCAAGCAGATGCTCGGCAAGGTCCCGGGCAACATCGAAGCCATCCGCCCGATGAAGGACGGCGTGATCGCCGACTTCACCGTCACCGAGCAGATGATCAAGCAGTTCATCAAGACGGCGCACGAGTCGCGCATGTTCTCGCCGTCGCCGCGCATCATCATCTGCGTGCCGTGCGGCTCGACCCAGGTCGAGCGCCGCGCGATCAAGGAAGCCGCGCACGGCGCGGGCGCCTCGCAGGTCTACCTGATCGAAGAGCCGATGGCCGCCGCAATCGGCGCAGGCCTGCCGGTTTCGGAAGCCACGGGCTCGATGGTCGTCGACATCGGCGGCGGCACGACCGAAGTGGGTGTGATCTCGCTCGGCGGCATCGTCTACAAGGGCTCGGTGCGCGTGGGCGGCGACAAGTTCGACGAAGCGATCGTCAACTACATCCGCCGCAACTACGGCATGCTGATCGGCGAACAAACCGCCGAAGCCATCAAGAAGGAAATCGGTTCGGCCTTCCCGGGTTCCGAAGTCAAGGAAATGGAAGTGAAGGGCCGCAACCTGTCGGAAGGCATTCCGCGCAGCTTCACGATTTCGAGCAACGAAATTCTCGAAGCGCTCACCGACCCGCTGAACCAGATCGTCTCGTCGGTGAAGATCGCGCTCGAACAAACGCCGCCGGAACTGGGCGCCGACATCGCCGAGCGCGGCATGATGCTCACGGGCGGCGGCGCGCTGCTGCGCGACCTGGATCGCCTGCTCGCCGAAGAAACCGGTCTGCCGGTGCTCGTGGCCGAAGACCCGCTCACCTGTGTGGTGCGCGGCTCGGGCATGGCGCTCGAGCGCATGGACAAGCTTGGCAGCATCTTCTCGTACGAGTAAGCGCGCCGCGCACCGCTGCGCTCGCCCGCGGCGCGGTTTCGGCGTCGCTGCGCCACTGATGGCGTGGCGGCGCACGCGCCGCCACGGGGCCCGCAACGGGGCGGCCTTCGGGGCGCCGATGTTTCACACTTCGTTGCGCCCTCCGTTACACCCTCTGTTTCACCGAACCGCACACGCCCCCGGCGCCGACCATGGAATACAGTCCGCCGCCCCTCTTTAAACAGGGCCCATCGGCACTCGCACGGCTGATCTTCTTCGTCGTGCTGTCGCTCGCGCTCCTCGTCTCAGACGCGCGCTTCAAGACGCTCGAGATCGTGCGCGGCGTGCTCGGCGCGGGCCTGTACCCGCTGCAACGCGCGGCCCTCGTGCCGCGCGACTTCTTTATGGGCGCCGCCGATCTGGCCGTGACGAGTTCCTCGCTGCGCACCGAAAATACGCAGCTGCACGTGCGCAATCTCCAGCTTTCGCAGCAGGCCAACGCGGCCGCTTCGCTCGCAGCCGAAAACGCACACCTGCGGGCGCTGCTGCAGCTCTCGCAGCGCATTGGCGCGCAAACCACGCCTGCCGACATCCAGTACGACACGCGCGACCCGTTCACGCAGAAGGTCGTGATCGGCGGCGGTTCGCAGCAGGGTATCCAGAACGGCTCGCCGGTATTGAGCGAAGACGGCGTGATCGGCCAGGTCACGCGCGTGTTCCCCATGCAATCCGAAGTCACGCTCGTCACCGACAAAGACCAGGCCGTGCCGGTCGAAGTCGTGCGCACGGGCCTGCGCAGCGTGATCTACGGCACGGCGAAGGGCGACCTGCTCGACCTGCGCTTCGTGCCGATCAGCGCCGATCTGCAAGTGGGCGACGAACTCGTGACGAGCGGGCTCGACGGCGTGTATCCGCAAGGGCTGCCGGTCGCGAAGGTGCTGCGCGTGGACAAGCAGGCCGATACGGCATTCGCCCGCGTGGTCTGCCTGCCGCTCGCCGCCGTGCGCGGGGCGCGCCAGGTGCTCGTACTGCACTATGTCCCGCAGGTGCCGCCCAACCCGATCATCGCCGAAGAAGCCGCGGCAGCCGCCGAGGCGAAGGACGCGAAGAAGAAGCCCGCCAAGGCCGCAGACAAGAAGGCCGACAAGAAAGCCGACGACGCGAAGGCGAAGCCTGCCGCGGCGGCAGGCGCGTCGGGCGCCGCGGCGCCGGCCGCCCCCGCGCAGCAGGCAAAGCCCGCAGCAAACGCACCCACCGCCGACAAGAAGCCGGCGGATAAAAAACAGCCCGAGAAAAGGCCCAAGGAGAGCCTGCGGGAAGAGGCAGCGAAGGCCGTTGAGCAAGGGGGCCATTGATGCCGCGTCCGCAATACATTCTCCAGCCGGTCAATCCGTACTTCATCGTTTTCAGCCTTGCGGCGGCGTTCCTGCTGAACCTGCTGCCTTGGGGCAAGATGCCCGGCGTGCCGGATTTCGTCGTGCTCGTGCTGCTGTTCTGGAACATTCACCAGCCGCGCAAGGTCGGCATGGGCGTCGCGTTCTTCCTCGGGCTCCTCATGGACGTCCACAACGCGAACCTGCTCGGCGAGCACGCGCTCGCGTACACGTTGCTTTCGTATGGCGCGATCACCATTCACCGCCGCGTGCTGTGGATGTCGATCGGCCTGCAAATGTTCGCCGTCACGCCCATGCTGGTCGGCGCGCAAGTCGTGCCGTTCGTGATCCGCCTGCTGATGGGCGCGTCGTTTCCCGGCTGGGGTTACCTCATCAGCGGCTTCGTCGAGGCCCTCCTCTGGCCGGTCGCGAGCGTGCTGCTGCTCCTGCCGCAGCGCCGCCCCGTCGATCCCGACGACACCCGGCCCATTTGAGCGGCGCGCGCTCGCCGCTGGACGACTCGCTTGACTACCTCTTACGCACCCCGGCCCGCCGTTCCTCGCGCATGGAACAGTGGGGCCAGGGTCTGACAGCATGACCGAATTCAAGGACACCCAGCAGCAGCTCACGAAGTTCCGCCTGCGCGTCGCGGCGGCGGGGCTGTTCGTGTTCGTCTGCTTCGGGCTGATCGCGTTCCGCTTCCTCTACCTGCAGGTCTGGAACCACAGCAAATACTCGCTGCAGGCGGACGAAAACCGCATTTCCGTTGCGCCGATCGTGCCGAACCGCGGCATCATCACGGACCGCAACGGCGTCGTGCTCGCGAAGAACTACTCCGCGTACACGCTCGAAATCACGCCCTCGAAGCTCACCGACACGCTCGACAACACGATCGACCAGCTGTCGACCGTGATCCCGATCGATGCGCGCGACCGCCGCCGCTTCAAGAAGCTGCTCGAAGACTCGAAGAATTTCGAGAGCCTGCCGATCCGCACGCGCCTGACCGACGACGAGGTCGCGCGCTTCACTGCCCAGCGCTTCCGCTTCCCCGGCGTGGAAGTGCGCGCGCGCCTGTTCCGCCAATACCCGCTCGGTCCGACGGCCGCGCACGTGATCGGCTATATCGGCCGTATTTCGCAGCGCGATCAGGAGCGCATCGACGACGCCAGCGACCAGAACGACAACGATCAGGAGCACTACGATCCGCGTCTCGACGCGAACAACTACAACGGCACCGACTACATCGGCAAGATCGGCGTCGAGCAGAGCTACGAAACCGAGCTGCACGGCCTGACCGGCTTCGAGGAAGTGGAAGTGACGGCGGGCGGCCGCCCCGTGCGCACGCTTTCGCGCACCCAGGCAACGCCTGGCAACAACCTCGTGCTTTCGATCGACATCGCCCTGCAGCAGGTGGCGGAGCAGGCTTTCGCGGGCAAACGCGGCGCGCTCGTCGCGATCGAGCCTTCCACCGGCGACATTCTCGCGTTCGTCTCCGCGCCGAGCTTCGACCCGAACTCGTTCGTGGACGGCATCGACCAGCAGACCTGGGACGAGCTCAACAACTCGCCCGATCACCCGCTGCTGAACCGCCCGCTGCACGGCACCTATCCGCCGGGCTCGACCTACAAGCCGTTCATGGCGCTCGCCGCGCTCACGCTGCACAAGCGCACGCCGCAGTGGGGCTTCTCGGACCCCGGCTACTACATGTTCGGCGGCCACCGCTTCAACAACGACGTGCGCTCGGGCCAGGGCTGGGTCGACATGAACCGCGCGATCATGGTGTCGAACGACACCTACTTCTTCATGCTCGCGCACGACCTGGGCGTGGACAACATCGCGAACTTCATGAAGCCGCTCGGCTTCGGCCAGCTCACCGGTATCGATATCGCGGGCGAGGCGCGCGGCATCCTGCCCTCCACCGAATGGAAGCGCAAGGCGTATCGCAAGCCCGAGCAGCAGAGGTGGTACGAGGGCGAGACGATCAGTCTGGGCATCGGCCAGGGCTACAACTCGTTCACGATCCTGCAGCTCGCGCACGCCACGGCCACGCTCGCCGACAACGGCGTGCTCATGAAGCCCCACCTCGTGAAGGAGATCGAGAATCCGATCACGAAGCAGGAGCGTCTCACGGTGCCGAGCCAAAGCGGCCGCCTGAACGTGAGCCAGGCCGACATCGACGTCGTGAAGCGCGGCATGGAAAACGTGACGATGAACCAGTCGGGCACCGCGTTCCAGGTCTTCCGCAACGCGCCCTACACGTCGGCGGGCAAGACCGGCACGGCGCAGGTGTTTTCGCTGCAAGGCGGCAAGTACAAGGCGCATGCGCTGGCCGAAAACCTGCGCGACCACGCGCTCTTCATCGCGTTCGCACCGGCCGAAAAGCCGCAGATCGCGCTCGCCCTGATCGTCGAAAACGGCGGCTGGGGCGCACAGGCCGCAGGCCCGATCGCGCGCCGCGTGCTCGACTACTATCTCGTCGACCGCCTGAAGCCGGGCGTCCAGCAGGCGGCCGTGGCTGCGGCGGCTTCGGCCACGGAGGATGCATCCGCGCCGGTGATCGGCGCGCCGCCCGAGGCTGCGTCTGCTGCAGCGTCCGGCGCGGCATCCGGCGCGGCGCCGGGCACGCCCGCGACGCCCGTCGTCCAGCCTGTGCGGGTCGCCGCCGGTTTCACGCCGTTGCCGATTCCCGGCGCGGCATCGGCGGCCGAGGCGGCTTCGGCTGCAGCGGCTGCAGCGGCTGCCTCTGAAGCCTCGGGCGCGGCCGCTGCGGGTCCGGCTTCGGCCGCCGGCGCAGCGGCGCGGCCCATGCCCGCCAGCAGCACAGCCGGCAAGACGCGCAAGCCCAGCCAGAACGTCAGCCCCGATGCGCCCTCTGCAACCGACGCCGTGAACGGCGGCACCGCCAGCGCGGACGGCATGGGCGCCGCCCGCCCCGCGCCCGCCTCCGTGCCCCGCCACTTCGGCCCTGGCCCCCATCGCCCGCGCCGCCCCGCCAGCGCGAGCGACGCGGCCACGCTCGCACCGCCGCCCAAGCCCGCAACGGGCGGCATCGACGAGTAAGGAGTCACCATGCCTTTCTTCCAGCTCGACAAGATCGACAAGCGCGCCGTGCTCGACACGCTGCGCAAAATGTTTCTCGGCTTCGACCGCCCGCTCGCGCTCACCGTGTTCCTGCTGCTGTGCGTGGGCATCGTCACGCTGTACAGCGCGAGCCTCGACGTGCCGGGCCGCGTGGAAGACCAGCTGCGCAACATCATGCTCACCTTCGTGCTGATGTGGGCGCTCGCCAATGTGCCGCCCAATACGCTCATGCGCTTCGCCGTGCCGATCTATACCTTCGGCATCGCGCTACTGATTGCCGTGGCGCTATTCGGCCTCACGCGCAAGGGCGCGAAGCGCTGGATCAACGTGGGTGTGGTGATTCAGCCCTCGGAAATCCTCAAGATCGCCACGCCGCTCATGCTCGCGTGGTACTACCAGCGCCGCGAAGGCGTGATGCGCTGGTACGACTTCGTCGTCGGTTTCGTGATTCTGCTCGTGCCGGTCGGCCTGATCGCCAAGCAGCCCGATCTCGGCACCGCCGTGCTCGTGTTCGCGTCGGGCCTCTTCGTCATCTATTTCGCGGGGCTCTCGTTCAAGCTGATCGTGCCGGTGCTGATCGCAGGCGTGATCGCGGTGGCCTCGATCGCCGCGTTCCAGGACAAGATCTGCCAGCCGCAGGTGAACTGGCCGCTCATGCACGACTACCAGAAGCACCGCATCTGCACGCTGCTCGACCCGACGTCCGATCCCCTCGGCAAGGGCTTCCACACCATCCAGGCGGTGATCGCGATTGGCTCGGGCGGCCCGCTCGGCAAGGGCTGGTTGAAGGGTACGCAGTCGCATCTGGAATTCATCCCCGAAAAGCACACCGACTTCATCTTCGCGGTGTTCTCCGAAGAGTTCGGCATGGCGGGCGGCCTCGTGCTGCTCACGCTCTATATGTGTCTGATCGCGCGCGGGCTCTATATCGCCGCAAATGGCGCGACGCTCTTCGGGCGATTACTGGCCGGATCGCTCACGATGGCGTTCTTCACCTACGCGTTCGTCAACATCGGCATGGTGAGCGGCATCCTGCCCGTGGTGGGCGTGCCGCTGCCGTTCATGAGCTATGGCGGCACGGCGCTCACGACACTCGGCGTGGCGATCGGGCTCATCATGAGCGTGGGACGCCAGAAGCGGTTGATGCAGAGTTAGTGGTGCAGCGGGCCGCCTCGCCCGCCTTTTCGATGCGCCAAATGACAACGCGCCGGCAGAGTCCGGCGCGTTGTCGTTTCAGCGTGCGATTTTTGAGTGCTTATTGCGTGGGCGCCGACTTCATCAGTTGCGCGCTCAACTGCTGATACTTCAGTCGCGCGACGGGATCGCCCTGCGCGGCCGCCGCCGCATAGTACGCGCGCGCGACGTTGAGGTTCTTCGGCACGCCGTCGCCGCCGCGCTCGTAGAACGAGCCGGTCACGTATTGCGCCGTCATGTCGCCACCCTCGGCGGCCTTCTTGTACCAGTAGAACGCCTGCTTGTTGTCGCGCGTGGTCCCGCGCCCGTCCAGGTACTGATTCGCAAGCGCTAGCTCCGCCTGCACATGGCCCTGCTTCGCCGCCTTGAGGAACCACTGGTGCGCCTGGACCGGATCGCGCTCGACGAAGTCGCCGTCGTCGTACATCTTCCCGTACACATACTGCGCGTGCGACATGTTCGCGTCCGCCGCCTTGCGCAGCCACTTGCGGCCCTCGCCCACGTCGGCGGCCCCGCCTTCGCCGTTCACCAGCATCATCGCGTAGTTGAACTCCGCCAGCCGGTTGCCGCGCTCGGCCGCCGCCTGGAACTCGGCGCGCGCCGCGTTCAGATTGCCCGCGTTGTAGTCGGCAACGGCGTTGGCCGTTTGCGGATCGGATTCGGCGCCAGGCGTGGCGCTAGCGCCGTCGGCCGCTGCGGCGAAGCCGCTCACGCCGAGCGCCGCGCCCGCCAGACAGCCGATGGCGACCGCGCGCGCCGCGCGTCCAAAACGCGGCGCAAAAAACCGCGCAAGTAGCCGCTCAAAAAGGGCTTCCGGATGCCTCATGACCTCGCCTCCTGAAGCGCCTGGCGCGTCGCGCGCACGAGCCAGATCACGTCGGCGGCAAGAGCGATGAAGCTGAAACCCATCTCGCGATACTGCTTCGCGCCAGCCGGATCCATGGCGAAAATGCCCGCAGCCACCCCCGCGTCGCGTGCGGCGGCCACAATGCGCCGCATCGCGGCGAGCACGTCGGGATGCTTCGAGTCGCCGAGATGGCCCAGGCTCGCCGCAAGATCGGCAGGCCCTACGAACAGACAGTCGACGCCCGGCACCTTCGCGATCTTCTCGACTTCGGCCAGCGCCGCCGCCGATTCGATCTGCACGATCGTCGCGATCTGCGCGTTCGCGCCCTGGAGATAATCGCGCCGCATGCCGTAGGCCGCCGCGCGCACCACACCCGCCACGCCGCGCTGGCCGCCGGGGGTGCTCGCGTCGGGGTACTGCGTGAGGCTCACGGCGCGCGCGGCCTCTTCAGCCGAGGCCACATTGGGGAACATCACCGTGCGCGCGCCCGCGTCGAGCACATGCTTCACGAGCCACGGCTCGCTGTCGGGCACACGCACCACGGGCTCGGTGGGCATATGCGCGGCGGCAATGGCGCGCAGTTGGGCGATCGTGTCGCCGCTGTCGTTCGGGGTGTGCTCCATGTCGATCAATAGCCAGTCGAAACCGGCGTGCGCGAGCGCCTCGGCAGCGGTTTCGCTGCCCATCGAAAGCCATAGACCGAATAGCGGCTCCGCCTCCTTGAGGCGTTCCTTGAGGGGATTGGTGAAGGTGCTCATCGCCGTGCTCCCGGCGAGGCTGCGGGGCGCGCGCGAGGCGCGGGCGGTGTGTCGCCCGGCAGCGCAGCAGCCGGCAGGTCTCGCTCCGTTATGTGTTTGTCGGGCCGCACGCGGGGATGCGCAGGCCTTGCGGCAATGATCATACCGCGACAAAAACTTGCCGGACGGCGCGGAAAACCCGCCTTGCGCGGGTCGTCGGAGCGAGGGTGAGACCGCCGGTGAGGCGGCTTAGGCGGAACTGGCGGGCGTCAGTTGCGCGTGACTTCGGCCCAGCAGTTCGGCGTCTCGTACAGGCGCAGCTTGTGCAGGCGCAGATTCACGCCGTAGTGCGCGTCGTACACGTTCGCAAGAATATTGAACGCGATGGCCGCGAGGTTCTCCACGGTCGGAATGCGGTCGATCACGACCGTCTTGTGGCCCGGCAGCGTTTCGAGAAAGCCGCGCACCTGCGTGTCGCCCGAAAAAACGAGGAACGCGTGATCCCACAGATCGACGAGATGCTGGTTCGCGAGCGACTTCACGTCGGCGAAGTCCATCACCATGCCGCGGTCGGGCGCGCCTTCGGTTTCGACGAGGTCGCCTTCCAGCGTGATTTCGAGCACGTAACGATGGCCGTGCAGGTTACGGCACTGGCTGCGGTGGTCGGGGATGCGGTGGCCCGCGTCGAATTCGAGTTTTCGGGTGATCGTCAGCACGGCGCTTCTTCAGAAAAATTCGCGTGAATCAGGGAATGTTCAGGTATTTGTGGGTCTGCATCGACAGGCGCCACTGCGGATGGCGCTTGCACCAGTCGATAGCGAGCTTCGTGTTCAGGTCGCGCGACGGGCCGTCCATGGGCTGCACGAGAAAATACTCGAAATCGAGCTTCGCGTACTCGGCGAGGCGCTGGTTTTCCTGCGGCACGACGACCTTCAGCTCGTTGCCCTTCGTGACGACGAGCGGCGCGTCGGCCTTCGGGCTCACGCAGATCCAGTCGATGGTGTCGAGCACCGGCAGCGAGCCGTTCGTTTCGATCGCGATCTCGAAGCCGGCCGCGTGCAGCGCGTCGACGAACGGCGGGTCGATCTGCAGCATGGGCTCGCCGCCCGTGCAGACCACGAAGCGGTTGCCTTCACCTTCAGGCCACAGCGATGCGATCTTCGCGACGAGTTCTTCAGGCGTGCGGAATTTGCCGCCGTTCTCGCCATCGGTGCCGACGAAGTCGGTGTCGCAGAAGCGGCAAACGGCTTCCTCGCGATCCTCCTCGCGGCCCGACCAGAGATTGCAGCCGGCGAACCGGCAGAACACGGCCGGACGCCCGGCGTTCGCGCCCTCGCCCTGCAACGTGTAGAAAATTTCCTTTACCGCGTAAGTCATGGTGCAGCCTGGTTCTGGCTCATGCGCGCAGCGCGCGTACAAAGCCGGTTGGTCTCGGGCGCGTGTTCAACGTGCTGGCAGGGTGCGCCGCCCGTGCGCGGCCCTGAGCATTTTCACTGCGAAAGTCGTGCGCGGCCCGAGCCCTACGCTCAGACCGGTGCTTCCGTCACGTTCTCGCCAGCGAGATACGCTTCATACCCGCGCTTGCGCAGCTTGCACGCCGGGCACTCGCCGCAGCCGAAGCCCCATGGGTGAAGCTCGGCGCGCTCGCCCACGTAGCAGGTGTGCGTTTCCACGCGCACCATGTCCACCAGCGCTTCGCCACCCAGCTTTTCGGCGAGCCGCCACGTGTCGGCCTTGTCGAGCCACATGAGCGGTGTTTCCAGCACGAAACGCGTGTCCATGCCGAGATTGAGCGTCACTTGCAGCGCCTTCATGGTGTCGTCGCGGCAGTCGGGATAGCCCGAGAAGTCGGTCTCGCACATCCCGCCCACGAGCACCTTGAGCCCGCGACGATACGCGATCGCCCCGGCGATCTGCATGAACATCAGGTTGCGGCCCGGCACAAAGGTGTTCGGCAAGCCGCTCGCCGCCGTTTCGATCTCGATCTCGCGCGTCATGGCCGTGTCGCTGATCGAGCCGAGCACCGAAAGATCGATCATGTGATCGTCGCCGAGACGCTTGCCCCACTCGGGGAACGTGCTGGCGATCGCCGCGCGAAAGCCTTCGCGGCACTCCAGTTCGACGCGATGACGCTGGCCATAATCGAAGCCGAGCGTCTCGACGCTCTCGTAGCGGTCGAGCGCCCATGCGAGGCACGTGGCCGAATCCTGGCCGCCGGAAAACAGTACGAGCGCGCCCTTGGCTTCAGTTCGAGTCACCGTGAAACTCCGTGTATGAGGTTTCCGCGCGAATGCTTTCGTTGCTTGCCAGCGCTGCTTGCCTGCGTTGCTCGATGCGTCCGGGCGGACCGGCAGGGACAACCCCGCGCCGGCTCATGCAGTATAGGCCGGGGTCCCAGCACGGGCATTGGCGCACCCTTATACCCTGGATACCGTCGACGTCGGGAATTCGAACCGCAAGACAATGAACCCAACGCGCGCACAACGAAAAAGCCCCAGGAATCGAACGATCTCCTGGGGCTGCATTCTGGTGGCCTGGGACGGAATCGAACCATCGACACGCGGATTTTCAATCCGCTGCTCTACCAACTGAGCTACCGGGCCAACGAAGAAAGAAGAGTATAGCGACCTATTCCGCGTTTGCCAAGTGCTTTCGCGAAATTCGTTAGCCGGGCCACGCCGCTCGGGCCCTCACTCGCCCTTGCTCTTGCCGAGATCCACGCCGAGCTGCTTGAGCTTGCGATACAGGTGCGTGCGCTCAAGCCCCGTTTTTTCGGCCACACGCGTCATGCTGCCGTTCTCGCGCGCGAGGTGGTACTCGAAGTACGCGCGCTCGAACGCGTCGCGCGCGTCGCGCAGCGGAATGTCGAACGAGATCGAAGCCGTTTGCGTGGCCGTGGCGCCCGCCTGCATGCCATGCACGCCGTCGGCGCCCAGCACCGGCAATGCCGCCGCCGATGCCACGACCGCCGGGCCGCCCGCCGCCGATTTCCCCGCTGCCGCCGCCGTGGCCGGCGCGACCGGCGCCGCCGTGCCGCGCGCGAGCCCCTGCTCGACCGCCTTCAACAGCTTTTGCAGCGCGATCGGCTTTTCGAGGAAGTTGAGCGCGCCGATTTTCGTCGCCTCGACCGCCGTGTCGATCGTCGCGTGCCCCGACATCATGATGACCGGCATCGTGAGATGCCCCTGCGCGGCCCATTCCTTGAGCAGCGTCACGCCGTCGGTGTCCGGCATCCAGATATCGAGCAGCACGAGGTCCGGCACCTGGCGCTGCCGGAAGTCGCGCGCCTGCTGCGCATCTTCCGCAAGCTCCACGACGTGCCCTTCGTCGCTGAGGATCTCCGAGAGCAATTCCCGGATGCCCATTTCATCATCTACCACCAGGATGGTTGCCATTTACGCTGCCCTTGTCTGCACTGTTGCTTTTGATCCCTGCTCCGCGTCGGCACGCGCCTGCCCCGCCACGGCTCGGCCGGGTCCTGGCGTGGCGGCATCCGGGGGGATGTCGTCTGCCAACTGGAGAAAGAGAATCGAGATCTGCGCGCCTTCGATCACATCGCCCGCTTTCATTCGATTGCGGATGTCGATGCGCGCGCCGTGCTCGTCGACGATCTTCTTGACCATCGCAAGCCCGAGTCCTGTTCCTTTGGCCTTGGTCGTCACATAGGGTTCGAACGCGCGCGTGAGGATGCGCGCCGGGAAGCCCGGGCCGTTGTCCGAAACCGTGAGACGCACCGCCACGTGCGTGCGGCCTTGCGCGTCGGGGTCTCCGTATTCTACGGCGCGGGTCTCGAGCGTCACGTGAGGATTCTGCGTGTCGGCCACGGCGTCCTGCGCGTTTTGCAGCAGGTTGTGGATCACCTGGCGCAACTGCGTGGCGTCGCCCCGTATGACCGGCAAGTCGGAGAGCTCGACCTTGATCGCGCTCTTGCCTTCTCCCGCACCGTAGAGCGTGAGCACTTCGCTCACGAGTTCATTGAGCTGCAGGTTCGCGAGCACCGCAGGCGGCGTGCGCGCGTAATCGCGGAAGTTGTCGACCATCTGCTTCATCGCCGCGACCTGATTGACGATGGTGGTCGCGCCGCGCTTGAGCACTTCGGCGTCGGTTGGCGCGAGCTTGTCGGAGAGCTTCATCTGCAGGCGTTCGGCCGAGAGCTGGATCGGCGTGAGCGGATTCTTGATCTCGTGCGCAAGACGCCGCGCGACTTCGCCCCACGCCACCGAGCGCTGCGCCGAGATCACGTCGGAGATGTCGTCGAACACCACGACGTAGCCCGAGGTTTGCATGTCGCCGGCGTCGCGGCCCGTATCGGACACGAGGCGCGCGCCGCGCACGAGCAGCGTGAGCGGATCGGTCTCGCCCGGAATCGGCACGGAGAACTGCTGCTGCCAGTGCCCGCGATCTTGATCGTCGCCTTCGCGGTCCGTGCGTGAAGCTTCCTGGTCGGCGAAGGCCTTGCGCACCATTGCGCCGAACTCGGTGAGCGCGCCGATATGGTCGAGCGCGACGCCGAGCTGCGTCTGGAACGGCTGACGGAAGATGCGCTCCGCGCCGGGATTCGCCGTCGTGAGGCGGAACTGCCGGTCGAACACGAACACGCCCGCCGTGAGGTTCGCGAGAATGCTCTCGAGATACGCCTTCGAATGCTCGAGCGCGACGCGGTTCTTCTCCACGGCCTGGCGCGCTTCGGAAAGCTGGCGCGTCATCGCGTTGAACGACTGGGTGAGAAAGCCCAGTTCGTCGCGCGACTTGATCTCGCGTTTCGGTGTGTAGTCGCCCTCGGTCACTTCCTTCGTGCCCTGCGCGAGCAGGAAGAGCGGTCTCGCAAGCTGGTTGCCGAGCGCGAGCGCCAGCATCATCGCGACGAACGTGGCGAGAAAGAGCGCCAGCGTGAGCGTGCCGATATACATCTTGCGCAGGCCGGTGCGGCCGAGCGCCTTCTCCTGATATTCGCGATACGCGCGCTGCACGGCGTCGGCGTTACGCGCGAGCGCGGCCGGCACCGGCTGCTCCAGTTGCAGGAAGCGCTCGACCGGCTGCAGATCCGTTGTGTTCGCATCGGGAATGCGCGTGACCACGCGCAAGCGCAGCGCGCCTTTCGAGCCAAGCTGATGCGGGTCACCGTCCACTTCGCCTTCGATCGCCGCATAGCCGCGCCCACGCGCCTGATCGATCATGAGCGAGGTGGGCATATCGGCGGGCATGAGCGACGAGAAGTTGCTCGACGCCTGCGCCACCACGTGCATTTCCGGCGCGGCGCCCGACATGCTGCGCACCGGCTCGACGATCATCGCGTCCTGCACGCCGAACTGGTCGCGCGCGCGCAGCAGCGTGAGCGTCGTGCCCGCGGCGTCGCCGCTCGCGATCTGCTCGGCCATCAGACGGCCCTTGGTTTGCAGATCGGACAGCGAGGCGTCGAGCATGCCGCGCCCGAGATTCAGGCCTGCCGTGAGCGCGGTTTCCACGTTCACGTCGAACCAGGACTCGATCGAGCGCGAGACGAACTGATACGAAACGATATAGATGATGCCGCCCGGCACCACGCCCACGAGCGCGAAGAAGAACGCGAGCTTGGCCAGCAGGCGCGTGCCGAACTTGCCGCGCCTCAAGCGCACGACGATCACGATCATCAGCGCCGTGACCACCGACAGGAAGATCAGCGCGACGACGATATTGGCCGCGTAGAGCCAGCCGTAGTAGCGGTCGAAGAACTCGGTGTTCGCGCTCGCCGCGGCGAGCAGGACGAGCAGCAGCGTCGCGGTGAACGCGACGGTGGAAACGAGCAGCTTGACGACGACGCTGCTGAAGCTGGTGGCGCGGCGCACTTTATTTAGCACGTTCGGTCACCGTGAAGTTAAAGCGCTTCCAGTCGGAAGCGAGGTTCCAGTCGCGGTTGTTCACGGCGTCGATCTGGAACGGCTTGGGCATCAGCGCGACGTCGAGCTGCATGCGCACCGAGGCCGTGTACGTTTCGCCGGCATGCACGTCTTTGGGGTCGATCACGTGCCACGAAGTGACGTGCTTGATGACCGCGAGCGCTTCCGCGAGCGACGAGAAGCCGAGCTGCAGGCCGCCGCTCGAGACGCGGTACTCGCGCGTGAGCGGCTGGAACGACAGGCGAATGCTTTGCGAAACGCTCACCGGCTGTTCGTCGAACCAGTACCAGCGCGCGCGCGTGAGCTCGAAGTCGGTGGTGAAGTAGAGCGGAATGCCCTTGTTGACCGCGTCTTCCAGGCTGCTGTTGAGGTCGAAGTCGAAGCGGGCGTCGAGGCTCCAGCCGTTGCTGTCGGCCTGGAGCGACGCGCGCTGCACCGCGATCGAGTCGGCACGCGCCGGCGTTGCGGCCACGAAGCCAACGACGGCGAGCACCAGCCAGATCAGGGCCGCGAACCGCAGCGGGAAGAAGCGTTTGATGGTCACCGTTTCTGAAAGCGCGCGTAGAAGAATCCGTCGTGATCTGCGGTGCGATCGGGAGCGGGGCAGCCGGTTGCCGTCACTTCGGCCTTTGCATCGGCATCGTGCCGTGCCTCTTTGGCTGCGCCGCGTCCCGGCCCCCGGGCCGGCGCGCCGAGCGCCTCGGGCAGCAGTTGCCCCAGGGCGTCCAATCGTACCGCATCCGCATGGGTGCTTTCAAACCAGCGCGCCTGCGCTTCGCCTTCCTCGGGGAAGATCGAGCAGGTCACGTAGAGCAGCTCGCCGCCCGGCTTCACGAGCGGCCACAGCGCATCGACGATGCGGCGCTGCTCGGCGGCCAGCGCCGCGATGTCGCTCTCGCGGCGCAG
This sequence comes from Paraburkholderia sp. J11-2, assembly GCF_905220185.1. Lineage (NCBI taxonomy): Bacteria > Pseudomonadati > Pseudomonadota > Betaproteobacteria > Burkholderiales > Burkholderiaceae > Paraburkholderia > Paraburkholderia sp. J11-2. The sequence goes on along the minus strand of NZ_CAJMYY010000001.1, from coordinate 154,358 downwards.
CCAGCGGATGTCCGGATGGCGGCGCACGATGCCAGAGGCCGAGCACGGCACGTCGGCGAGAATGCGATCGAACCGCTCGCCGTCGTGCCACGCGGCGGGATTGCCCGCGTCGCCGACCACGATCCTTGCGTGGCGCGCCGGATGTGCGGGATCGTCTTGCGCGAAGCCAAGGCGCGCGAAGTTCTCGCCGATACGCGCGGCGCGTGTGGCATCGCTCTCCAGCGCGATCAGATCGATGTCGGCGAGTTCGAGCAGATGACCGCTCTTGCCGCCGGGCGCCGCGCACGCGTCGAGCACGCGCATGCCGTCGCGCACGCCGAGAATTTGCGCGGCCACCTGTGCGCCGGCGTCCTGCACGGACACGTCGCCCGCCATGAAGCCGGGAATGCGATCCACCGGCAGCGGCGCGGCGAGACGCACGGCGTGCTCGCCGATCTGCGTGGCGGCGATGTTTTCGGCGGCGAGCCGCTGGACGTATTCGGCGGCGCTCGAGCGGCGCGCGTTCACGCGCAGCGTGAGCGGGCCTTGCGTGTTGCCAGCGGTGAGAATTGCCTGCCACTGCGTGGGCCACGCGGCGCGGACCGCGTCGATCCACCAGCGCGGATAGTTCCACTGCACGGTTTCATCGGCCTGAGCGGCGGCCAGCGCCGTGTCGCGCTCGCGCAGAAAGCCGCGCAGCACTGCATTGACGAGCCCCTTCGCGAAGGCGATCTCGCGGCGCGCGCCCACGGCGCGCACGGCCTGATCGACGACCGTAAACGGCGTGTAGGCGGCGCTCGCTTCGTCTTCCACGAGCAACGCCAGCGAGCAGGCGAGCAGATTCGCAACGTGCGGCGCGGGCGCCTTGCTCACGCGCTGCCGGATCAGCCAGTCGACCGTGCCCAGGCGCCGCATCGTGCGATACGCGACGTCCTGCACGGCGCCGCGAGCCTGTGGCGAGAAGTCGGCGGGCAAGGCGGCGAAGGCGCTCGCGAGCGCGGCGGGCAGCGCCGCACCGGCGCGCACCGCGCCGACCGCGTGCGCAGCCTGGTCGAGCGCGAAGCCGAGCGAATCGGGGGCCAGGTGCACAGCGTGGCTGCGTGCCGGCGCCGCGCCCTGGCGCGCAGACGATGCGGAACTCTTTTTGCCGTGAGACGGCTTGCTGGGTCGCCGGGATGGGCTGGCTGTCATGAAGAAACCGGATGCGGGCCGCGGTGAATCGCGGCGTCAATGATGCACAAGCGAGCCATTGTAGCGTGGCGAGCGCGCAACACTGCCTGCCCTGTTCGATTCGGGTTGGGCGCACCGCGCGCGCAGGGCGGCGGCGATGAATTCGTCTGGATACATATTGGCGGATGCCGACTAATGGCCCGCCGCATGATGGCGACAGAAAACGCCTCCTTAAGCTTCGTCGCGGCCATCATGAAACCACTCGGGAAGAAACACGACCTCGCGTTCCTGGCCTTCGTTGCGCTCTTTTCCGTGTACCAGCAGGGGCGGGGAAAGCTGTTCGCGCCTTTCTGGGACTACAAGGTGTACGCGTACGCGCTGGACCAGTTCAAGCGCGGCGCAAATCCGTATATCCCGCACGGATTTCCGTTCGTGTATCCGCCCATCTTCCTGAACCTCTTCTCGCGCATTCCGTTTCACTGGCTCTATCTGGCGTTCGTTTTGGCGTCGCTGATCTGTCTCGCCTGGAGCGTCAGGCATGCGGATTTCGTCGTCGCGGGTGCGCTGGGTTTTCTGACCGGCGGCGCGGGTGTGGGAGGCATGCTGACAGGAAACTTCGCGATCTTCGGTCACTTGCTGATCATTGCGCTTTTTTATTCGGCTTCCGGGGACGCACCGCCGCGTAGTTCGCAGCACGCCTCGCAGCCGAGCGTTAGCGCGACAGCGAAGTATTGCGCGCTGGCGTTTTTCATCGCCCTTTTCGCCTCCATCAAGATCTACTTCCTCACGTACGCCCTCGTGTTCTTTTTTATCCCCAAAGGCATGCGGTATTTCTTCGCCGTGCCTTTGTGTGTTGCGCTCGCAACCATCGCGCAGCTCGTGCTGGAACCGCGTCTGTGGACCGACTTCGAAACCCTGCTGCGCTGGCAGATGCTCGCCCAGAACGATTCCGGGCTCGTGCTGTTCGGGATACTCGAACAGCACGTCCGCACGCTGTCGACGCTGGAGGACGTGCTGTTCTACGAAGGGGTTGTCGTCGCGCTATTCGCGTATGCGGTCAACCCGTTGCGCGGGCGGCGACTCATGGTTCTCGAAAACGCCAACCTACCTGGCCGGCTGTTCTATGCCCTCGCATTCTGTCTCGCGCTGAATCCAAGAATGAAGGAATACGACATCGCGCCGTTTTTCGCGTGCTGCTACGTTTCGCTATTCCAGAGCAGCACCCGCGATAACCGGATGGATCGCGTGTTCTTCTATGCCGTACCGTTGGCGTTCATCGCCGCGTGGGTCGTCGTCAAGTTTGGACACGTGTACTACGCGCTCGATGTGTCCTGGTTCGTTGGCGTCTACTTCGTGTTCTTCGTGGTTTCCTTGCGTCAACGGACACTGCGGGTTTCGGCTCGAACAGAGATGCGACACGTAGACGGCGACGCCGCGGCGACGGGCTGAATAAAAAAACGCCTCCGAAGAGGCGTTTTTTGTGACTGCCTGGCGCACTAGCGTCTGCCGCCCGCGGCCATCTCCATCAACCGGCGAATGCGCTCTTCCGTGGACGGGTGCGTGCTGAAGAGGTTCTGCAAGCCGCCGCCCGAAAGCGGATTCATGATCATCATCTGCGCCGTGGCCGGATGCTGTTCGGCCGCCGGGAACGGAATGCCCTGCGCATAGCGATGGATCTTGTCGAGCGCCGAGGCGAGCGCCTGCGGATCGCCGGAAATCTCGGCGCCGCCACGGTCCGCTTCGAACTCGCGCGCACGCGAAATCGCCATCTGGATCAGCGCGCCCGCGATCGGCGCGAGCAGCGCCACCGCTATGCTCGCGATGGGGTTCGCCGGACGACCGTTTTCGTCGCGCCCGCCGAAGATCATCGCAAAGTTGGCGAGCGCCGAGATCGCGCCGGCCATGGTGGCCGAGATCGTAGAGATCAGAATGTCGCGGTGCTTCACGTGCGCCAGTTCGTGCGCCATGACGCCGCGCATTTCGCGCTCGGACAGCACGCGCAGGATACCCGTGGTTGCCGCGACCGCCGCGTGCTCGGGGTTGCGGCCGGTAGCGAAGGCGTTGGGCGCGTCTTCGTTGATGAGGTAGACGCGCGGCATCGGCAAGCCCGCACGCGTGGCCAGATCGCGGACCATGCGATAGAACTGCGGCGCCGTGGTCTCGTCGACTTCCTGCGCGTTGTACATGCGCAGGACCATCTTGTCCGAATACCAGTACGAGAAGAAGTTCATGGCGAGCGCGAAGAACAGCGCCAGCATCATCCCGCGATGCCCGCCGATCAGCCCGCCAATCACGATGAAAAGGGCCGTAATCGCGGCCATCAACATCGCGGTTTTGACCCAGTTGAACATGTGCTGTGCTCCTTCACCCACCAGGGGATCCAATCGATCGTTGAACGCCCGCCGCCAGCCAGTCAGCCATATGCGGGCGAGCGCATTGTAAGCGATTTGTTAGATATGGGCAGATGCGAAAAATTCAATCTCAGCGCGTGGCCGTCGCGAGCTTCAGGCCCAGGCCGACAAACGCCGAGCCGACTGTACGGTCGAGCCACTTCTTCACGCCAGCCTTGCCCGAAAAACGCCGCGTAACACTGCCCGCCACCCACGCGACGAAGCCGTTCCAGACCGTGCTCATCAGCACGAACACGGCACCGAGCGTCAGGAAAGCGAGCGCCTTGTGCTCAGTTCCCGTCGTGACGAACTGCGGGAAGAACGAAACGAAGAACAGCACCACCTTCGGGTTGAGCACGTTGGTGCAGAAACCCGAAATGAAGAGCTGGCGCAGCGGCCGCGCGGCAGCGGCAGGCGGCGTGGCTTGCGCGGCGCCTTCGGCCGGCTTGGCGTCGTGCTTCGTGAGGACGAGCCGCACGCCCAGATACACGAGATAGATCGCGCCGACGATCTTGATGACCGTGAACGCCGTGGCCGATGCTGCCAGCAGCGCCGTCAAACCGAACGCACAGGCGAGCGTGTGCACGCAGCAGCCTGCCGAGATACCCAGTGCGGAAACCAGGCCCGCGCCGCGGCCCTGCGCCACGCTGCGGCCGACGATATAGGCCGTATCGGGGCCCGGCGTCACGTTCAGGAGAAACACGGCGACGAGGAAAAAACCGAAATGGGTGATGCCAGGCATGACAACCTCAAAATCGAAACACGCGCTTCAAACGCCATTGATTCTAGCGCGCTGGTCACCGCGCGGCGTTTGCCCTGAAGACCATTTTCCGGCGCTGGCGCGAGCGCGGATTCAGGCCGCAGGGGCCTCGGGCAACTGGAAACGCTGGCCCGCCACGAGCGGCATGCCGGCCAGGAATTCGCGCGCGGGCAGGCGCTTGCCGCCCGGCTTTTGCAGCTGCGTGAGGCGCAGCGCGCCCTCGCCGCACGCCACCACCACGCCCGCCGGGCTCACATCGAGAATCTCGCCCGGCTCGGCGCTCGCGCTGGCCAAACGCTCCACAGGCTCGCCGGCCCACAGCTTCAGTTGCGCGCCGTCCAGCGTGCCGGCGCCGCCCGGGAACGGATCGAACGCACGAATCTGGCGCGCGAGCGCCACGGCCGGCCGGCGCCAGTCGAGTGCCGCCTCCTGCTTGCCGATCTTTTCGGCGTAGGTCGCGCCCTCAGCCGGCTGCGGCGTGTTGGACAGCGCGCCGTCGCGCTCGAGTGCGACGAGCCCATCCACGATCAGCTTCGCGCCGAGTTGCGCCAGGCGGTCGTGCAGCGTCGCCGTGGTGTCGCCCGGCGCGATTGGCGTGCGCACCTCGGAGATCATCGGGCCGGTGTCGAGGCCCGCGTCCATCTGCATGAGCGTGATGCCGGTCTCGTCGTCGCCGGCTTCGATCGCGCGGTGAATCGGCGCGGCGCCGCGCCAGCGCGGCAGGATAGACCCATGAATGTTGATGCAGCCGCGCGGCGGGATGTCCAGCACTTCCTGCGGCAGCAGCAGCCCGTAGGCTGCGACCACCATCACGTCGTGCGGCGTGGCGCGCAGCAGATCCAGCGCCGCGGCCGCTTCCTCCGGATACTTGCCCGTGCGGCGCAGCGACGGCGGCTGGGCAACGGCGATGCCGTGCTCCTGCGCGTAGCGCTTGACCGGGCTTGCCTGGAGCTTCATGCCACGGCCCGCGGGACGGTCCGGCTGGGTGAGGACGAGCGGCACGGCAAAGCCCGCTTCGTGAATCGCAGCGAGCGCCGCGGCGGCGAATTCCGGCGTGCCGGCGAAGATAACGCGAAGGGTGTGGCTCATGGGCGCTCGGTGCGTGGCTGGTTGATGAAGAAAGAGACGGCGCGACGTAACGCGATCAAATCGCGATTACATCGCGCGTTCGAGCTTCTTCATCTTGCTGCGGATGCGCGTTTGCTTGAGCGAAGAAAGGTATTCGACGAACACCTTGCCCATCAGGTGATCCATTTCGTGCTGGATGCAGACCGCGAGCAGCCCTTCGCAGTCCACCTCGTACGTCTCGCCCTTTTCGTTCATCGCGCGCACGCGCACCTTTTCCGCGCGCTCGACTTCGTCGTAGATGCCCGGCACGGAAAGACAGCCTTCCTCATGCACTTCACGCTCCGCGCTCGACCAGATGATTTCCGGGTTGATGAATACGCGCAGCTCGTCGTGCGCGTCGGAAACGTCGATCACCACGACGCGCTCGTGCACGTCGACCTGGGTGGCCGCGAGGCCGACGCCCGGCGCGGCGTACATGGTTTCGGCCATGTCGGCGACCAGTTTGCGGATGCGGTCGTTGACCACCTCGACCGGCTTCGCGACCTTGTGCAGACGCTTGTCCGGGTAATGAAGAATGTTCAGTAGAGCCATGATTTAACGGGTTTCTCGTTGGGCGCCTGAAAAAGCCAGGAACAGGGAACGATGCGCGGCCTGGCTATTCGGCCAGCTTGCGGGTCCCATGCCGGATACGGAGGATATGCACACATATTCGGACGAAACGGCCGCAATTCAACGTTGAACGCGCGCTCGCCCGTGCGAGTGCGCCGCGCCAGAAGGCGTGCGCGCAGTGCCACGGGTAAAGACGCCACGGTGTATTTCGGATGGTGAAAATTTTATCACGAGGTGCGGCAAACCGTCCGCGCCCGGGGAACGCAATGCCGACGACCTTGCCGCTGTCTCCCGAGGAACTGGCCGCCTGGCTGCGCCTCGCCCTCGCGCCTGGCCTGAGGCCCGCTGCGCTGCGTGCGCTGCTCGGCGCGTTCGGCCTGCCTCAAAACGTGCTGGCTCAACCGTTCGTCGCACTCGCCGCGGTGGCTGGAGCACAAGCCGCGCACGCTGCACTGGCCGGGCCCCGCCCGGATTTCACAGCACAGCTAGAAGCGTTGCAGGCCTGGTGCGCGGCACCCGGCAACGCGCTCGTCACACTCGCCGATCCGGCCTATCCGCCACGCCTGCTCGACATGCCCGATCCACCGCCGCTGCTCTACGCAAAGGGCCGGCTCGAGCTGCTTCACGCGCGCGCAGTAGCCGTGGTGGGCAGCCGCAGCGCCACGCCGCAGGCCATCGACGACGCAGCGCGCTTCGCGCGCACACTCGCCGCGGCGGGTCTCACGGTCGTCTCGGGGCTCGCGCTCGGCGTGGACGGCGCCGCGCATCGCGGCGCGCTCCACGAGCATGGCGGCACCGTCGCCGTGATCGGCACAGGCGCTGATCTCGTCTACCCCCCGGCCCATCATCCGCTCGCCACGGAGATCGCCTCGCACGGCGCGCTCGTCTCCGAATGGCCGCTCGGCACTCCGGCGCGTTCCGCGAACTTTCCGCAGCGCAATCGCGTGATTGCCGCGCTCGTGGAGGGCGTAGTGGTGATCGAGGCCGCGCAACGTTCGGGCTCGCTCATCACGGCAAGGCTCGCCAACGAGATGGGGCGCGACGTATTCGCGCTGCCCGGCTCGATCCACGCGCCGCTCACGCGCGGCTGCCACGGGCTCATCAAGCAGGGCGCTCAGCTGGTCGAATCGCCCGAGGAAGTGCTCGATGCGCTGAACATCGGGCAACCCTCTGGTGCCGGGCGCGCGCTCGCGTCACGGCGTGAGCCGCACCGCCAGAAAGTCTCGGTTCCGTTCGATCGCACACGGCGCGACACGGGTGAGACGCTACCGCAGCCGCTCGAACGTCCGCGCGCGGAAGCACGAAAACCACCCGCCAGCTTGGGGGCCGAGGCCCGGCGCCTGCTCCACGCGCTCGGACACGCGCCAGCCACGGTTGAAATCCTTGCCCAACGCACCGACATGGCTGAAGCGGTGCTGCAAGGCACGCTGCTGCAACTCGAACTCGCGGGGCACCTCGACGCCCTGCCCGGCGGCTGGTTCGTGCGGGCCAGTCGCGAGAACTGAGCCGGCTCATGCTGTGGATTGAGGGAGCATCACCGCCCGCGCGCCGCCGTGATACATTCGCGCCAAATACCCCGCTCTATATATAAGAGAACGCAAGGAACGACCATGCCCGCGCTAGACCTCGACACCGACGCCGACAAGATCGCAGAGCGTGTCAGCAATCAGGACACGCTGTTCGTCGCGTGCCTGTGCGCGCAGTGGTGCGGGACGTGCCGCGACTACCGGGCCACGTTCGACCGTATCGCCGATGCGCATCCCGATGTCTGCTTCGCGTACATCGACATCGAAACTCATGCCGACCGCTTCGACGATCTCGACGTCGAGAACTTCCCGACGATCCTGATCGAAGACGGCCACGCCACGCGCTTTTTCGGCACGGTCCTGCCGCATGCCGCCGTGGTCGAGCGCATGCTCTCGGACCTCAGGGCGCTACCGGGCGTGGCCGACGCGCCCAAGCTGCGCCCCGCCCTGAGCGCCGTTTGAGCGCACCCAACATCTGACCCCGATCAGACGCCCCGCTTGCCGCACGACCAAGCGCGCCCTTATGATTGGGCGCCCTGGCGCGTGCGCAGGTGTCGTCAAGAGATGACGCAAAAATCGACGCCGCCGCGCCATGTGCTATAAAGCGGTCGAGAACGGCCCCCCGAGCGGGGCGGCAACGCAGGGCATCGCGCCCAAGCGCCCATTCAGGCGGCATCGGCCCCGGGGCGCCAACCGGATACACCCACAAGCAACCAGTCATGTCCAAAGCTCTGATCATCGCCGAGAAGCCATCCGTCGCGAACGACATCGCGCGCGCTCTGGGCGGTTTTACCAAGCATGACGAGTACTACGAGAGCGACGATTACGTGCTCTCGTCGGCGGTCGGCCATCTGCTGGAAATCGCAGCGCCCGAGGAATACGAGGTCAAGCGCGGCAAGTGGAGCTTCGCTCACCTGCCCGTGATCCCGCCGCACTTCGACCTGAACCCGATCGCCAAGAGCGAATCGCGGCTCAAGGTGCTCAACAAGCTGATGAAGCGCAAGGATGTCACGCAGCTCATCAACGCCTGCGACGCGGGGCGCGAGGGCGAGCTGATCTTCCGCCTCATCGCCCAGCACGCGAAGGCGAAGCAGCCGGTCCAGCGCTTGTGGCTCCAGTCGATGACGCCGCAGGCGATTCGCGACGGTTTCGCGAACCTGCGCAGCGACCACGACATGCAGCCGCTTGCCGACGCCGCCCGCTGCCGCTCGGAAGCCGACTGGCTCGTCGGCATCAACGGCACGCGCGCGATGACCGCCTTCAACAGCAAGGGCGGCGGCTTCTTCCTCACGACAGTTGGCCGCGTTCAGACACCAACGTTGTCGATCGTCGTCGAACGTGAAGAGAAAATCCGCCGCTTCATTCCGCGCGACTATTGGGAAGTGCGCGCGGAGTTCGTCTGTGCGGGCGGCTTCTACGAAGGCCGCTGGTACGACCCGAAATTCAAGAAGGACGAGTTCGATCCGGAAAAGCGCGACTCGCGCCTCTGGAGCCTGCCGGCCGCCGAAACCATCGTCGCGGCCTGCCACGGCCGTGAAGGCACGGTCACCGAAGAATCGAAGCCGTCCACGCAGCTCTCGCCCGCGCTCTTCGACCTGACGAGCCTGCAGCGCGAAGCCAACGGCCGCTTCGGCTTTTCGGCCAAGAACACGCTGGGTCTTGCTCAGGCGCTGTACGAAAAGCACAAGGTGCTCACTTACCCGCGTACCGATTCGCGCGCGCTGCCCGAGGACTACCTCGGCACCGTGAAAGAAACGCTCGAGATGCTCAAGGAGAGCAACAACTACCTGCCGCACGCCAAGCAGGTGCTCGACAAGGGCTGGGTGAAGCCGAACAAGCGCATTTTCGACAACTCGAAGATCAGCGATCACTTCGCCATCATCCCCACGCTGCAGGCGCCGAAGTCGCTTTCCGAGCCTGAGCAGAAGCTCTACGACCTCGTGGTGAAGCGCTTCCTCGCCGTGTTCTTCCCGGCCGCGGAATATCGCGTCACCACGCGCATTACCGAAGTCGCCGGTCATCACTTCAAGACTGAAGGCAAGGTGCTGGTCGAACCGGGCTGGCTGCAGGTCTATGGCCGCGACGCGGCCGGCGACGACGCCAACCTCGTGCCGGTGAAGAAGGACGAGAAGGTCAAGACCGACAAGATCGCAGCGCATCAACTCGTGACCAAGCCGCCTGCGCGCTACAACGAAGCGACGCTGCTTTCGGCGATGGAAGGCGCGGGCAAGCTCGTGGACGACGAAGAGCTGCGCGAGGCCATGGCCGCCAAGGGTCTTGGCACGCCGGCCACGCGCGCGGCCATCATCGAAGGTCTGCTGGGCGAAAAGTATCTCGTGCGCGAAGGGCGAGAGCTGATTCCCACGGCCAAGGCGTTCCAGCTCATGACACTGCTGCGCGGCTTGGGCGTGGAAGAACTCACCGCGCCGGAACTCACCGGCGAATGGGAGTACAAGCTTTCGCAGATGGAGCGCGGCAAGCTGCCGCGCGACGCGTTCATGCAGGAAATCGCCCGCATGACGCAGACCATCGTGAAGCGCGCGAAGGAATACGACTCGGACACGATCCCCGGCGACTACGCGACGTTGACCACGCCGTGCCCGAATTGCGGCGGCCAGGTGAAGGAAAACTATCGCCGTTTCGCATGCACGAAGTGCGAGTTCTCGATCTCGAAGATTCCGGGTGGCCGCCAGTTCGAAATCCCCGAAGTGGAAGAGCTGCTGCAGAACAAGACGATCGGCCCGCTCTCGGGCTTCCGCAGCAAGATGGGCCGGCCGTTCTCGGCCATCCTCAAGCTCTCGTTCGACGACGAAATCAAGAACTACAAGCTTGAGTTCGATTTCGGCCAGGACCAGGGGACCGAAGATGGCGAAGCGCCTGACTTCTCGCAGCAGGAGCCGGTGGGTGCCTGCCCGAAGTGCAAGGGTCACGTGTTCGAGCACGGCATGAGCTATGTGTGCGAGCACTCGGTCGCGAATCCGAAGACCTGCGACTTCCGCTCGGGCAAGGTGATCCTCCAGCAGGAAATCACGCGTGACCAGATGGCGAAGCTGCTGGCCGAAGGCCGGACCGACTTGCTGACGAACTTCAAGTCGTCGCGTACGGGCCGCAACTTCAAGGCTTTCCTCGTCAAACAGCCGGATGGCAAGATCGGCTTCGAGTTCGAGAAGAAGGAGCCGAGCGCGAAGACGGCGGCCAAGACGGCCGCGAAGAAGTCGGCCGCATCGGCTGAGGCTAAGGACGATGCCGCGAACGACGCGGCGGATTCGGCAGAAGAAGGCAAGGCCAAGCCCGCACGCAAAACGGCGGCCGCCAAAGCCGCACCGGCACGCAAGACGGCTGCCCGCAAGACGCCGGCGCGCAAGACGGGCTCCTAAGCGATCCGTTCAAGGGCCGGGGCCGCCCTCGACCAAGGCGCAGCCAAACAAAAAGGCGCAGCTTCTCACGAAGCTGCGCCTTTTTTATCGCCCGATGACCGGCGATATCGAGCTTATAGCGGCGAGATCGCCGACGTCCGCGTACGCGCCGCCGAAGCGCGCGCCGCCTTCGGTGCGCGATCGGCTTCCACGCCGTTGTGCTCGCCGTCGTGCAGGCTCCCACCCGGCACGGGCTGCGCGCCGTCGTAGTCGTCGCTCGCCACGCCATTGCGACCCGCCACGGCCGGGCGCGCAAGGCCGTCCTTGACCCACTGCTCGCCAAGCTGGCTGTTCGGCGTCTGGCTGAAGTGCTCGACAAGGTGGTCGATGAACGTGCGCACCTTGGCCGGCAGGTGACGGCGGCTCGGATACGCGACGTTGATTTCCACCTGCGGCAGACGATAGTCGCCAAGCAGCCGCACGAGACGCCCGCGCGTCATGTCGCGGCCAATCAGGTAGCTCGGCAGGATCGCAATGCCCATGCCGAGCAGCGCGAACTGGCGCAGCATCTCGGTGTTGTTCGCCACGATCACATTGGTCGGGCGCACGCGGACTTCGCCTTCAGGCCCCGTGAAGACGCGCTCGTCGCCCCAGTACTCGGAGGGCAGCGAGAGGCTCGGGTGCTCCATGAGGTGCTCGGGGCGCGTGGGCGTACCGTGCTTTTCGAGGTACGCCGGCGTCGCGCATACCGTCATGCAGCCGGTCGTGAGGCGTCGCGTGACAATGCTCGCGCTACGCATCTGGCGCGCGGTCACGACGCCCAGATCGAAACCTTCTTCGACGAGATCCACCTGACGGTCGACCAGCGTGACGTCGGGAATGACTTGCGGATAACGCTGCGTGTACGTCTGCAGCACCGGAGCGAGATTGTGGAGCCCGAAAACGACCGGCGCGACGATACGCAGCGTGCCGACGGGTTCGTGATTGCGCGCGACGACCATCTGTTCGACATCCTCGAGCTCATCGAGAATCTGGCGGGCGCGCTCGAGATAGACCTGACCCGATTCGGTCAGGGAGAGACTGCGGGTCGTGCGATTGAGCAAACGCGTGCCGAGCCGACCTTCGAGGTCGGCAACGTGCCGCGTCGCAACCGCGTTGGAGATATCCATCGCGGAGGCGGCCCGGGCGAAACTGCCGAGGTCGGCCACTTTGACGAATACTCGCATCGACTGCAAATGATCCATGAGACAACTCCTGCCTGTTACTACCCCGCTGTTAATCAGCGGAGGAAACCGCGAATTCTCCTACGACAGCAGAAATCGTGCAGAAGTTGCCTCCGAAGCCCTTATTTTCTTTACGAATTCTGCGACTGCGCCCCAAAATGCATTAACAGAGGTCCGATTGTTACCTCGAACGAAACAATTTTGCGCATCGCAGCGAGATAACCAGTCAGACGCCGAACAGACGGGCCTCTGCACTGCACCAATGCATTCGACCCCGGAAATAGAAATGGCCGCCCGAAGGCGGCCACTCAGTTAGTGAGCGCTCACGTCACATGATTAGAGGCGTGCTTCCAGCGTCTTGCGAGCGTCCTTCAACACTTCCGGCAAACCATGAGCGAGTTTGTCGAACAGCTCGGCGTGCAGCGCGAGTTCGGCACGCCAGTCGTTGGCGTCCACTGAGATCACCTGTTCGAACTGCGCCTGCGTGAAGTTCAGACCGCTCCAGTCGAGATCGCCGTAGCGCGGCGACACGCCGAATGCGTGCTCGTCGCCCGTGGCCTTGCCTTCGATACGGCGCACCATCCATTCGAGCACGCGCATGTTCTCGCCGAAGCCCGGCCACACGAACTTGCCATCCGGCCCCTTGCGGAACCAGTTCACGCAGAAAATGCGCGGCAGCGTCGCGCCGGTCGTGGCGAGGCGCTCGCCCACGTCGAGCCAATGGCCGAAATACTCGGCCATGTTGTAGCCGCAGAACGGCAGCATCGCGAAAGGATCGCGGCGCACCACGCCCTGCTGCCCCGCCGCAGCGGCCGTGGTTTCCGAGCCCATGGTCGCGGCCATGTAGACGCCCTCGGTCCAGTCGCGCGCCTCGGTCACGAGCGGCACCGTGGTCGAGCGGCGGCCGCCAAAGATGAACGCGTCGATGGCCACGCCTTTCGGGTTCTCCCATTCGGGATCGATCGACGGGCACTGGGAAGCCGGCGCCGTGAAGCGTGCGTTCGGATGCGCGGCCTTACGGCCGGTTTCCTTGCCGATGGCAGGCGTCCAGTCGTTGCCCATCCAGTCGATTGCGTGTGCGGGCGGCTCGTCGGTCATGCCTTCCCACCAGACGTCGCCGTCGTCGGTGAGCGCGACGTTCGTGAAGATCACGTTCTCCTTGAGCGTCGCCATGGCGTTGAAGTTGGTCTTTTCACCGGTGCCCGGCGCCACGCCGAAGTAACCCGCCTCCGGATTGATCGCATAGAGGCGGCCGTCGGCGCCGGGCTTGATCCACGCGATATCGTCGCCGATCGTGGTGATTTCCCAGCCGTTCATGGCAGGCGGCGGAATCAGCATGGCGAAGTTCGTCTTGCCGCACGCCGAAGGGAACGCCGCCGCGACGTGGTACTTGCGGCCTTCCGGCGAGCGCACGCCGAGAATCAGCATGTGTTCGGCGAGCCAGCCTTCGTCACGGCCCATCGTCGAGGCGATGCGCAGCGCGAAGCATTTCTTGCCGAGCAGCGCATTGCCGCCGTAACCCGAGCCATAGCTCCAGATCTCGCGCGTTTCCGGAAAGTGGACGATGTACTTCGTCTGGTTGCACGGCCACGGCACGTCCTTCTCGCCCGCCGCGAGCGGCGCGCCCACGCTGTGCACGCACGGCACGAACGCGCCGTCTTCGCCGAGCACGTCGTACACCGCGCGGCCCATGCGCGTCATGATGCGCATGTTCACGGCCACGTAGGGACTATCGGAAAGCTCCACGCCGATATGCGCAATAGGCGAGCCGAGCGGGCCCATCGAGAACGGCACGACGTACATCGTGCGGCCGCGCATCGAGCCCGCGAACAGGCCGTCGAGCGTCGTGCGCATTTCTGCAGGCGCGACCCAGTTGTTGGTGGGGCCGACGTCTTCCTTGTTGGGCGAGCAAATGAAGGTGCGGTCTTCCACGCGCGCGACGTCCGAGGGATCGGAGCAGGCGAGATACGAATTCGGGCGCTTGAGCGGATTGAGGCGGCGCATCGTGCCCGCCTCGACCATCTGCGCACACAGGCGGTCGTATTCCTCCTGCGAACCGTCGCACCAGACAATGTGGTCCGGCTGGGTATGCGCAGCGATTTTATGCACCCAATCGATCAATTTCCGGTGCCGGACCCAGGCGGGCACCTGCGCGGCGGCCTGGGCTTGGTAATCGGGATGGTTCATCGAGCTGTCTCCATTTTTAGGGCTGTAAAAAGGGGATCGGCCCTTGTAGACGCTGCACGCGAGAGGCGCAACTCATGCGAACCGAATGTTGATGGCAGATCAACATGCGAATCGGTCCGCGCAGTTGGGCAGGTCGTCAAGGTCCTTTAGCCTGGGGTTCGAAACCGTCTGTAAAGCGGCTTGCATCGGAGCCCGACAAGCTGTTAAAAGTTGCAAATTCGCGGCTGATTGCCGCGTCAAAAATCCTGCGTGCGTAGCCTTGAGGTGGTGCAATTGCAATGCCCGATGCTGCACGCGGCGAGCGACGTGAAGGCTCCCCATATTCATACCAGCCTTCGCGGCGCTGCATAGTGGGATAACCACCAGATGAACACCGAAGTCGCGCCACGCATGGCGCGATACAAAACACGCAAAACAACCCGCCGCCATGAAAATTGCCATCCTTGACGACTACCAGGACGCCGTCCGCAAGCTCGACTGCTTTCAATTGCTCGCCGACCACGAGGTCAAGGTTTTCAACAACACGGTGCGAGGCCTCGGCCAGCTCGCCAGCCGTCTCGCCGAAGTCGACGCGCTCGTTCTGATTCGCGAACGCACCCGCATCACCTCGCAACTGCTCGACAAGCTCCCGCATCTGCGCATGATCAGCCAGACGGGCAAGGCCGGTCCGCACATCGACATCCCCGCCTGCACCGAGCGCGGCATCGCCGTCCTCGAAGGCACCGGCTCGCCCGTCGCGCCCGCCGAACTCACGTGGGCGCTCATCATGGCCGCGCAACGGCGCATTCCGCAGTACGTCGCCAACCTCAAGCAGGGCGCGTGGCAACAGTCGGGCCTCAAGACGTCGGCCATGCCGCCCAACTTTGGCCTCGGCACGGTGATGCGCGGCCAGACGCTCGGCATCTGGGGCTACGGCAAGATCGGCCGTCTCGTGGCCGGCTACGGCAAGGCCTTTGGCATGCGCGTGCTGGTGTGGGGCCGCGAGCATTCGCTCGAAGCGGCGCGCGCCGACGGCTACGAAGCCGCCGCAAGCCGCGAGGCGATTTTCGAAGAGAGCGACGTGCTGTCGCTACATCTACGCCTGCACGATGACACTCGCGGGATCGTGAAGCAGGAAGACCTGCTGCGCATGAAGCCCACGTCGCTGCTCGTCAACACGAGCCGCGCGGAGCTGATGGAAGAAAACGCGCTGCTCGGCGCGCTCTCGCAAAACCGGCCGGGCATGGTCGCGATCGACGTGTACGAAAGCGAGCCGATCCTGCAGGGCTACAGCCTGCTGCGCATGGAAAACGTGATCTGCACGCCGCACATCGGCTATGTGGAGCGCGAGAGCTACGAGCTGTACTTCGGCGCGGCGTTCCGCAACATCCTCGCGTTCGATGCGGGCGACCACGCAAACGTCGCGAACCCCGAAGCGCTGCAAGGCGGCCGCCGCAAGTAAGCGCGACCGCACGCGGGCGGCGCGCGCCGCCCTTCCTGCATCTTTCCGGCTGCTTTTGATCCGGCCGCGTGCGCTCAGGCGTGCGCGGCCGATTCCATGACGTCTGGCAAACGCGTGAGGAAACGCTCGCCGTCCACGCGGCCGAGGTTGTAGGCGTGCTGCATCTGCTGCGGGCTCGTGTAGTCCCAGCTCGAGATCGGCACCTTCGCCGATGGCTGCACGTACAGGCGCTGCTGCACGCCCTGCGCCGCCTGGTGCCGCACCACGAACATCTGCGGACGCGGATAAAGCCGCGTCACCATCACCAGCACACGGCCGGGCGTCTCGTCGAGCGCGCCGACCGGCACGTTGTCGACCATGCCGCCGTCGAGCACCGGACGGCCGTCGCGCCGCAGCACCGGCGTGAACGGCGGCGTGCACGACGACTGCAGGATGAGATCAGCCAGATCCTCCACGCTCGCGCATTCCTGCGCCGTCACGAACTCCGGATGAAACCCGAGCTTGCGCCCGAGCGTGGGATGCAGCGTCTTGCGAATGTGCTTTTCGATGTTGTACGCGATGAGACCCGCCGCCACGGCGCTGCGCGCGCCGAGCCAGCGCGGCACATGCGACACGCCGATGCGGATCTCAGGCGCGTTCTGGAGCTGCGTGAACGGCTCGCCGTAGATGTCGAGCAGCGCCTGCCGATAAATGCGGTAATGCGGGAACACCGATTCGCCGCGCAGCAGATTGCCCCAGTAGGCGTTGCGCTTGTTGTGGCGCAGCGCTTCCTCGTAATAGCGCATGACCCAGTCGGCGTCGCGCGTGTAGAGCATGCACGCGGTGGCCGCGCCCGCCGAAATGCCCGTAATGACGCGCGGGCGAATGCGCAGCTCGGGCTGGACGATGTCCCAGAACCCTGCCTGCCACCAGCAGCGATTGCCGCCGCCGGCGAAAACCACCTGATCGAACATGCCTTCTACGTCCTTCGAAGCGACCGAAAACGATCGGAAGCGCCAAGCTTAATCGAGCAGCGCGTAAGTCGAGGTCGCGTGAACCGCCATCCGGCCATCTTCGTCGTAGAGTTCTATTTCACCGAACACCAGATTGCGGCCCATGCGCAGCACGCGAGCTGTGACGAGCACGTCGCCCTTGCGCACCGCGCGCATGAAGTTCGTGTTCAGCGCAACGGTCGTCATGGGCTTGAAGCCGCCGAGCGCGGCCGTGATCGCGACGATCATGGCCGTATCCGCCGCCGCCATGAAAACCTGACCGCAGATCACGCCGCCCGAGTGGCGCAGCTCGCCCGAAAACGGCAGGCGCAAGGTGGCGCTCTCTTCGGAGACCTCGACGGGCTTCATCCCGAGCGCGCGCACCCACGGGGCCAGTACGCGCTCCAGCAGCGCGTCGATTGCGTTGTCGTCCATCGTTTGCCTTTGTGGATTGCCGTGCGACGATTGCGGCCGATTACAGCCAACCAGCCAAGCTCGGTGAACAGGCGGCGCACAGCGACTGGCTTGAGACCTGGTTTGACGCCAGGGGTGGCGACATCATACCGGGACAGCACGGCCCCGGCGGTGACGGCGCAAACGCACACGCAGACAGGGCTTGCGCCGCGTCGACACACTATTCTCAGGAATTTTGCGAAAAGGTCTTGCCAAGTCCCAAAAAGTCCTGCATAATCTTTTTTCTGTTGGGGGCGTTAGCTCAGTTGGTAGAGCAGCGGACTCTTAATCCGTAGGTCGAGTGTTCGAGTCACTCACGCCCCACCAGCCAATTCAGTCAAAAAGCCCGATCCTTGCGATCGGGCTTTTTGCATTTCTCCCCGGGCACTTTCTTGGGCTACTTCACCCGCCTCACGTGACGCGACGCCTGCTTCGGACGCGGCAGCCAGCGGCTGAGCGCCTCGAAGCCGTCGAGCTGGCGAAGCAGCGTGTCGACGGTCGAAAGCTGAACGTGAGTCAGGTGGTTCTGCTTGAGAAGCGCGTGCAGACGCTTGCGCCAGTAGGCGACCCCCATCACCGGCATCTCGAAATCGCCGGCCAGCGACGGCGGCATCACGCGCGCGATGTGCGCGATTTCCTGTTCGACGAATGTCATGGCTTTCCCCGTTGGTCCTGCCGTGGTTTCTTATCGTATGAAGTACTGTAGGACGCTCCGGGGCGCTCGCCAGCCTACCCGTATGGATAGGTAACAAATCGTCCGACTAAATTGGGGATGGTAGCCGCTGAAACCGGCGCCTCGCCGCCCGGCTCTCACGCTTCTTCGTTCGCCCGCAAGCCGCCCATTCGCTTTCCACATTTGCCGGGTCCGCAACGGCATCGGCGGCAAGAAACTTCGGAATCCGAATGATTTGATCCCGAATAGCCTATCTCACTTTCGGACTCTTCCTATAGGGATTTTCTGACTAAATGCTGATCATAGTCAGGTCAACTGTTCCAACGAGGTAAATCATGATGCACGGTCATCCTGTCGACCGGCTCGTGGCAGGCGCAATCATCGGTGCGCTCGTCACAACGCTTCTGGTCCTGCTCCTGGTCTGGCTGGATATTCCGCCCGAGAAGCACGTCAGCCTGGCTATCCGCCTTGCAGTGCCGGTCGTGATCGCCGCTTGCGCACTCCTGATCCGCCCCTTGCTGCTGAAAACGGTGCTGCGCGACCGGCGCGACCCCATGATGCTGGACGAGGATCTGAACCAGCTACTGGTCGGCCGTGCGCTTGGCCTGGTTGGCGGCTTCTTCTTCGGCATCACGCTCGCGACGCAGATCCTCTAGCCGCCAGCGCTCAGAGGAAGGGCTTGCCGTCCACCTGCTCATAGACGACGTTGCCATCGTCGTCTTCGAACTGCTCAAGGTAGTTGCGGGCACCGCACAGCGGACACCGGAACAAGGGCCCCTGCCCTTCGTTCTTGATCACGACCTCGCTCTGTTCCCACGGGGTGCCGCACGACTGGTTGCGGCAAACGAATGTACTCGACATGCAGACTCTCCTGACTGTTACGGGTGCAAAGCCTACCTCAAGTGCGGCCCGCGCGCCGCAAATCTCCAACTCCCGTCGATATTGCGCTTCCCGGCTGTTCACTTCTTGAGCAGTTGAATGCCCCTCTGTTCCGGGCTGACGCAATCCGCCGATTGCCTGCATGGCCCGCAGATCACGCATTTTCAGGGTACGCGTGCGCCGAGCCGCTACCGCATGGCGCGACGCGGCTGCGCCGCCGCGCTGGCATGGTTCTCGCGTTAGCGTCCCGCGGTAGCGCGGCCTCGCTGCGCCCGTCCATATCGAGATCGAGAACACAGAGGAGCACGGAGATGAATCACGCGGACATGCAATTCCTGACCACCGAATTCCCGTACAAGAAGCAGTATGGCAACTTCATCGGCGGCGAGTGGGTGGCGCCGCTCGGCGGCGAGTATTTCGACGACATCTCGCCCATCACGGGTCACGCGTTCACGTCCATTCCGCGCTCGCGCGAGGCCGACGTCGAACTCGCACTCGACGCCGCACACAAAGCGAAAGCCGCATGGGGCAAGACCTCGCCCACCGACCGCGCCAATATTCTGAACCGCATCGCCGATCGCATCGAGCAGAACCTCCACAAGCTCGCCGTGGCCGAGACCATCGATAACGGCAAGCCGCTGCGTGAAACGCTCGCCGCCGATATTCCGCTCGCCGCGGACCACTTCCGCTATTTCGCGGGCTGTGTGCGTGCGCAGGAAGGCGGCATCTCCGAGATCGACCACGACACGGTTGCGTATCACTTCCATGAGCCGCTCGGCGTGGTCGGCCAGATCATTCCGTGGAACTTCCCAATCCTCATGGCCGCGTGGAAGCTCGCGCCCGCTCTCGCGGCCGGCAACTGCGTGGTGCTCAAGCCCGCCGAGCAGACGCCCGCTTCGTTCCTCGTGCTGACCGAATTGATCCAGGACCTGCTGCCGGCCGGCGTGCTCAACGTGGTGAACGGCTTCGGTCTCGAAGCCGGCAAGCCGCTCGCTTCGAACAAGCGCATCGCGAAGATCGCCTTTACGGGCGAAACCACCACGGGCCGCCTCATCATGCAGTACGCGAGCCAGAACATCATTCCGGTGACGCTGGAGCTGGGCGGCAAGAGCCCGAACATCTTCTTCGCCGACGTGCTCGACCACGACGACAGCTACTTCGACAAGGCGCTCGAAGGCTTCGCGATGTTCGCGCTCAACCAGGGCGAAGTGTGCACGTGCCCGTCGCGCGTGCTCATCGACGAAAAGATCTATGACCGCTTCATGGAGCGCGCGCTCAAGCGCGTGGCGGCGATCCAGCAAGGCCACCCGCTCGACACGAAGACGATGATCGGCGCACAGGCCTCACAGGAGCAGCTCGAGAAGATCCTCTCGTATATCGACCTCGGGAAGCAGGAAGGCGCGCAATGCCTGATTGGCGGCGAGCGCAACACACTCACCGGCGAACTCGGCGACGGCTACTACGTGAAGCCCACCGTCTTCCGCGGTCACAACAAGATGCGCATCTTCCAGGAGGAAATCTTTGGGCCCGTCGTGTCCGTCACGACCTTCAAGACCGAAGAGGAAGCGCTGGAAATCGCCAACGACACGCTCTACGGCCTCGGCGCGGGCGTGTGGACGCGCGATGGTACGCGCGCCTACCGCTTCGGCCGCGCGATCCAGGCAGGGCGTGTGTGGACCAACTGCTACCACGCGTATCCGGCGCACGCGGCGTTTGGCGGCTACAAGCAGTCGGGCATCGGGCGCGAGAACCACAAGATGATGCTCGACCACTACCAGCAAACGAAGAACTTGCTCGTGAGCTATAGCGAGCAGCCGCTCGGGTTCTTCTGATCCCACTGCGTGCCCTGCGCGTCGCGCGCGGTGTTTTTGCGGCCCAGAAGCCGCCACTGCGCGCGACGCCTGCTTCGTTGCAACCTCTGAGGAGCGTCACGAGATGGTCGAACGCGTCACCGCCACGCCGGCCGCGCTCGCGCTGATCGAGCAGCTAACGCGCGAACATGGCCCGGTGCTCTTTCACCAGTCGGGCGGCTGCTGCGACGGCAGCGCGCCCATGTGCTTTCCCGTCGGTGACTTCATGGTCGGCAATGCCGACGTGCAGTTGGGAGAAATCGGCAGGATGCCGTTCTATATGACGGAGGCGCAGTTTGAGTACTGGCAGCACACCCAGCTCATCATCGACGCCGTGCCAGGCAACGGCGGCATGTTTTCGCTCGAACGACCCACGGGCCTGCGCTTTCTCACGCGCTCGCGGCTCTACGACGACGAAGAGAACGCGTGGCTCGAGGCGCATCCGGTAACACGTGTGAGTTTGTGACGCTCGAGTCCTCGGCACGCCGAGGGCGTCTACCGGAGCACGGTGCTATCTTCGGGCGCATGCAGCCGCGCATTCGCGTGGCCAGTGCACCTGGAGACGCCATCATGCAAAACCGCGACGTGAAGCTCCTCACCCTCGAGCCAATGGATCTGCTCGCCGTCAGCCACGTGGGTCCGTACATGAAGATCAGCGACGCGTTCTACACGCTCGCGCAATGGCTTGGCGAGCGCAACGTGCGCACGTCCGGTTCGAAGATGGTTGGCATCTTTTACGACGATCCCAAGACGGTCGAAGAATCGAAGCTGCGCTCGAAAGCGGCACTGCATCTGGGGCAAGAAACCGATGTGGAGATCCTGGCGCCTGTCGAGAAGGTTCAGCTGCGTGGCGGCGAACACGCGATGGTGCTTCACAAGGGGCCGTATGAGGGGCTGCAGCAAGCGTGGATGTGGCTTTACAACGAAGGCTTGCAGAAGCTCGGGCGCAAGCCGGACTTTTCGGCGCCTTCGTTCGAGGTTTATCTGAATACGCCTGACGAGGCGGCGCCGGAGGACCTGAAGACAGAGCTTTATATCCCGCTGGCTTGAGCCGTGCGATTGGCAGGGTAAGGACGATGCCGCCGGGACGGTTTACGGCGGCATCTTCGTTTCCGATGCGAGGGTTCTAAGGTTTTAATAACGTATGTATACGTAAACGTAGTAATAGTTAACAAGGCCCTGGGTATTCTGTGGATAACCGTGGAAAACCATTGAGTAAACAAGGCTGTGGAAAAAACATAACCTTGCGGGTGTTAACGGGACAACGCCAGGCAGCTGCTGGCAACTTTTCCACACTTTTTGCGCTGCCGAAGTTATCCCCGATTCATGCACAGTGATTTCCTGGGGTTTTCCGAGGGTTATCCGCCGAGGGCTGTGGATACTTCCGGGCGCGAGTTCTTGCTGTCTTCCAGACAAAAAAATAGCGCCTCTCAGGGCGCTTTCATCGCATCGCGGTGGGCTTTGCGGCACGAACTGCGGCATCAAATAAAAACGCCCGGGGAACCGGGCGTTTGCTTTTCAATGGCAGCATCGGACGATCAAACGTCGATATTCCCCGCCCGCAGCGCATTGCTTTCAATGAACGCACGGCGCGGCTCGACATCGTCACCCATGAGCGTCGTAAAGATGCCATCGGCGGCGATCGCGTCCTCGATCTGCACGCGCAGCAAACGTCGCACAGTCGGATCCATCGTCGTTTCCCAGAGCTGCCCGGGGTTCATCTCGCCAAGCCCCTTATAGCGCTGCTTCGACACGTTGCGCTCGGCATCGGCGATCAGCCACTTCATCGCGCTCTTGAAGTCGTTCACGGCCATGCTGCGTTCGCCTCGCTTGATCACGGCGTTCTTGCCGATCAAGCCCTTGAACGTATTGGCCGTGTTCACGAGCTGCTGATAGTCGGCGGTGAGCTGGAACTCCTCGTCGATCACTGAGACCTTCACGTTGCCGTGATGGCGACGCTCCACGCGCAGCGAACGTTGCTCGCGCACCTGGTCGTACATCGGCACCACGCTCACTTCCGGCTTGAGCGGATCGTCGCGCAGTTGCGCTTCGAGTGCACGCGCCGAAGCCTCGGTCGATTCTTCACTCGACAAATCGATCGCCACGCCGTCCATGATTGCTTCGAGCGCGCGCTCGTCGTACAGACGCGAGAGACGATCCACCACGCCGCGTGCAAGCTGATACGAGCGTGCTAGCTCGCCAAGCGCGTCACCGGAGATTGGCGTTGCGCCTTCGTTCGGCACGAGCTCCGAGCCCTGCAGCGCGAGACGCAGCATATGCGCATTCAGCTCCGAATCGTCCTTGAGATAGCGCTCGTCCTTGCCCGCCTTCAGCTTGTACAGCGGCGGCTGCGCAATATACACGTAGCCGCGCTCGATCATCTCGGGCATCTGGCGATAGAAGAACGTGAGCAGCAGCGTGCGGATGTGCGCGCCGTCCACGTCCGCGTCGGTCATGATGATGATGCGGTGATAACGCAGCTTGTCGAGGTTGTAGTCGTCCTTGCCGATACCGCAGCCCAGCGCGGTGATCAGCGTGACGATCTGCTCGGAAGACAGCAGCTTGTCGTAGCGGGCCTTTTCGACGTTCAGCACCTTGCCGCGCAGCGGCAGGATTGCCTGGAACTTGCGGTCACGGCCTTGCTTGGCCGAGCCGCCTGCCGAGTCGCCCTCGACGATATAGACTTCCGACTTCGCCGGATCTTTCTCCTGGCAGTCCGCGAGCTTGCCCGGCAGGCCCACGCCGTCGAGCACGCCCTTGCGGCGCGTCATCTCGCGCGCCTTGCGCGCGGCGTCGCGTGCGCGTGCAGCGTCGACGATCTTGCTGCAAATTGTCTTTGCGTCGTTCGGCGTTTCCAGCAGAAACTCCTCGAGCGCCTTCGCCACGACTTCTTCAACCGGCGCACGCACTTCCGAGGAAACCAGCTTGTCCTTCGTCTGCGAGCTGAACTTCGGCTCCGGCACCTTCACGGAAAGCACGCACGACAACCCTTCGCGCATGTCGTCGCCCGAGGTTTCGACCTTGGCCTTCTTCGCGATTTCGTTGTCGGCGATGTACTTGTTGATCACGCGCGTCATCGCCGCGCGCAGGCCGGTCAAGTGCGTGCCGCCGTCGCGCTGCGGGATGTTGTTCGTGAAGCACAGCACGCTTTCGTTGTAGCTGTCGTTCCACTGCATCGCCACTTCGACGCCCACGCCGTCCTTCTCGCTTTGCACGTAGAAGATGTTCGGGTGCAGGACGGTCTTCGCCTTGTTGATGTACTCGACAAAGCCCTTCACGCCGCCACCGAAGGCGAAATCGTCTTCCTTGCCCGAGCGTTGGTCGGTCAGGCGAATGCGCACGCCGTTGTTCAGGAACGAGAGTTCGCGAATACGCTTGGCGAGAATGTCGTAGTGGTACTCCACGCTGCCGAAGATGGTTTCGTCGGCCATGAAGTGCACTTCGGTGCCACGATTTTCGGTGTCGCCAAGCAGTTGCATGGGCGAGACCGTGTGGCCGTCACGCTCTTCGAGCACGCGGTTCTGCGGCACGCCACGGTGAAATTCCATGAAGTGCTTCTTGCCGTCCCGGCGCACGGTCAGACGCAGAAAGCTCGAGAGTGCGTTCACGCACGACACGCCCACGCCGTGCAGGCCGCCCGAGACCTTGTAGCTGTTCTGGTCGAACTTGCCGCCCGCGTGCAGCTCGGTCATCACGATTTCGGCGGCGCTGCGCTTCGGATCGTGCTTGTCGTCCATCTTCACGTCCGTGGGAATGCCGCGGCCGTTATCGGTGATCGAGATGGAGTTGTCCGCGTGAATCACCACGTGGATGTCGTTACAGTAGCCGGCGAGGGCTTCGTCGATCGAGTTGTCCAGCACTTCGAAGACGAGATGGTGCAGACCGGTGCCGTCCGACGTGTCGCCGATGTACATCCCGGGCCGCTTGCGCACTGCCTCCAGACCTTCGAGGATCTGGATCGACGAGGCGCCGTAGCTGTTGTCGGGTTGCGAGTTGTTCGTATCAGTCATGGAATTTTCCGGTTCTGCGTACTGCCTGTGTTACTGCTCGAGACTTTTTCAAAAAGCCATAAAAACGCCAAAGGGGCGCAGCGCCCCCTGGTGTTCTTCTTCTGTCGCGCTTTTTAGATGCGCATCGGCATCACCACGTACTTGAATTCCTCGTTCTCGGGAATCGTGATGAGCGCGCTGGAGCTGGCGTCGCCGAGGCTCACTTCCAGCGTGTCGACCTTCAGGTTCGCGAGGACGTCGAGCAGATACGTGACGTTGAACCCGATGTCGATGGTGTCGCCCTGGTAGGCGATTTCCAGTTCTTCCTGCGCCTCTTCCTGGTCGGCGTTGGTCGACATGATCTTGAGCTGGCCAGGCTCGATGATGCAGCGCACGCCCTTGAACTTGTCGGACGTGAGAATCGCCGCGCGCTGCAGCGAGCGCTGCAGTTCTTCGCGGCCGATCTGGAAGGTGTTCTTGTGCGCCTTCGGGATCACGCGCTGGAAGTCGGGGAACTTGCCCTCCACGAGCTTCGAAACCAGTTCGACCTGGCCGAACGTGAACTTCACCTGCGTCGAACCGATGTCGATCTTCAGCACGTCGTCGATGTCTTCGAGCAGGCGCTGCAGTTCGAGAATGGTCTTGCGCGGGATGATGACTTCCTGGCGCGCGAACGAGCCTTCGATCTTCATCGACGAGAACGCGAGGCGGTGGCCGTCGGTCGCGACCGCCATGAGCTGGTCGCCGTCCACGACGAGCAGCATGCCGTTCAGGTAGTAGCGGATGTCCTGCTGCGCCATGGCGAAATACACCATGCCGAGCAACTGGCGGAACGTTTTCTGCGGCACCGCGAGGTTCGCGCCGAAGTCCTTGGCCTGCGCCACCGTGGGGAACTCGTCCGCGGCGAGCGTTTGCAAGGCGAAGCGGCTCTTGCCCGACTGCACCGTGAGGCGCTTGTCGGCGAGCGTGAGCGTGACCTGGCCGTCGGGCATGGCGCGCAGGATGTCGAGCAGCTTGCGCGCGGCGACCGTCGTGGCCACCTGGTCGTTGCCAACGCCGAAGTCGGCGGTCGTGGTGATCTGCAACTCGAGGTCGGTCGACAGGAACGAGACGTCGGAACCGGTTTTGGTGATCAGCAGATTGGCGAGGATCGGCAACGTGTGGCGGCGTTCGACAATGCCGCTCACCGTTTGCAGCGGCCTCAGCAGGTTATCGCGTTCGGTCTTGACCAGTTGCATAGAGTTCCTTCGTTGATGTGACGGTCTGCGCGCCCGCCTGGCGCCGGTTTTGCCGACGCGACCCCACGAATCGCATGTGTGGGCGGCGGCTTCGGCGCCGCTCAGACGGTTGATGCAGCACAGGCCGCGGCGTGTTTCCCGCCCCGGACCGCCGGGCGGTTAAACCCATATTGTGCCTGAAAACGGACCACTTCCCTAAATTGGGGGCGATCCGCGAAATAAACAGGGCGAACCGTTCGGGATGCGACCGCTCGCCCCGCCATTCAGGTGCTGCTTGCCTGCGTGTTACCCCTTCAGCGTCTGCTCGAGCACGTGCAGCTCGTGATTGAGCTGAGCGTCCTTGGTGCGTTCGTCGGCGATCTTGCGCACGGCGTGCAGCACCGTGGTGTGATCGCGACCGCCGAACAGCTCGCCAATTTCCGGCAGGCTCTTCTGCGTCAGCTCCTTGGCCAGATACATGGCGATCTGGCGCGGGCGCGCGATATTGGCCGGGCGCTTCTTCGAATACATGTCGGCGACCTTGATGCTGTAGAAGTCAGCCACCGTCTTCTGGATGTTTTCGACAGAAATCTGGCGGTTCTGAACCGTCAGCAGGTCCTTGAGCGCTTCCTTGGTCAGCTCGATCGAGATCTCGCGGCCGTGGAACTTCGAATACGCGAGGATCTTGCGCAGCGCGCCTTCGAGTTCGCGCACGTTCGAGCGCAGATGCTTCGCGACGAAGAACGCCACGTCCTCGTTCAGGCTCACGCCTTCCGACTGCGCCTTGCGCATCAGAATGGCCACGCGCATTTCCAGCTCGGGCGGCTCGATCGCCACGGTCAGGCCCGAGTCGAAGCGCGAGATCAGACGGTCGTCGATACCCGAGATTTCCTTCGGATACGTATCGCTCGTGATGATCACCTGCGCCTTGTTGGCGACGAGCGCCTCGAACGCGTAGAAGAACTCTTCCTGCGTGCGCGACTTGCCCGAGAAGAACTGAATATCGTCGATCAGCAGCAGGTCGAGCGAGTGGTAGTAACGCTTGAAGTCGTCGAACGCCTTGCGCTGGTAGGCCTTCACCACGTCGGACACATACTGTTCGGCGTGGATGTAGCGGATGCGCGCACCCGGCTTGTCGAGCAGCAGCTGGTTGCCGATCGCGTGGATCAAGTGGGTCTTGCCAAGCCCTACGCCGCCGTACAGGAACAGCGGGTTGTACGAGATGCCCGGGTTGTCGGCCACCTGAATGGCGGCGGCGCGTGCGAGCTGGTTCGCCTTACCCGTCACGAAGTTGTCGAACGTGAGCACCGGGTTGAGCTTCGAGCGCTCGTAGGTCGGGTCGGGTTCGCCGTTCGAGGCAGCCGCGGCCGCGCCCTGGCCCGGACGCCAGGTACGGCGGCCGGCGGCGGCTTCGTTGGCGTCGAGGCTGGGCAGATCGAGATCGGCGGCGTCTTCAGCGCTAGCCTGCGCGACGGCGGCCGACGCGGCTTGCACCATGCCGGCGAGGCCCGTACCGCCAGTGACGGCGGCCGGTTGCGGCGCGACGGCGGCGACAGCCGATGCAGGCGCACTGGCCAGAGGCGCACGCGGTGCGGCAGCGGGCGCGACGTGAGGCGCGCGCATGCCCGCCTTCGGGTCGAGGACGAACTGCACGTCGACCGGGGTCTGCCAGAAGTCGCGTGCCAGATCGGTGATCCGGCCCGAGAACTGGCTCTTGACCCAGTCGAGCTTGAAGCGGTTGGGAGCGGCTATCTGCAGCGTGTTCGCCGCAGCATCGAAGGCAACCGGGGCCAACGGTTTAATCCACGTCACGTACTGCTGGGGCGTTAGCTCACGCTCCAGTAGTGCGGAACAGTGTTGCCAGAATTCGTTCATCGAGTTGCTGTGGTCGTTTTGTTTGCATGCGTTGCAGTCGCTCCGCTCTTGTCGCACACACGCGACGAGGCCCTGACGAGGCGACGGCAATTGCTCCGGAAGCCCGCGCGGCAAGGGTCTTGCGGCAAGCAGGCGGGCCGGAGCGGCATGCAGGATTCTTGGGATAGGCGAGATTCTAACGCCGAAATCCCCTCGCCAGGAAGTTATCCACAGGGACGGATCAACGCACGTTCGTTCGTTCCCTTACAGCAGTCACTACAGGTGCGATGCGGTGGCTTGAAAAGGTTCGATCGCCTAACCTATTGACGGCCAACGAAAAACCGGCTTAAATAGCGGGTTCCTCGAAAACCAATCCCTAGTACCACCGGCCATTGCCTTTTTCCGCGATGCTCGCCGCGGTCAAAACTCAACAGTGAGAGCAACATGAAACGTACTTTCCAACCTTCCGTTACCCGTCGCAAGCGTACCCACGGTTTCCGCGTGCGCATGAAGACCGCTGGTGGCCGCAAAGTGATCAACGCACGCCGTGCGAAGGGTCGCAAGCGCCTCGCCGTCTAAGTCGGGCAGCATCGCTATCAGCGAAATCACGGGTAGCGGCCCGCTCGCGAGCACGGCGAACAGGACGAACCCGGTAACTGATCGGGGCGTCATGCCGTCGCGAACGCAAGCCGCTTTTCCGAAAGCCGCAAGGCTACTGAAAACGGATGAGTTCTCATCCGTTTTTCGTTTGCGCCCCTGGCGCCGCACCGAACACTTCGTCGTGTACGGCCGGCCCACCGGCAACGAGGCGCGGCTCGGACTCGTGATCGGCAAGAAGTACGCACCGCGCGCGGTAACGCGCAACCTGGTGCGACGGATTGCCCGCGAAGCGTTTCGTGTGCGCCGTGCGCAGTTCGAAGGTTTCGACCTGCTGCTGCGCCTGCATACGAAGTTCGACCGCAAGGCGCTGCCGGGCGCGTCTTCGCCGGGGCTCAAAGCTTTGTGCCGCGGCGAGATTGAGACGCTGCTCGAAAAGGCCGCGCGCGAAGTCACGCGGCGTGGCAGTGCTACGCCTGCGACATCTGCGCGCACCCCTTGCGCGGCACAGGCCGCGGCACCAAGTGGGCAACCAGCGGAGGAGCCGGCGCGTGCCCAGGCCGGTAGCGTTCCGCCGCCGGACCACGGCAGTTCCCGCACATCATGAGCGGGGCGCGCGAGTCCGGCTTATCCGACGTAGACGCCGCGCAAGCGGCACGTGGTTCGTCATCGAGCGCGGCGCAGTCAGGCCGCAACGCCATGCAAACGGTATTGATCGCACTGCTGCGTTTCTACAAGCTTGCCGTGAGTCCCCTCCTCGGCAGCCGGTGCCGTTTTTATCCTTCCTGTTCGGATTACGCGCGCGAGGCAATCCAGTATCATGGCGCCGCGCGTGGGACTTACCTCGCCGCGCGGCGGCTGTGCCGCTGCCATCCGTTTTCGGCGGGCGGCATCGATCTCGTCCCGCCTGTATCTCCGAAAAAGCGCTGACGCGCCATTCCATCGACACTGAGACAACGCATGGATATCAAACGCACCGTCCTATGGGTCATCTTCTTCATGTCAGCTGTCATGCTGTACGACAACTGGCAGCGCGACCATGGACGCCAGTCGATGTTCTTCCCGAACGCGACGCAAACGCAGACGCAAACCGCCGCGGGCGGCTCCGCGCCCGCTAGCGCCGCCAACGGCGCGTCCGACCTGCCGGCGGCCGCTGCCGCCGAGGGCCAGGCGCCGACGAACACCGCCCAGCCGGCTGCGGCCGCGGCCCAGCTCGTCCACTTCCGCACCGACGTCTACGACGGCGTGATCGACACGCGCGGCGGTTCGCTCGTGAAGCTGTCGCTCGTGAAGGAAAGCGCCGACGGCAAGGGTCCGGACCAGTACATCACGCTGTTCGACCACACGAACGACCACACGTACCTGGCACGCACGGGCCTGCTCGGCGGCGACTTCCCGAACCACAACGACGTGTTCACGGCAGTCGACGGCCCGCGCGAACTGACCGGCGACGCCAACACCTTCCAGATCGCGCTTCAGTCGCCCGAGAAAGGCGGCGTGAAGGTCACCAAGACCTACACGTTCACGCGCGGCAGCTACGTGATCGGCGTGGACTGGAAGGTGCAGAACGTGAGCGGCGCGCCGGTTTCGCCGACGCTCTACATGGAAATCGTGCGTGACAGCGAGCCGGTCGAAACGCCGCGCTTCTCGCACACCTTCATCGGCCCGGCGGTGTACTCGAACGAGCATCACTTCCAGAAGATCACGTTCGGCGACATCGACAAGAACAAGGCTGACTTCGTGACCCAGGCCGACAACGGCTGGATCGCGATGGTGCAGCACTACTTCGCGACCGCGTGGATTCCGCAGCAAGGCGCCAAGCGCAGCATCTACGTCGAGAAGTTCGACAACTCGCTCTACCGCGTGGGTGTGAAGCAGCCGCTCGGCACGATCGCACCGGGTGCGACGGACAACGTGCAGGCGCGCCTCTTCGCGGGTCCGCAGGAAGAGCGCATGCTCGAAGGCATCGCACCGGGTCTGGAACTCGTGAAGGACTACGGCTGGGTGACGATCATCGCCAAGCCGCTCTTCTGGCTGCTCGAGAAGATCCACAGCTACGTGGGCAACTGGGGCTGGTCGATCGTGCTGCTCACGCTGCTCATCAAGGCCGTGTTCTTCCCGCTCTCCGCCGCCAGCTACAAGTCGATGGCGCGCATGAAGGAGATCACGCCGCGCATGCAGGCGCTGCGCGAACGCTTCAAGAGCGACCCGCAGAAGATGAACGCGGCGCTCATGGAGCTCTACAAGACCGAGAAGGTGAATCCGTTCGGCGGCTGTCTGCCGGTGGTGATCCAGATTCCGGTGTTCATCTCGCTGTACTGGGTGCTGCTCTCGTCGGTGGAAATGCGCGGCGCGCCGTGGATTCTCTGGATTCACGACCTTTCGCAGCAAGACCCGTTCTTCATCCTGCCGGTGCTGATGGCCGTCTCGATGTTCGTGCAGACGAAGCTGAACCCGACGCCGCCGGACCCCGTCCAGGCCAAGATGATGATGTTCATGCCGATCGCGTTCTCGGTCATGTTCTTCTTCTTCCCGGCGGGCCTCGTGCTGTACTACGTCGTGAACAACGTGCTCTCGATCGCGCAGCAGTACTACATCACGCGCATGATGGGCAAAAACAAGAAGAAGGCAGCCTGAGTGCAGTGGCGGCGGTGACGCCGCCACTTGAATCAAGGCTCGAAAAAAAGCCGTCCGGTGTGAACCGGACGGCTTTTTGCTTGAGTGGATTGCCGTTTCCTTGACGCCGCAAAGCGCAGCGTTCGCGCTCGCGCGTTAGTTCTTCTCCGCGTCGCCATAAAATTGGGCGACCAGTTCCTGCACGAGATAGCGGTGATGGGCGCTGAGCGACTCGATCTTCGAGGCCAGTTCGAGCGTTTCCTCGGAAACCGGATACTTGTCGTCAGGCTTGCGGGGCCGCGGCACGGTCGAACCCGAGTTGCCCGGCGGACCATAGTGCAGCCAGTGAATATCCACGTCGAACCACTTCGCCAGCGTCTCCAGTTTGTCGTGCGTGGGTATCGTGCGGCCGCTGAGCCACTTGTGAGCGGTTTGCGGCGACACCGGATGCTCGCCGTGATGGCGCAGGTTGAACCGGTTAGCCAGGTCGGTACTGCCGCGCAGTTTTTCGGGCGCGCGCTTCATGGCGAACTTGAGACGTTCGGCAAAGGCGGCTTTTTCGTCGGATGTCGGCATGGGCCAGATTGTGCAGCCCGAAATCGGCGAAGATGACAACCAGTTAGGCTATATTTAGCGTAATTAGGGGAGAATTCGCCTGCTTCTGACGGCCTTATGATTTCGGTCGAGATCCTCGCAAATTCCCTTATGTACATGGCATTGGCGGCTTCTGCCGCTCCAGTTATCCAAATTCTGACAGAATTTGTTGAGATCAATCTTATCTAATTCAAGATAAAAACAGAGAAGTCTCGGCTAGCTGCCCAGCCGGAAAGCGCTTTGTCTGGCGCGTTACAATGCCTCGCGTTTTGAGAGTGCTCACGCGACCGTAGTCGGTCCCCGCACTTAGTCCTGATTTCAGCCCTGCTCCACGGTCCACACCCATCATGCTCGCCACCGATACCGATCCCATCGTCGCCATCGCAACTGCGCCCGGACGCGGCGGGATCGGCGTCGTGCGGGTTTCGGCCGGCCGCGCGGGCGCGGCGGCGACCGCAGCGTTGATGCAGGCCCTCACCGGCCAGAACCTGGTTGCGCGCCATGCGAGCTACGTGCCCTTCCTCGACGGCGCTGGCACCGTGCTCGATCGCGGTATCGCGTTGTCCTTTCCCGCGCCGCATTCGTACACTGGCGAGCATGTGCTCGAACTGCAGGGGCACGGCGGCCCGATCGTGCTGCAGCTCGTTTTGCAGCGCTGTATCGAAGCCGGCCGCGAGTTCGGATTACGCCTCGCCGAGCCTGGCGAATTCACGCGGCGCGCGTTCCTCAACGACAAACTCGATCTGGCCCAGGCGGAAGCCGTGGCCGACCTGATCGAGGCGAGTACGGAAGCGGCCGCGCGCTCGGCCGGCCGCTCGCTCGACGGCGCATTCTCGCGTGACATCCACGCGCTCGTGGACGACGTCGTCACGTTGCGCATGCTCGTTGAGGCGACGCTCGATTTCCCCGAAGAGGAGATCGACTTCCTCGAGGCTGCCGACGCGCGTGGCAAGCTCGCGCGCATTCGAGCACAACTCGACCACGTGCTCTCCGAGGCGCGCCAGGGTGCTTTGCTGCGCGAAGGACTTTCCGTCGTGCTCGCAGGACAGCCCAACGTGGGCAAGTCGTCGCTGCTGAACGCGCTGGCAGGCGCAGAACTCGCGATCGTGACGCCCGTTGCCGGCACGACGCGCGACAAGATTTCCCAAACCATCCAGGTCGAAGGCATTCCGCTGCATGTGATCGACACAGCAGGTTTGCGCGACACCGAGGACGAGGTCGAGAAGATCGGCATCGAGCGCACGTGGAGCGAAATCGGCCGCGCGGATGTGGTGCTGCATCTGCTCGATGCGCGCACGGGCATGAACGCCGAAGACGAGGCGATCGCCGCGCGCTTTCCTGCCGGTGTGCCGGTCGTCCGCGTGCTCAACAAGACCGACCTGACGGGCGTAGCGCCCGAAGTGGCGATGCGTCGCGCGGTTAGCGGTAGTGAAGTCTGCGAGTTGCGTCTTTCGGCGAAACAGGGCGACGGCATCGGGCTGCTGCGCGCGGAGCTGCTGCGCATTGCAGGCTGGCAGGCGGACGCGCAGAGCGTCTATCTCGCACGCGAGCGGCATCTCATCGCGCTGCGCGCTGCGCGCGAGCATCTCGCGCATGCGGCGGCGCACGCCGACCAGAATTCACAATTGCTCGATCTGTTCGCCGAAGAGCTGCGCCTCGCGCAGGAGTCGCTGAATTCGATCACCGGTGAATTCACGTCCGATGACCTGCTGGGTGTGATCTTCAGCCGGTTTTGTATCGGGAAGTAACCCCGCATCGCGCCCCACCCATTCTTCCGCCGCCTGGAACAATCCCTTCGAAGCACGAGGGTTAACCCTCGGCGGCAATCCTCCTAGACTTTCGCTCATCGGATGCAGACATGTTGTCGCGCCGAACCAAAAGCCAAAGGAGGTAGTTAGCATGAAGTCCCTGATCCAGACCGTAGCCGTTGCCGTTGCCCTCGTCGTGCCGGTGGCATCGTTCGCGCAGTCGAATGCGCCCATTACCCGCGCCCAGGTGCGCGCCGAGCTCGTGCAGCTCGAGAAGGCAGGCTGGCGTCCGGGCGCAGGGGCCGACCCGCACTACCCCGACGACCTTCTCGCCGCCGAAGCCAAGGTGGCCGCCGCGAACGGCGCAACGAGCGGCTATGGCGGCGCGGCAGCAGGCAACTCGGATGCGGGCCGCCCGGCGGTGCCCAAGTCCGACTGGAACGCAATGTATAACCATCCGTAACACAGCAATACCGCTAAGACGCTTGCATGATCCACGGCAATCACTTCGCATACCTGAATGAATACCTCCGCCGTCGTTGACTCGACGGCTTCGCTCGGGCCTCACGGCCTGGGCGCTTTTTCCGGCGACCGTCAGGCAACCTGGCGACGCGCTCATAAGCAACGCTTGTTCAGCCTCTCCTTTGCGCACTACGAGCTAACTGCAACGTCATTTACTTCGTAGTGCGATTCATTTGGCGATTCACTGACAATCGATTCTTTAACGGGCGCGCCCCGTCTCTTCCGCTCGCTAACACGACCCTCTTCCCACCATCAAACCACGGCGTCCATTGCGGGCGGCTGTAATTTGTGGACACACATCGTTGCTTTTCCAAACCATTGCCCCGGCGTGCCTCGTCGACAATCGGTGCCATAGGAGAACGACTATGAAAACACTCTTCTGCGCAATGGCTCTGGTTGCCTTGTCGGCTGGCCTCACGGGTTGTGTGGTGGCGCCGCCATACGCGTACGCGCCTGCGCCAGCCTATGGTTACGCGCCGGGCTACTATGCGGCGCCTTCGGTGGATATCGGGGTTGGCCTGGGCGGCTATTACGGTCACGGCTGGCGACATTAAGGGGACCATAACAAGGCCCTTGAAAGGTTGACGTCTGATCTTTGAACTTGACCTATCCGATGTGATAGCTGTACACGCGCCACCGCCGAACTAAAGTGGCGAGACACGCTTTCACAAGACGCTGGGCCGGCACTCGGGGGCAACCATGAGATTCATCGACGACGAGATCGCGCACATCACGCGCGCAATGGCGCCCTCGTTATCCGCTGGCACGACACCGGCCGTCTTTTCATTCGATTACTGGTACGAGCGCCTTTCCGCGCTGCTCGACCTCGCCCAGATCACGCCATCCCAGTTCCGTACAGTCGACGCGCTCATGCTCGAGCTCGAAACGCGCCAGGCTGCCTTCGGCACGAAGGCACGAGAGGCGCTGGCCGCATGACTCGCCGGTTCACGACTTTGCTTCGCCCCGCTTAACCTCGCCATGTCACCCGAGCATGGATTAGCCCGCGCAAGCGGGCTTTTTTCTTTTCCGGGACGGCAGGCACAAAAAAGACCGCGGCAGGGGCCGCGGTCAAGAGCTTGCCATTAGGCATCCTACGCGGCGCCGAGGGGTTGTCGCCGCCTCACCATTCTCGCGGCCAGCCCCTTGCACAGCAACGGTTTGCGCCCCGATTTAACAATCCCTAACCTTTTGACGGGTCCGGCTCGCGCTCTTGAAAACGCCGCGCGCCCCCTGCATGTACAGCCCACTTTTTCGGAGATTGAGAATCGTGGGCAGACGACCTTCCTTCATTGACGATCTGGCTCGCGGCGTCCCTCCCGACGGCGCGGGCCAGCGTGCGGGCATCGACGACGGCGCGCTCCTCGACGCCTATTCGCGCACTGTGATCGGCGCGCTGGAGCGCGTGCAGCCGGCCGTCGCGCACATTGCTGTCGAGCGGCGCGCATCGGGCCAAGCGCCCGCACGCGGCGGCAGCGGCTCGGGCTTCCTGTTCACCCCGGACGGCTACTTGCTGACGAATAGCCACGTGGTGCACGGAGCAAGCAAGCTCAGCGTCACGCTCGCGGACGGCTCGACGCAGAGTGCAGACCTGGTCGGCGACGACCCGAGCACAGACCTCGCCGTGTTGCGCATCGGCGCGCCAGAGGCGCTGCCGCATGCGCAGCTGGGCGATTCGGCGGGCCTGCGCGTCGGACAGATCGCGATCGCCGTGGGCAGCCCGCTGGGCCTCGCGCAAACGGTGACGACGGGCGTCGTGTCGGCGCTCGGCCGCTCGCTACGCTCCGAGTCCGGCCGCATGATCTACGACGTAATCCAGACCGATGCCGCGCTCAATCCGGGCAACTCGGGTGGACCGCTGATCAATTCGGCGGGACAAGTGATTGGCGTGAATACGGCGATCATTCCGGGTGCGCAGGCCATTTGCTTCGCCACGGCCATCGACACGGCAAAGTGGGTCATCACGCAGCTCTTCGCGCACGGCCGGGTGCGCCGGGCCTATATCGGCATTGCCGGCACCACGGTGCCGATCGCGCGCAGGGTGCAGCGCTATTTCGACCTGAGCGCAACTACCGGCGTGCGGGTGATGGAGATCGTCAAGGGCAGTCCAGCCGCGCTCGGCGGCCTGCGCGTGGACGACACGATCGTGACGATCGACGGCCTGCCCGTGGACGGCATCGACACGCTGCAGCGTCTCTTCGACGTTTCGCGCATTGATCGCGCCGTGGATATCGGTGTGATCCGCTTGACGCAGCGGCTTGACCTGAGGGTCACGCCCGTCGAGCAAACGGGCTAAGCGCAGGCAACGATCCGCGTGAAGCGCGGCGCGCCTTGGTACACGCGCCGCTGCCTGAATTACCAGCCGCCGCCGGGCTGCGCATAAACCGGCTGTTGTCCATAGCCGGACTGCACGTAGCCGTCGTCGTATTGCGGCGGAGGCGGCGCGGGTTGCGCCGGCGCGCAGGGTACATAGCGGCCCGAATACTGGTCGTAGCATGCCGCGCCGGCCGGAGCGGCGGCATAGACCGGCGCGGGCTGCGCATACACTGGCGCGGGCTGCGCATACACTGGCGCGGGCTGCACATAGGCCGGCTGAGCCGGGTACACCACCGCCGGGCCGCTGTTCAGCACGGCGCCGACCGCGGCGCCAATCAACGCACCGCCCACCAGCGCACCCACCACATCACCGCCGTGATCGTGCGCGCTCGCGGGGCCTGCCGCCACCGCACACCCCGCCAGCACCAAAACGGCCGCCATCTTTCGCATGTCGTTCTCCCTGAGAACCTTTGAAAACATGCGGCCGATTGTCAGCCCGAATACTGGATACAGGTGCTGCAAGTGGTAACGCCGAATTACGGGAAGATGTGGCCTGGCAGCGCGCGCTGGCCGGGAGCGAGTCCCGTCAGCGTGCGTGCTCGCCGTCGTGCGCGTCGGCCTCCTGCGAGCGCGGTGTGCTGCCGCGCTGCCCAGCAGACGGACAGAGAAGGGTGAGCGCAATGGATAGCACCATCAGCACGAACAATGCGACGAAGTACGCCATCCAGGAGAACTCGAATTCCACGAGTGCCACCCATAGGCTTCGGCGCGTTCATCCGCGCGATGCGTACGCCCGCTCAGTGATGCAAAAGGCTGCGCAACGGATGACGCCAGTCCATATGGTGTCCGTCGCCCGCTTCCACGCGCTGTCGATGCTCCTCGAGAATTTCGTCGGAAAACAGGAAGACGACAATGACGAGGGGAATCACCAGAAACGCGCCCAGTATTACGTGTTCGATCACGATAACCTCCTGGTTGTCAAGCGGTTTGCAACTGCATTGTAGCCGGGACGCGACAGTTTGCACATCCAGTGCGCAAAACAATGTTCGCCAACCATCACAAGCCAGCCTGAGCAGCCTGCGTGCCCGGTTCGCGGGCCGCGAAACCTGGCCCGCGTCACGGCCGCAATCGCGCCAAAAAAGGAGGCCGTTATGCCGCCGACTTTCTCCACGCGGCGGCAAAGAGCCCAGCGCCGATGAGCAGCGTGCCGCCGGTGCGATTGATCGCGCGCTGCACGCGCGGGCTGCGCACGACCTTGCGCGCGGCCGCTGCGAGCAGTGCGTAGAAGACGGCGTTGAGCGTTGCGAGCACGAGGAACGTGGCCTCGAACACGACGATCTGCGGCGTCATGGCCGCATGCGGGTCGATGAACTGCGGCACGAAGGCGACGAAGAAAATGATGCTCTTCGGGTTGAGCGCGGTGACCGCATACGCGTGCGCGAAGATGCGGCCAGTGCGCGTCTCCGACGTGTCCGGCGCGGCGCCTTCGCCAACCGGCGCGCGCCAGAGCTTCACGCCGAGGTAGATCAGATAGGCCGCGCCCACCCATTTCAGCACCGAGAACAGCGTGGCGGAGGCCGCCAGGACCACGCCAAGCCCGAGCATGGACGCGGTCATCGCCGTGAAGTCGCCGAGCGCAACGCCAGCCGTGGTGGCGAGCGCGTAGCGTCGGCCGTGGCCGAGCGCGTAGGAAACGACCAGCAGCACGGTGGGGCCGGGAATGGCAACGAGAATGGCCGAAGCAATCGCGAACGGCAGCCAGTGAGCGAAAGTCATGGGGGTTCCTCCGTTGGGAAGCCCGATTTATCCACGAACTTTTGCGGTACGCAAGCAGGGCGTGCGACCTTTTTTCGATAGCTTCAGGCGCGCCCTGGCATCGATTTTATTCTGTCGCCAATCCATTAATGCGCCCGCTAGCAATTGGTGCTCAGGCGACTTTGGGTGCGCCGCGTCATTACGCATTCAAGCGTCTACTAAACCGCTTAAATCAAAGCCGGTTCGATTGTCCTATTCCGGCTATAACCTGCTGCGGCTTGTTGGATAAGGCACGGTGCCTTGTAATCAACGCTTCGGAGTGCGGCTGGACGCCCTTTGACGTCGAGCCGAATGCCATCGCGCCGCTCGACTTCATGCTGCAAGCATCCACGCCTGTTGCAAGCGCACACAAGTCGGTCTTGCAGTCTTTCAACCGTTTTCTATGTTTAAAGACGCGGGTCCGGCATGAGAGTTAAATACATAGCTAACCTGACTAAAATCCCGCAGGAGGCAAACATGAAAATGCTATCCGGTATCGCCGCCGTGGCGGCCAGCTTTGCTTGCGCCTTTGCGGTTCAGGCTCAGGATGTCGGCGTGAAGCCGCAGCAAACGGTGCAGCTCAAGCCGGGTTCCTATGGCTGCCTCTCGAAGGACAAGCTCGACGCCGTCGCGCAGCACGAGCAGGCGGGCGAGCGTCAGCAGATGCAGGAGTACTTCACCGGATTCCAGTGTCTGTCCACGCCCGACAACCAGTCGTTCCGCGTCGTACAGGTGGTGGGTCATGACGTCGAATTCGTCAACGCGGCGAACGCCGATGAGCAAGGTCTCTGGACCAGCGACCGCTTCATCAAGCAATAAGCTCGCATCCCCATCTGCCGGAGATTGCGCTCACCCGCGAAGCGTGCGAGTCGCACCCGGAAGATATTCGTGAAGTGTCAACGCGCCCCTCGCAAGGTGGCCCGACGCACGTGCGCCGGGCCATCGTGATTGAGGGGCACGCTGCCGTGACGTGATCCAACGCGTCGCGCGCCGCTGTCAAACCCCCGTCACGTTCTCCTCAGACCATCCGCATTGCGTCGTCGCGTTCGACACACGCTGCATGTCGACTCGACCGGCACGTCGCTTGCTTGAAACTTCGCTATCATGTGCGGCTTTCGCGCGCCCGGAATTCGGTATGGCACTCAAATCAACCATCTACAAGGCAGAACTGCAGATCGCGGACATGGACCGGCACTATTACGCCGACCATGCGCTCACGATCGCGCGCCATCCTTCCGAAACCGACGACCGCATGATGGTCCGCATCGCCGCGTTTGCGCTCTTTGCGGGCGAGCGGCTCGAGTTCTGCAAAGGCCTCTCCGATACGGACGAACCCGACCTCTGGTGCAAGGACTACACGGGCGCGATCGAAACGTGGATCGAGGTGGGCCAGCCCGACGAACGCCGTATTGCCAAGGCGAGCGGCCGCGCGGACGAGGTCATCGTGATCGCCTACGGAGGGCGGACCTCCGACATCTGGTGGCAAGGCGTGCGCAACAAGGTCGAGCGCCTGCGCAACGTCACGGTCTGGTCGCTGGGCGAGGGCGTTGCCGCGTCGCTTGGCGCGCTGGCCGAGCGCACCATGCGCCTGCAATGCACGGTGCAGGACGGCGCGGCCTGGATCGGCAATACGAGCGCCGAGCCCGTGGCGGTCGAATGGAGCGTGTTCAAGGCCCCCGAAAACGTGTGAAAGCCGGCTGCGCGCGCGTTCAGGCGTGCGGCGGCCCCTTGAGTTCCACCATGTTGCCTTCCGGGTCGAACAGATACAGCGACGGCCCCAAACCCTCCGCCCCATAGCGCTCGACGGCATTGCCGGGGCGCGCGCCATGCTGCGCCAGATGTGACGTGAGCGCCTCGGCATCGAACGGCTCCACACGCAAACAGAGATGATCCATGTTGCCGCTTGCGCCAGCAGGCGGCGCGCCGGCGCCCCGGTCGAGCGGACCGCCGATCGTCACGAGGTCGATGAGCGAGCGTCCTGCGCGCAACTGCGTGAGCCCGAGATCGCGCTGCTCACGCTCCGGCTCGCAGCCGAGCACTTCGCAATAGAAACGCGTCATGGCGGCCAGATCGGCTGTTCGAATGACGACGTGGTCGATCTCACGAATCTTGATCCGCATGGCGTCCTCGGGGTCGTGCAGGGCTTCCATGATGAACCTGTGGACGCAGGGCTGCGCAGAATGCGCGCATGGCAGCGGGCCTCGCGAACGGCAATCGGCGGAGAATAGCGGGTGAGGGAGGGGAAACGCTGGACGAAAAAAAGCCCGCTGCTGTGAGCGGGCTTAATCCATATCAGGAGGAGACATGGAGGAGACAGGAACCACTATACCGAGTCGGCTGACGCGATGCAACAACTTTTTAAGGGAAAACCCGCAAAGTTACTATTTTGTCGCACGGGAATCGGCAACGCGCCACCAGGGATTCACCGAGGGCCATAAAAGTGCCAGATAAGTACCCGGCAAGGGCACGCTCATGGCCCATGCCAACCGCAATGACAGCGCAAGATCCGGCGCGCTATCGTCCGTACGCGAAGCTAGAGTGAGGGCATACAGACAGGCACCACGAGGAGCCCTCAAATGAGCGCCGTCCCTGAAATGAAACCAGCGATGAAACCTGCAAAAGCCAAGGACACGCCCGCGCGCGAGTGGACGAACGACACCGACCGCTGGCAAGCCGTCACGTCGCGCGACGCCCGCGCCGACGGCGCATTCTTCTACGCCGTGCGCACGACCGGCGTGTTCTGCCGCCCGTCGTGCGCGTCGCGGCTGCCGCGGCGCGAAAACATCGAATTCTTCGTCGAGGCCGACGACGCACGCGCCGCCGGCTATCGCGAATGCAAGCGCTGCCGCCCGGGCGGCCTGCCGCGCGAGCTGGAAATCGTGCGGCGCGCCTGTGCGGCGCTCGACGCCGACCCGCAAGAACGGCTCACGCTCGCGCAGTTGGGCGAAGCCGTGCATTTGAGCCCATTTCATCTGCAGCGCCTCTTCAAGCGCGTGCTGGGCGTCTCGCCGCGCCAATATCAGGCGGCGCGCCGCGGGGCCGTGCTGCGCGACGCGCTGGGCGAGGGCGCCGACGTCACGCGCGCAAGCGCCGACGCCGGCTTCGGCTCGTCGTCGCGGCTCTACCACAGCGTGCCGGGCGAGCTGGGCATGGCGCCTTCCGCGTATCGCCGCAAGGGCGCGGGATTGACGATTCACTACGCCGCCACGCCCACACCGATCGGCTTCGTGCTGATCGCGGCAACGGCAAAGGGCATTTGCCGGATTGCGTTCGGCGACGATGCCACGACGCTCACCGCCGCGCTCACGGCCGATTTCGCGAACGCGCAGTGCATTGAGGACAAGGCCGCGGTCGCGCCGTTCGCCGCGCAGATCGACGCGTATCTGCATGGCCGGCGCGAGCGTTTCGATCTGCCGCTCGACATTGCCGCGACGGCGTTCCAGCAGCGCGTGTGGGACGCGCTCCAGCGCATTCCCTACGGCGAGACGCGCAGCTACACGCAGATCGCCGAAACGCTCGGCGCACCGCGCGCGGTGCGGGCCGTGGCTAGCGCGTGCGCGTCGAATCCGGTGGCGCTGGCGATTCCGTGCCATCGCGTCGTGCAGAAGGGCGGCTCGCTCGCGGGTTATCGCTGGGGGCTCGAGCGCAAGGCGGCGCTGATCGACGCTGAATCGCGCGCCGGCGAGATCCGTGCATCGCAGGGAACCACGCGATCCACAAAAAGCACGAAAGACAACCGTTCGACCTCGAACCGCGCCAAAACACCGGAGACCGCTGCTTGAGTGTCATCGCCCCACAACCCGAAGCACAAACCGAGTCGCAGACACCGAGCGCCACACTCGAACTGCCGTTTCGCGCGCCCTACGACTGGCCGCGCGTCCTGCGCTTTTTCAGCGGCCGCGCAACGCCGGGCGTCGAAGCGGTGGAGGACGGCGCGTGGCTGCGCGCGATCGACTTCAACGGCGCGAGCGGCACGCTCGCCGTACGCCGTCACGCGCGCAAGCATTGCCTCGTCGTGCAGGTCGATGGGCCCGTCAGCGCGCACGCGGCGGCGCTTGCCGCGCCGCTCTCACGCATGTTCGACGTGCACGCCGATCCTGCTGCAGTCGCCGCGCATCTGAGCTGCGATCCATGGCTTGCGCCGCTCGTCGCGGCCGTGCCGGGGCTTCGCGTACCCGGCGCGTGGTCGGGCTTCGAACTCGTGGTGCGCGCGATCGTCGGGCAGCAAGTCAGCGTGAAAGCGGCCACGACCATTGTCGGGCGCCTCGTCGAACGCGTGGGCAAGCGCATCGACGGCCACGCGCACGCGCGCACAGCGTGGCGCTTTCCCACGCCCGCTGCGCTCGCCGCCGCCGATCTTGCGGGCATCGGCATGCCGGGCAAGCGCGTGGCCGCGCTGCAGGGCTTCGCGCAGGCCGTGGCGAGCGGTGTGGTGAAAATCGAACGCGCCTACGCAGAGAAAGCAGAAAAAGATCAGGAAAAGCCGCGCAGCAAGCGCCAAAACAGACAAATCGACACTATTGCGCCAGAGGCCGCCGACCTCGACGCGATGCGCGCCGCACTGCTCGCGTTGCCCGGCATCGGGCCGTGGACCGTGGAATACGTCGCAATGCGCGCGTGGCGCGACGCGAACGCGTGGCCCGCGACCGATCTCGTGCTGATGCAGGCCATCGCGGCGCGCGATCCGGCGCTCGTGCGCGCGACCCAACAGCGCACCCGCACCGACACATGGCGCCCCTGGCGCGCGTACGCCGCCATGCATTTGTGGAACGAAATCGCCGATCGAGCGGGTGCGGCGCGCGGCGGCTAGGGCGAGGCAAGGAAGGGCAAGGGACCGGGCGCCGCCCCCGGGGAAGCGCGTGCCGGCGGGCCAAAACCCCGACCGAGGCAAGCCCAAGCAGGTCTTTCGGCGAGATGTTAAAGTGCCCGCTACCGAAAAGAATCCCGGCCGGCGAGCGCTCGCAGCACCGCGCAGCCGGCCCGAGCCCGACTTGCCTCAATGTCAGACACGATCTCAACACGCACGAACGACGTTCTCGCACAGCGCCTTTCCGTGCTGGGCGACGGGCCACATCGCGGCGCGCTCACGCGCGGTCTGCGCGGCATCGAGAAGGAAAGCCTGCGCGTAACGCGCGACGGCCGCCTCGCCATGACGCCGCACGCCGCGGCGCTCGGTTCGGCGCTCACGCATCCGTCGCTGACCACCGACTATTCGGAAGCGTTGATCGAGATCATCACGCCTGCCGAGACCGATGCGTCGATCACGCTCGCGAAGCTCGACGAGTTGCATCGCTACGTCTACGCCGTGCTTGCGCGTGACGGCGAAATGCTCTGGAACGAATCGATGCCGGGCCTCTTGCCCGACACCGACGACGGCATTCCCATCGCGCGCTACGGCAGCTCGAACATCGGCCGCCTGAAGTACGTGTATCGCATGGGTCTTGCGCTGCGCTACGGCCGCACCATGCAGTGCATCGCCGGCATCCACTACAACTATTCGCTGAGCGACGAAGTGTGGCGCGTGCTGCACGCGCATCATCAGTCCACGGCGTCGCTCACCGACTATCAGTCCGAGCGCTACCTCGCGCTGATCCGCAATTTCCGCCGCACGAACTGGCTGCTCATGTATCTGTTCGGCGCGTCGCCCGCGCTCGACGCGCGCTTCCTGCGCGGCCGCGAGCACAAGCTCGAAGCGTTCGACGCCGACACGCTCTATCTGCCGTACGCGACGAGCCTGCGCATGAGCGATCTCGGCTACTCGAACACGACGGGCCAGTCCGCCTTGCGCGCCGACTACGACACGCTGGCAGGCTATCTCGACGCGCTCGCGCAAGCCGTGAGCCAGCCGTATCCGCCTTACGAGGCGATCGGCACGCATCGCGACGGCGAATGGGTGCAGATCAACACGAACGTGCTGCAGATCGAGAACGAGTTCTACTCGACGATTCGCCCCAAGCGCGTAACGCATCCGGGCGAGCGGCCGCTGCATGCGCTCGCCGCGCGTGGCGTGCAGTACGTCGAGGTACGCTGTATGGACATCGATCCGTTCGAACCCATCGGCATTTCACTCGAAACCGCACGGTTTCTCGACGCCTACCTGCTCGCGTGCGCACTGGACGAAAGCCCGCTCCTGCCTGCCGACGCTTACGCCGAATCGAATGAAAACTTTGGCCTCGTAACGAAAGAAGGGCGCCGCCCGGGTCTCGCGCTCAAGCGCGAGAACAAGGACGTCTCGCTGCACGAGTGGGCGCAGGAGCTGTTCGAGAAAATCGGCCACGCAGCCGCCGTGCTCGACGCGGCGCACGGCAGCGACGAGCATACCCGCTCGCTCGCGGCACAACGCGTGAAGCTGGCCGA
The DNA here is from genome assembly GCF_905220185.1 of Paraburkholderia sp. J11-2. NCBI lineage: Bacteria > Pseudomonadati > Pseudomonadota > Betaproteobacteria > Burkholderiales > Burkholderiaceae > Paraburkholderia > Paraburkholderia sp. J11-2. The sequence goes on along the minus strand of NZ_CAJMYY010000001.1, from coordinate 110,222 downwards.
CCCGTCGCTCACGCCTTCGGCGCGCGTGCTGCAAACCATGCGCGATAACAAGCAGTCCTTCCTGCAATTCGCACTCGCACAAAGCGAGCGCCACGCCGCGCAATTTCTCGCGCGTCCGCTCGACACGGCGGTCACGGCTGAGTTCGAAACGCTCGCGAGCGAATCGCTCGCAGAGCAGGCGCAACTCGAGCGCGACGAAGTCGGATCGTTCGACGCGTTCGTCGCCGCGTATCGCGCATATACGCTCAATCGCTTCAGCGTCTGAGTAGAGCGTCGAGGCCGCGTTCGAGCGGCAAGCCAGTGCGCCGTTGCGGCGTACCCATCCCCTCGCAGTTTGCCTCGGGCACCGCATTTGCTCGCAACGCCAGCGTGCAGATGCGGTCCAACCAGGGTAGGCGCCGCATTACCGGCCTGCGCGGACGACGGGCAAGTGATACTGAAAACACCAAAAATGCACGGGTCGCGCGCCATGCGGCTCACTCCGGGAGGAATCCACACCATGAAACGAACGCTTGCGATCCTGCTGTGCGCAACGGCTGCGGCCTGCGCGTCGCGCGGGCAGGTCGATCCCGACGTCATGCAGATCGCGACCGCGCCGCTCACCTGCTCGAACAAGGCGGAATGCGATCTCTGGTGGCAACGCGCAGAGGGCTGGGTGCGCAGTCATTCGAAGTACGAAGTGCAGACCGTGACCGACACGCTGATCCAGACCTCGGGCCCGGGCGGCGGCCGGCGCCTGCTCGCCTATGAAATCACGAAGTCGGCCAACCCCGACGGCACGGCCACGATCGGCTTCGCCGCGCACTGCGACAGCTCGCTCGGCTGCAAGCCCAACCCGTGGTCGGCGGGCGCGGCGTTCAAGCAGTACGTGCGCACGGGCGTCGACGCGCCCATTCCCGGCGACACGACCACCGGCGCAGGCGGCGACACGGCCGGCGTGACTGGCGCGGCGGTGGCCGAGCCGGCTTCGAGCGCGCATTGACCTCTGCGCATTGACCTCTGTGTCGATCGCTGCATATGGCTCTGGTCGCGCGAGGCGTAGGTAGCGCTGGCGCGCGCTCAGAGCGGTCGCTTCACGACGATGACTTTCGAATGGCGTCTATTGCGGATTTAGGCATTGTCTGATTGAGCGAGGGATTGGGGAGCCCGTATCTTGGGCTGGCTTCGGCCTGCGTGGTCTGGGCCGTTCATCCTCATCCACAACTCGAATCGACAATGAAACTGCGCCTTCTGTCCACCAGTGCCGCGGCTGCCGTAATCGTCGCCGCCGCAGGCTGCACTACCGCCTCAGGTCCCACCCACAATCTCGACGTCGTCACCCTGGCCAACGGCTCACAGGCGTACCGCGTGCAGTGTCTCGGCTTGCTCGAAAGCTCCAAGACCTGCATGGCGAAGGTCAACGAGGTCTGCGGCACCAAGACGCCGCTGCGCGTCTCGTCGGTGGACCGCGCCGCTGCCGGGTTCAAGCCGGAAGACGATCCGCGCGAAATCACGTTCATCTGTCAGACGCCGCAGCCGCCGGCCCCGCCGCCGGCGCCGGTCGTCGAAACGCCGCCTCCGGCTCCGCAGGTCCAGCCGCGCACGATCACGCTCAATGCCGACGCCAACTTCGCGTTCGACAAGGCCGATCTGCTGCCCGGCGGCAAGCAGACGCTCGACCAGTTCATCCAGGAAAGCAGCAATGTGAACATCGGCGCAATCGTGATCAGCGGCTACACCGACTCGGTCGGCTCGAAGGCTTATAACGACCGCCTCTCGCTGCGCCGCGCGCAAACGGTGCGCAACTATCTGCAGTCGCACGGCCTGCACGCGAGCCAGTACGAAGTGCACGGCTACGGCTTCGCGAAGCCGGTCGCGTCGAACGCCACGCCTGAGGGCCGCGCGAAGAACCGTCGCGTCGAGATCGAAACGAGCGGCATTACGCAGCGTCAATAAATGGGGCGTTGGTAACGCCGCGCGCAACGCGCACCCAGTTGCCCGCAGCTTCATGCGGGCGGCCTTTCGTGGGACCGTCAATGACCCATTGCCGGTCCCGCGCCTTTTTTCGGCTTCGTCACCCACACCAGCAGGGCCAGCACGACAAACATCGCACAGGAGATGCGGAAGAAGTCGTTGGTGGCCATCATGTAGCCCTGCGTCGTCACGACGTCGTTGAGCTTGGCGGTCAGGCTTTGGCCTGCAAAACCCAGGCTGGCGAGCGCGTCCTTGTAGGCGATGGTGTTCGGCGAATACTGGCTCACCGATTCCGAGAGCACGGCATGGTGATAAATCGCCGCGTCTTCCCAGAACGTCGTGCTCACCGCCGTGCCGATCGCGCCCGAAAGCGTGCGCAGAAAGTTCGAAAGGCCCGAGGCGCTCGCGAGCCGCTCGTCAGGAACGCTCGAAAGCGTGATGGTCGTCATCGGCACGAAGAAGCAGGCCACGCCGATACCCTGCACGAGACGCGGCAGGATCACGTGATTGAACGGCACATCGAGTGTGAACGTCGAGTTCCAGAGCGAAACGAGCGCGAACACGACGAATGCGAAGCTCGCGACCATGCGCAGATCGAGCCGATGCATGTTGCGTCCGATGAGCGGCGAAAGCACGAGCGCGAGCAGGCCCACCGGCGCGGTGGCCAGACCCGCGAGGCCCGCGGTATAGCCCATGACCGTTTGCAGCCAGAGCGGGAAGATCACCACCGAGCCGAAGAACGCCATGAAGCCGAACGAGATGATCATCGCGCCGAGCGCGAAATTGCGGTCGCGAAAGAGCGATAGATCGACCACGGGCTCCTTTTCCGTCGCCTCCCACACAAGCATGAACGCGAGCGCAACCACCGCGATGATCGCGAGCGTGACGATGAACGTCGAGTTGAACCAGTCGCGGTCCTTGCCGAGGTCGAGCATCATCTGCAGGCACGACACGCCGATCACGAGCAGCGCGAGGCCCACGGCGTCGATGCGCTGCTTCGTCGTCTTCGTCTCGCGTCCGCGCAGCAGCAAGTAGGCACAGATGCCCGAGAACAGGCCAATCGGCACGTTGATGTAGAAGATCCACGGCCACGTGTAGTTGTCGGTGATCCAGCCGCCCATGACCGGTCCGAAGATAGGCGCGACGATCACGGTCATCGCCCAGAGCCCGAGCGCGAGCCCGCGTTTGGCAGGCGGGTAGGAGCGCATGAGGATGGTCTGCGACAGCGGGACCATCGGCCCGGAAACGAGCCCTTGCACGAGACGGAATGCAATGAGCGTCTCGAAGTTCGTCGCAAAGCCGCACGCGGCCGAGGCCAGCGTGAACAGCAGCACGGAGATCGTGAAAAGGCGGACTTCGCCCACGCGGCGCGCGAGCCATCCGGTGAGCGGCACGGCAATCGCCGAGGCAACCGAATACGACGAGATGACCCACGTGCCTTCGCTGTTGGCGACACCCAGGTTGCCCGAGATGGTCGGCACCGCCACGTTGGCGATCGAGGTGTCCAGCACCTCCATGAAGGTCCCGAGCGCGAGCCCGACCGTGAGGAGCGCGAGCGTGCCGCCGGAAAACGGTGCGGGTCCGGCCTGCGCGGGCACCGCGGAGGAAGCTGCCATGTTGCGTGTCCTTGTTGGGTCGGCCGGTTCTGCACCCGAAGCGCAGCGCACACCGGCTTTCTATTCCGTGTCTGTGCATTTTCTGCCCAGACAGTGATTGGATCAAACTACACCCAATGCTGCGCTGCGGCGCGTCGTACAACGTTGCTAGTCGCCGCGTTCCTGCGTCGGCGCTTGCGCGTCTTTACCGCTGTCGTTCGTCGATGCGCATAGCGGCGTGGTCGAGCCGTCATTCGCGATGAAGCGCTGCAGCAAATGGACGAGCGTTGCGACTTCTTCGGGTGCGAAGCCGCGCAACTGCTCGGACATCTCCGCGGCGATCAGGTCGGGCAATTGCTGCGCCGCCGTGCGCCCCTGATCCGTCAGCGCCAGCTCCACGACCCGGCGATCCGCCTGGCTGCGCCGCCGCTCGAGAAAGCCCTTCTTCTCCAGCCTGTCGAGCATGCGCGTCATGGAGCCGGTGTCGTACGAGAGCGCGCGCGACATCTCGTTCGGCGTGCTGGCGCGCTCGAACCACAATAAAAGAATCACACCAATTTGCGACGATGTGAGCCCGAGCGGCGCAACCGCCCGGTCGATGCGCCCGGCCAGCACATTGCGCGCAGTCGAGAGGAAATAGCCGAGACTTGGCTCGACGCCCAGCCTTGTCGGGACGAAAGGACCGTCGCTCATCGCAGTTCGCTTTGCAGCCTCTCAAAAAACGAGCGAATTATAACGGGTTACTTCGCTGCTCAGGCAGATAAATCTCGTCGCGCACCGCAACCGTCTCTGCCGCAGTGATCGGCGCGTAAAAACAACAGTTGCATTGATGCGCTGCAAAGTATGTTGTGATTTGGTTGCATAGTCAATATTATGACAGGCAACCAGTTTCATTCTTCTACGTTCACCCGTTTGGGCATCATGCTTTACCTGATCAACGCGCTTGGCGGCCTTGGCCGTTCCGTCACCGACACCGCCCGCCTGGCTTTCACGAAGGCTAGCGCGGGTTCGTGGTGGGCGCGCTCGCGCAAGCTCGCGTTGTACGCGGCCATGTTTGCGCTGCCGGGCGGCTCGATCGCGGTTGTGGCCGTGGTGTGGGCGCAGCGTCGGCGCACGCGGCAAGAACCCGCAGCGGCGGGGGCGGGCGTGCCGGCCACGCCCGCGAAGGCAACAGCGGCGACAGCGGCGAGTGCCGCACCCGCGTGCGCAGGCACCCAGCTCGCCTGCCGCGCACCGAAGCGCCGCCGTAACGACGCGTAACCTGCGCGTCGCACGCCGTAACACCCGCCAACCCTTCCAACGCGTAAGCTTTCGGATTCCGTGTAATCACTCGCGCGTACGCTACCATTGCCGCAACGCGACAACCCCGTGCGCGCCCGGCCGCCCGACTGCGCGCCGGTTGCATCGACAGGAATCCTTGCATGCATTGCCGTTTCGTCCGCCCCGGCGCCTCCACGGGATCCGCCGGGTCCTTGGCGCGCCGCGCGCCCACGTCGCTTTCCACGTTGGCGCTGTCCGCAGCCGCCGCGCTCGCGTTCCAGTTGGCAGGCTGCGCAGTCGGCCCCGACTATCACCGGCCCAGCGCCGCCGTACCCGCTTCGTTCAAGGAAGCGCCCGAGGGATGGAAGGTCGCGCAACCCGCCGATACCGCCGACCGCGGCGCCTGGTGGCTGATCTACGACGATGCGCAGCTCAATGCGCTGATGGACCAGCTCAACACCAGCAATCAGACCGTTGCGCAATACGCTGCCGCGTATCGCCAGGCGCGTGCGCTCGTGGGCGAGGCACGCGCAGCGTACTTTCCGGTGATCAGCGGTACGTTCTCGGGCACACGCTCGTACACGCCCACGCGCGTAGCCAACTCGAGCGGCGGCTTGTCGAGCGGCACCATCAACAACAACGTCAGCCTGGGGCTCGACGCCACCTGGGAACCCGACCTCTGGGGCAAGGTGAGCCGCACCGTCAGCTCGCAGGAGGCAAGCCAGCAGGGCGCCGCCGCCGATCTCGCAAACGCGCGTCTATCGGCGCAGGCCACGCTTGCGCAGACTTACTTCACGTTGCGCTCGCTCGACGCGCAGCAGAAGCTGCTCGACGACACGGTTGTGGCGTACCAGAAGTCGCTGCAGCTCACGCAAAATCAGTATGCCCAGGGCGTGGCGGGCCGCGCCGATGTGATCCAGGCGCAAACGCAATTGCAGTCTGCCCAGGCTTCGGCAATCGACAACGGCGTGGCGCGCGCGCAGGACGAGCACGCGATCGCCGTGCTGGTCGGCCAGCCCGCCTCCACGTTCTCGATCCCGCCGTCGCCGCTCACCGCCACGCCGCCCACGGTGCCGCTCGCCATGCCGTCTGCGTTGCTCGAGCGCAGGCCCGACATCGCCTCGGCAGAGCGCAAGGCGGCCTCCGCCAATGAGCAGATCGGCGTCGCCATCGCGGCGTACTTCCCGACGCTCACGCTTTCCGCAAGTGGCGGTTTTGAAAGCTCGGTGATGTCACAGCTGCTGCAGTTGCCGTCGCGCTTCTGGACCCTCGGGCCGTCGCTTGCTGGCACGATCTTCGACGCCGGGCTGCGTAAAGCGCAGACCGAGGCCGCGCGCGCCGCCTACGATCAGCAGGTGGCCACCTACCGGCAAACCGTGCTGGCCGCGTTCCAGGACGTGGAGGACAACCTCGCTTCGCAGCGCATCCTGGGGCAAGAAATCGTCGTGCAGCAGCAGGCGGTGGATTCGGCGCAGCATGCACTCTCGATCGTCACGAACGAATACAAAGCCGGCACGACCGATTTCCAGAACGTGCTTTCCGCGCAGGCCACGGCCTTCACCGCGCAGCAAAAGCTCGTGAGCCTCGGCGGGCAGCGCATGGTGTCGTCGGTGGGGCTCGTGAAGGCGCTGGGCGGCGGCTGGGATGCTGCGCAGATGGATCGCGAGACGGGCAGCGTGGCCGCGCCGGTCGCGGCTTCAGCAGCGTCCGCGCCGGCGGTTGCGGCCGCCCAGCCGCAGTAATGCGTACGCGCCCGCTCAGGCGGGCGCACGCTCAAGCCGCGAACGTCAGCGCATGAAGGTCAGCGCGACGGTTCCCGGCCCGATCGGGCGGCCCAGCAGATTCAAGAGGCCTGCCAGGTTGTCGCGCTGATCCGGCGCCGCGCTCGCGGTGCCCTGGAACGAGGCGAACGCGCGCGAGAACGAGCCGCGTCCCTCGAGCATGAGCGGGCCTTTTTGCGTCGAGAGATTGAGCGTCGACGTCGCCCCTTGCGCCTGCAACACGACCTGATACGTGCCGAGAGGCTTCACGAGCGAAACGCGCGAACTCATGTCGGCGAGCGACACGGTCAGCCGTCCGAACGCATCCGTGCCGAACACGCGCCACGGGCTCCACGCAAGCCGCACCTTGCCGTCCAGATCGAGCGTGTTGAAGGGCGCGCCGAGACCCGCTAGCAGCGAGGCCGGCACGGCAATCGTGCCCGCGCTCACGTTCGCGCCGCGCAACGTCGCATCCACGGTAACGGCGTCGGGCATCGCCTCGGTCTGCAGCATTTCCATGCGCACACGCGCGACGAAAAGCGGCCAGAACGCCGTGCGCCACACAATGCGACCCGGCAGCAGCGTCGCGCCGCGCGCGTCCTGGCCCGCGGCGAGCATCAACGTGGCGGAGCCGTGCCAGAGCGAGCCTTCCGGATCGATCAGATTCACGTGCCCCTGAGTCGCGCGCGCGAACTGCGGCGCGATCCAGGCCGCGGGCAGGCGGGCGAGCAACACGGCTGCGCTCGACAGCAGGCCCACGATCAGCCAGGGCAACACGGCGCGCAAGCGCCGCATCCAGTAACTCATTGCTTGTTTCTCCGGCGATTCTCAGTGCGCGCTGGTCAATGCGCGCTTTTTCTTTTTAGTGCGTATTCGCCGGTTGCAGCGAGGCCGTCAAGTCGACCTGACCATCGGTCTTCAGCGCGGTGATGTGCGCCTCGACCACCTGCACCTTGAACTGCTTGCGCACGTCGTCGAGCCACGCGGCCCACGCCGGAAACGACGCATTCTTCATCTGCACCTGCACCGTCGTGCCGATCAACTGAATCTGCGCCCCCGTGAGCGCGTGATCGGCAAGCGAAGCAGTGACCGCGTCCTTGAGCGCCTGGCCGCCCGGCGCCACGCTCGCGGCAGCCCCCGCAAGCGAGCGCGCCTCGTCGGCCTCGGCCGTCATCTGCGCGAGCTGGCGCTGCATGCCGGGCAGGCTCTCGCGCAGGCGCGCGCGGCCGTCGGCGGCCGGCTGCCACAGCACCGACCAGCCGATCGCCAGCGCAAGCACCGCGCCACCCCACGTGAGCAGCGCCTTTTCGCGCGTGGTGCGCGCTTCCCAGAAGGTCGCCCAGGCCTCGGCCCAGGCGCCGCTCATAGCCGTTGTCTTCACGATGCGCTCCTGATGGTCCATTTGCCCGTGCTGGCATCCACCGTGCCCGCAAGGCCGTTGCCCGCGAGGCGTTTCGCGAGATCGGCGTCGACGTTGACGCCTGGCTTGAAGGTCACGTCCAGACGCCGGTCGTGATAGTCGAGTGCCGCGATGCCGTTCGCGGGCACCGGACCGAGCGCGCGCGCGAGGCCGTCGGAGAGCGCGAGGAAGTCGTCGCGCGAGGGTTCGCCCGCGGCGAGGCGCAACTGCTGCAACTGCCGCGCCATTTGTCCCGCGGGGTCGAGCACGACGGTCGTCTTCGGGAACGCGTTGAGGAGCAGCTCGGTCATCTGCGCGCTGATGGCGTCGCGCTGGCGCGCCATCATGAGCCACTCGATATTCGCGCCGACGACCGCGACGACGAGCGACGCGGCCACGAGCCCGATCGGCACGCGCAGACGGCGCACCGTCGCGCGGTCGAGCCGCCACGGCTGCGAGGCGAACTCGAACTGGCAGAGGTCGAAGCGGCAGGCAAGCGCGCGCCGCGCGAGCGCCTCGAACGTGAGCGTCTGCGCACCCGGCAGCGCGGCGGCGAGCGACGCGCGTGCAGCCGCGCTCGCGGGCTCGCCCGGCAGGTTGGTGAGGACGTAGCCCGAAACCGGCGCGCCGCCGGCGAGCGCCGTGACGGTGGCGGCCACGCTCGCGGCGGGCACTGCGAAGCCGTCGGCGAGCACGCCGCGCACGATCGCGAGTTCGAGCGGCGCTTCCGACGTGGCGGCCGCTGGCTCCGGCGCAACGCCGGGTAGCAGCGCGGGGGCGGTCGCGACAACATGGCCGAGCACGCATGCCGTCACGGGTTCGATCACAGGCGCGGCGGGAGCCGCGGCATCGGACGTGACGCCCGGCTCCGCGCGCCCGGCAGGCACAGCGGCTCGAGCCTCTTGGGCCACCTCCACCGACTCCACAGCCTCCACCGCCTGCGCAGCAGGCAGGCAGCGCGCCACTGGCACCGCGCGCAGATTGCGGTGCCCTGCGGCGGTGAAGCCTTCCAGGAGAAAACGGAACCAGCCCCGATCGATGGCAGCCACGACCTGGCGGCCATCGGCCAGGCGCTTTGGGTCGAGTGCGAGATGGCAGGTCTGTGCATCCTGGATCAGATGATCCTCGACCACGTTCGGCAGCGCCTGACGCAGCCGCGGCCCCCTGAGCGGCGGCACGGTGGCGGCGAGCATGAGCAGGTCGCGCGCGGCGATCAGCAGAATGGTGGTCGAGGCCTTCGGCAACAGCCCGAGCGCCGAACGGCCCGCGCGTTGCGTGTTGCCCGTCTTGTCGAGCAGCACGAACGGCAGTTCCGGCAGCTGCCATTCCTGCGAGTGGACCGCCGGGTCGCGGGGCGGCATGAGAACGATCAGCGTGCTCAAACGCACCTCTTTTCGATGTTGGTCGGGGACGGATTCATGGTTCGTCGCTAACGCGCACGATGCGCGTCGTATGGGTGAGCGGATCGCGCCAGACAAGCGTCGTGCGGTCCACCTCGGCGCGCTCGTGCTGCACGCGCCCATGTACCAGAAAGTAACTCGTGTTGACGTCGATTTGCGTGGTGTCGATCGAGACTTGCTTCACTCCCACACCTTCGAGCGCGAGTTGCACGTCGCTCACGTTGCGGAAAAACACGCTCTGGCGATGCGCGACGAGGGCCTGCGCGTTCGAAAGGCTCATGCCCGTCACGACGGAAGCGATCACCTCTGCGCTCGCCGTGTTCATGTTCACGGGCGTCACGGTGGGCAGGATCGTCACGAACGGGCGCAGCCGCGCAACGGCGTCGGCCGTGAAGCCGGGCACGTCGAGCAGCGAATCGACGCTCGTCATCATGAGCGGGGCGACGCCGCTGTCGTTGTCGGACTCCGAGAGGCCGGGGTTGTCGGTGTAGTTGCCGCCGCCAGTCGTCCCGCCGCCTGCGAGCACCTCGGTTTGCGAACCGGTGTTCGTCGTGGTGGTTTGCGTCTGGAAGCGCGTTGCCGAGTAGGCAAGCCCAGAGCGCAGGTACACCGCAGTGTTCTTCGCAAGCGACTGGTCGAGGCCGAGAATCTGCAACAGGCGCGCGAATGCCTCGATCTCCGTCACGTTCAGCTGCAACGAGCCCGGCGCGCTGGTCGCCACGAGATCGCGCAGATTGAAGCGCGCCTGGGCGTCTTCTATCGAACCCGAAAGCCAGGTGTCCGCGCCCTGTTGCGCGTGCGCTTCGCCGATCTGGCCGAGAAAGTCGGACAGCCGCGTTCGCGCGAGCGGCACGCCCCACGCGCCGCCGAGATACGTAATGCCCGCCGACGTATCCGCTTCGGAGCGCAGCACGAGGCGCGTCCAGTCGAGCGAGGCGCGCGCGATCCATTGCGCCTGCGCGAGCAGCCGTTGATTCTCGATGCGCCGCAACTGCACCTGCTGGCGCCACAACATGCCCGAGACGATGATCGCCGAAAGCGCGACGACGAGCAGCGCGCTGATGATGGCCGCCCCGCGCCGTGCGCGCGTGGAACGGCTGGATCGTCTACCTTGCCGGGTGTGCCGTGCGGAGGTTCGTTGTGTGCGCAACGTCATTCCCCCACCAGAAACACGCGGGTCACCGGCTGCTGGAGCGCATGCGAGCCCACGCTCACCTGCACCCCCGTCACCGCGCGCGGCAGCGGCGCGTTGCCGAGTTGCGGCACCTTGAGATCGTTGTTGTTGCCCGTGACCTGCGAGCGCACGTCCTGCATGTTCGCGGTCCAGCCCGTCTTCGGCACGTACAGGCGCGCGTTGATAACGTCCACGCCGCTCATCATCGGCAACGCGCCCCAGTTGTCGCCTTCGCCGCCGCGCAGCGCACGCCGTAACGCTCCGAGATCGGCGAGAGGCGGCGACGCATAGCGCACCACCTGGCCGCCCGACACGCGGTAACGCACCACTTGCAGGCGGGGCGCCGCGCCCGGCGGCATCGCGAACGCGCGCACGATCTGCAGCGCGCCGCCGTCGAGCGAGATAGCGACGCCGCCCGCTTCGTCGTCGGAGGCGGCTTCGCGCAAGTCGATGCGCATCTGGTCGAACATTTGCGCGAACACCCGCTCCTGCGCCATCGAGCGCGTAATGGTCTCGCGCCCGCGCACGATCTCGTCGAGGCCGCGCCACGAGAGGATGGCCACGACGGCCATGATGGCGATCGCAACGAGCAGCTCGATCAGCGTGAAGCCGCGCGCTGACGAGGCGACGCGCACGCGGTCACAACGAGCGGTTCGTCTCATTGGCGAGCACCGTGACGAGTTGCGCGAGATTGCCGGAGCGGCCGGGCGTCGCAACCGACACCTCCACGCGCCGAAAAACGGGGTTGGGCGTCGCCGCGACGTGCTGCGTGCAAGTCAGCCGCAGATTGCCCTGCGAGCAGTCGAAACTGCTCTCGCCAAGGTCCGGCCACGCGTGCACGAGGCGCAGTTGCGCAAGCGTGTTGTCCGCACTCCAGCCCGCAAGCAGGCGGTCGTGCAGGTCGGCTTCGCTCGCGGCGAGGCTGCCCACGGCGCGCAACGAAGCGGCCAGCGCAATCGCGATGATTGCGAGCGCAACCAATACTTCGATCATCGTGAAGCCGCGCTCGCGCACCGGACCACGCTGTCGATCCAGGCGAGCGCCGTGGCCGCGCTTTCCCCCACGCATCGAGAACCGCATCTCAGCGCACCTCGAAGCGGCCAGTGCCGGTGCCGACGATCGTCGCGCTGCCGGCGGCCGAAAAGAGCGTGACCTGCACCGGCACGTCCACGGCCTCCGTGCCGAAGATGAGCCGGTTTGCCTGCGTGTCGTTGCCGCCGGGGTAGGTGATCGCCACGCCGGTCACGCCGCCTTCCCATTGGCGCGGTCCGAGCAGATCGTCGCGCAGCGGACGCCAGCCGTCTTCCGTATGCACATCGAAGCGGAAGCCGCCCGCGAGTGGCTGCCATGCAATGGCGCGCGCGCGCACCTGCGCCTCGTCGCCCGCCGACTCGAACAGGAGCGCGAGCCGCTGCGCTTCTTCATTCAGGTCGGTGCGCGGATTGCGCGTGAGCGTGAGCGAAGCGAGCGAGATGAGAATCCCCGCGATCAGCAGCACCACGAGCATCTCGAGCAGCGTGAAGCCCGCCGCGCGCGCACGCGTACCCGCGCGTGACGCGCGCGAGGTGCGTGACGATCGGCGGTCCCCGCAAGGGTAAGGGCGGCTCGTTTGCATGGATGCTGCGTGGCGGATGATTTATTGCCAGGACCCGACGTCGGCGTCGTTGCCTTCGCCGCCGGGTTTGCCGTCGGCGCCATAGCTGAATACGTCGATCTCGCCGTGCACGCCCGGGTTCAGGTACTGGTACGCACTGCCCCATGGGTCATTGGGCAGGCGCTCCAGATAGCCGCCGTCTTTCCAGTTGTTCGGCACGGGGTCGGTGGTCGGCTTTTGCACGAGCGCCTGCAGCCCCTGGTCCTGGGTCGGATAGCGGCCGTTGTCGAGGCGATAGAGCTTCATTGCCTGCATGATCGTGCCGATGTCCTGGCGCGCGGCGACGCGGCGCGCTTCATCGGGACGACTCATGATCTTCGGGACGATCAACGCGGCAAGAATGCCGAGAATCGCGATCACGACCATGATTTCGATGAGCGTGAAGCCGCCTTGGCGGCGCGCGCGCGTGACTTCCATTTCGGCACGGCGCTTGGTGCACAATTTCGCCCACATGGACATGAGTTCTTTCCTCTCTCGCTAGATAGGGTTGCGGTGCACTTGTGCGCCGCGCTTCGTCCTGCCTGCAATCGAACCCGCCGCTTGAACCGGCGGGTCCCTCGCTCGCATGACGGGTCATTGTAATGTCACACGATGACGCCTTTCCGACGCCTCGCGGGCATGGCAAACGCGTACATCAAAAATTCCATAAACCTTCGTACAATGGGCTCATGAACCCACTGCAAATCCGCCTTCTTTCCCTCGCCGCGTTTGCGGTGTTCTGCGCCACGGCCACGTGGTGGACGATCACCCTCGCCACGAACCGCGCGGCGCCAGTGCAGGCCGCCGCCGCCCAGCCGCCGGTCTCGCTCGATCAGGCTGGCACGCTGTTCGGCGGCAGGCTCGAACGCAACCCGGTGCAGGACATTCACCTGTTCGGCATCCTCGCGCTCGCGCAGGGCGCGGCGGCCATCGTGAGCGTCGGCGGCGAACCCCCGCGAGCCATCTCGCTCGGCGGCCCGATCGACCAGAACTCGAAACTCTTCGAAGTGCGCCCCCGCTCGATCGTCATCGACCGCCACGGCGTGCACTCCGAAATCTTCCTGCCGCCCAACGCAGCCGGTCCCACCATCTACGTGCGCTGAGTTGCGCGCGCCGGGCTTCTTGCCGGGCGTCTCGCGCAGTTCGTACGCCTTACTGCACAAGGTTGTTCAGCTCGATGATCGGCAGCATCACCGCTAGCACGATCACGAGCACCACGCCCCCCATCGCCAGAATCAGGAGCGGTTCGAGCAGGCTCGTGAGGAACATCGTGCGCCGCTCCAGTTCGCGCGCTTCACCTTCGGCTGCGCGGTCGAGCATGGTCGTCACGTCGCCGGTCGCCTCACCCGAGCGGATCAGGTGCACGAGCACGGGCGGAAACGTCTTCGTATTGCCCAGCGCGCGAGAAAGCGACGTGCCTTCGCGTACACGCACGATGGCTTCGTCGATGTTCGTGCGCATCGCCTTGTTCGAAAGCGTCTCTCCGGCCGCCTGCAGCGCGCGCAGGATCGGCACGCCCGCGGCGGAGAGAATGCCGAGCGTGCTCGCGAAGCGCACGGTGTTGTAGCCGCGCACGAGCTTGCCCGCGAGCGGCGCAGTGAGCATCCAGCGGTCGAACGCGAGACGCGGGCCAGGCCGGCGCAAGGTCGCGCGCACGATCCACGCCACCACGGCCACGGCGATCAGCACCGCCCACCACCACTGCCGCACGAAGCCCGAAAGCGCCATCATCACGACGGTGAGGAAGGGCAGTTGCTGCTTGGTGCTCGCAAACACGTTCACCACTTGCGGCACCACATAACTCAACAGGAACGTGACGATGCCGAACGCGATGATCGTGACGATCGTCGGGTACGTGAAGGCGAGCACGATCTTCTGCTTGAGCGCGTTGCGCTGCTCGATGTAGTCGGCCAGACGCGAAAGCACGATGCCGAGCTTGCCGGTGTGTTCGCCCGCGGCCACGAGCGCGCGGTAGATGTCCGGGAAGTCGCGCGGATGCTGCTCGAGCGCGCTGGCAAGCGAATGGCCGCCGAGCACCTCGGCGCGAATGGCCGCCATCAGTTCCCGGATGTAGTCGCGCTCGGACTGCTCGGTGAGCACCGCAAGCGCCTCGCCGAGCGGCAAACCCGCTACCAGCAGACTGGCGAGCTGGCGCGTGAGGATGGCCTGCTCGCGCTGCGAGAGCTTGCGCCCGAGCGCGAGCCGCTGCGCTCGCGCGCCGCGCGTGCGGCTCGCGGCGGCTTCGACCACGAGCGGCGTGAGACCCTGGCCGCGCAGCAGCGCGCGCGCGCCGCGCGCGCTGTCCGCGTCGAGCACGCCTTTTTGCGCTTTGCCCGTGGCGTCGATGGCTTCGAAGCGAAATGCCGGCATGTTGCTGATCGCCCTCGCTTTTAATGAGCGTCCATCTGGTGGTTCATCTTGCGGCCCATCATGCGCCGCCCGTCACGCGCAATACTTCTTCGAGCGAAGTCCTGCCCGCGTCGATCCAGCGCTCGCCGTCTTCGCGCAGCGTGCGCATGCCTTGCGCGCGGCCGGCCTCGAAGATCTCCGCATCGGCGGCATTGCGGTGGATGAGCGCGCGAATCGGCTCGTCGATGAGCAGCAGTTCGTACACGCCGCGCCGCCCCGAGTAGCCCGAATGACCGCAACGATCGCAGCCCACCGGATGCCAGCGTTTTCTGCCGTCGTCTTCCACACGCTCTTCCTTGCAGACGGGGCAGAGCTGGCGCACGAGGCGCTGCGCGAGCACGCCGAGCAGGGAGGAGGCGAGCAGATACGGCTCGACACCCATGTCGGTCAAACGCGTCACCGCCGAAGCGGCGTCGTTGGTGTGCAGCGTAGCGAGCACGAGGTGGCCCGTGAGCGAGGCCTGCACGGCGATCTGCGCGGTTTCGAGATCGCGGATTTCACCGATCATGATGATGTCCGGGTCCTGGCGCAGGATCGAGCGCAACGCGCGCGCGAACGTCATGCCGATGCGCTCGTTCACCTGGGTCTGCCCGATGCCCGAGAGGTCGTACTCGATCGGGTCTTCCACAGTCATGATGTTGGTCGTGGCCGTTTCGAGCCGCGACATCGATGCGTAGAGCGTGGTCGTCTTGCCTGAGCCCGTCGGGCCGGTCACGAGCACGATGCCGTGCGGCTTCGCGATCAGCTGGTCGAACTTGCCGAGCGTGTCGCTCGCCATGCCGAGCGCTTCGAGGTTCAGGCGCTGCGCGTCTTTTTCGAGCAGACGCAGCACCGCGCGCTCGCCGTGACCCGTGGGCAGCGTGGAGACGCGCACGTCCACCGGACGCCCGCCCACGCGCAGCGTGATGCGGCCGTCCTGCGGCAGGCGTTTCTCGGCGATGTCGAGCTGCGCCATGATCTTGATACGCGAGATGAGCGCGCCATGCAGCGCCTTCTTCGGGCGCACGACATCGCGCAGCGTGCCGTCCACGCGAAAGCGCACCACCGAGGCATTCTCGAACGGCTCGATGTGAATGTCCGATGCCTGCTCGCGCGCGGCCTGCGTGAGGAGCGCGTTGATCATGCGGATGATCGGCGCGTCGTCTTCGGACTCCAGCAGGTCTTCCACTTCGGGAATGTCCTGCATGAGGCGCGAGAGATCGACTTCGCCTTCCACTTCGCCCACCACCTGCGCGGCGCTGCCGTCCTGGCGCGCGTAAGCCTGATTGATGGCCTGCGCGAGTTCGTCGGCCGGCACGCGCACAAGTGCGAACGCGCCGAAGTTGCGCGCGACTTCGGCGATGGCGGCCTGCGACGTGCGCTCGCTGATCCACACCTCGAGGCCTTCTGCGCGCTGCTGGGCCACGAGAATCTGACCGCTGCGCGCGAAGCCGTACGGCACGAGGCGCGCGGCGAGCGGCGAGGGCGGCTCGCGGTCCGCCCCGCTGGTGGCCGCAGGCGCGTGAGGCGTGCTCACGGCTGCACCCGCGTCGTGGCAGGCGCCGCCTGTTGCACCGGCGTGGTTTCCACGGGCATGGTTTGCACCGGTTCGGCGGGCTGCATCTGCACGGCGCTGGCCGGCTTCGCGGGCTGCACGCCCACCGCCTGTTGACGCCGCATCTGGTCGAGATCGAACAGGTTCAGCGCCGATCCGCCCTGGCTCGGGCCGAGCGGCATCGGCGGCACGACCGGGTCGTCCTTATCCTTGATCAGGTTGTTGTCGGACTTATATGCGCCCGTCACGCCCTGGATATAGTCGTAGCGGTTCGACGTGACCGCTTGCGCCGTGTCGCGATCGTTGATGATCACCGGACGCAGGAACACCATCAGGTTCGTCTTCTCGCGCGTCTTGTTTTCCGAGCGGAACAACTGGCCGATCCACGGAATATCGCCGAGCAGCGGCACCTTGCTGTTGGCGACCTGGTAGTTGTCCTGCATCAGGCCGCCGAGCACTATGATCTCGCCGTTGTCGGCCAGCACGGTCGACTGGATCGAACGCTTGGTGAACTCGGGGCCGGCCGGATTGGTCGTCGCGTTGGTCGTGCCCGTCACGATCGCCGAGTCTTCCGTGTAGAGCTGCAGCTTGAGGATGCCGCCGTCGGTGATCTGCGGCTTGATGTGCAGCGTCAAGCCGACGTCCACACGGTCGAAGGTGTTGAACGCCGTGCTCGCCGTACCGCTCGTCAGGTTCGAATAGGAACCCGTCTGGATCGGCACGTTCGTACCCACGACGATCTTCGCTTCCTGGTTGTCGAGCGTGATGAGGTTAGGCGTGGACAGCACGTTCGCGTCGGCCGTTTGCGAGAGCGCCTGCAGCAATGCGCCAAGGCCCTGCACGCCGAAGATGTTCTTGATCCAGCCCACATTCAGGCCCTGCTGCAGGCTCTGACCCGCGAGCGCGCTGGCGAGACCGCCCGTGGTGGCGTCCGCTGCCGCTTGCGCCGTCAGGTTGACAATGCTGTTGCCGCTGCCGGTGGCCAGATTGGTGCCTGCGTACACATTGCCGCTCGCGACCTGCCACTGAATGCCCAGGTTGGCGTTGGTCGTCGAGTTCAGCTCGACGATCAGCGCCTCGATGTAGACCTGTGCGCGGCGCGCATCGAGCTGGTTGATGACGGAGCGCAGATTGCGGTACACCGCGTCCGGCGCCGTGATGATCAGCGAGTTCGTCGCCGGGTCTGCCTGGATCATGCCGCCCGGCTGATTGTCGTCGCCCTTGTCCTTGTCGCCGCCGAGGAACGGCGCTTCGTTGCTGCCGCCGCTGCTGCCGTATGAACTGCCCCCGAGCGAGCTGCCCGACGACGTGCCGCCGCCGAGCGAACTCGACGGCAGCGGTGGCGTGCCGGAGGTGCCCGTCGACGTGCTGCCGCCGCCGCTGTTGCCGCTTTGGTTGAAGCCGTTCGCATTGCCCGACGACGACGTATCGTTGCCGCCCTTGCCGAGCATGCCGCGCAGCGTCTTGGCGAGCTGCGTGGCGTCGGCGTTGCGCAGCGGGACGACGTGAATATTGCCGGGCATGCTGGTCGGCGCGTCGAGCTGCTTCGAGAGCTGGACGGCGGAGGCCAAGCGCTGCGCGTTCGAGGCGCGCAGCATCAGCGAGTTGGTGCGCGGGTCGGCGACAACCGAAACCTTCAGCGACGGGTCCGTGGCGCCGATCGCGCCGGGGTCGAGCATCTTCGCGATTTGCGGCGCGATGTCGAGCGCATTGGCGTTGTGCAGCGGCACGACCTGCACCTGCTGGCCGGCGGCCGAGTCCACACCCGCGATGATCGAAGCGATGCGGCGCACGTTGTCCGCATAGTCGGTCACGATCAGCGTGTTGTTGCCCGGGTAGGCGGCAATCGTGTTGTTCGGCGAGATGAGCGGGCGCAGCACGGGCAGCAGGTTGTTCGCCGACTCGTGCCGCAGCGTGAACACCTGGGTCACCACCTGATCGCCACGCGCGGTAGGCGCATTGCCGACATAAGTCGGCACGCCCTGCAGCTTGGCGTCGGCTTCCGGCACGACCTTCAGTACGCCGTGATCCTGCACGAGCGCGAAGCCTTGCATGCGCAGCGCCGACTGCAGGGTCTTGAGGGCCTGGTCCTCGGGTACGGGATTCTCGGAGACGAGATTGAGCTGCCCCTTCACGCGGGGGTCGACGATGATGGTTTTGCCGGTGGCGGCGCCAATTGCCTTCGCCACCTGGTCGATGTCGGCGTTGACGAAATTGAGCGTGACCTGCGCATAGGCAAGCTGTGCGGTAATGAGTCCGCTCACGAGCAGCGCCGTGGCGACGCGACGCAAAGCCATACGATTTCTTCTCATGGGTGTCTTATCGAAGCCAGCGGCAGACGCGCGCGGCTATTCGTCCTCGACGTACGGCTGTGGGGCCGACTCGCCTGTGCTTTTCTGACTAACTTCCGGCTAGTGCCGGCGCCGGCTCTCCTCAGCCCGGACGTCCGTTAGTCAACAAAAGATGGAACAGTAGCAGTTTTTCATGTCGAATTTGTCACAAAAAATGGGTCTCCGGGGAATTCTTCTAATCCCCGAGCCGCGCCAGCCTTCAATCCCAAGCTATTTGTAAGCATGCGGGCGTCTTGTCCGGGCGGCCAGCTTGACGCGTCATCGGTGACCGGTATCATACGAGCGGCCCGAACGATGGCCAACGCACTTTCCCGCCTTCTTTATGTGGGAATTCCCGCATTGTTCGCCAGAAAACAGGGCGGCCAGCGAGAGATTGCGTCATCCTTCAGGCAGCAACGTTCGCCTCTTCGTTTGCCCTTTTGTCAGCTTCCGCGCGAGTCGCCATGCAAAACATCTGGTCCGCTACGCTTGCCGCCGCTGTGGTGCTCGTCACCGCGAGCGCCAGCACGCTCGCGCACGCGGACTGTTTCGACGAGGCCGCGCGCTACCAGAAGGTCAATCCGCTGATCCTGCGCGCCATCGCCTGGCAGGAGTCGCACAACCGGCCCGACGCGGTACACAGGAATGCGAACGGTTCGATCGATTACGGCGTCATGCAGATCAATTCGGTGCATCTGCCCGTGCTCTCGCAGTACGGCATCTCGCAAAGCACGCTCATGGAGCCGTGCAAGAACGTCTATATCGCCGCGTGGCATCTGCGCCAGAAGATGAACAAGTACGGCAACACGTGGGCCGCCGTCGGCGCATACCATTCCGAAACGCCAACGCTGCGCGACCAGTACGCGCAGCAAATCGCCGACATTCTGCGCAAGTGGCATCTCATGCAGTAGTCATCCCGTAGTCATCCCGTAGCCGTGCAGTAGCTCGCTTGCGCGCGTGCCGCCTGCTCGCGCCCTGAAAGCGGCGGCACGCGTGCGCCTGCGCCTCTCGCGTGCATGGTGCAAAATGCTGGCTGGCGCCGCACCCTTACGAGGATTTCGATCCTTTCGCGCGGCGGACCTCCCGACTCACTTTCTGCACCCCAACTGCGATGAACCAGCCGCCACTGCCCGTCACCGTGCTCTCGGGTTTTCTGGGCGCGGGCAAGACCACGCTGCTCAACCATATCCTTTCGAACCGCGCGGGCCTGCGCGTGGCGGTGATCGTCAACGACCTCGCCTCCGTCAACATCGACGCCGCGCTCGTGCGCGACGCCTCGGCGCTCTCGCGAGTGGAAGAGCGCGTGGTCGAAATGTCGAACGGCTGCATTTGCTGCACGCTGCGCGACGACCTGCTCACCGAGATCCAGCGCCTCGCCGACCCGGCACGCGCCGGCCAGCGCTTCGACGCCATCGTGATCGAATCGACCGGCGTGGCCGAGCCCATGCCGATCGCGGAAACCTTCACGTTCGCGGGCGAGGACGGCGTCGCGCTCGACGCGTTCGCGCGCCTCGACACGATGGTCACGGTCGTCGACGCATTCAACTTCCTGCGCGACTACGCGAGCGCCGACCAGCTCGCTGAGCGGGGCGTGGCGGCGAGCGAGGATGACGACCGCGCGATCGTGGAACTGCTCGTCGATCAGGTGGAGTTCTGCGACGTGCTCGTGCTCAACAAGGCCGACCTCGTGAGCGGCGACGAACTGGCGCGCCTGCAGCACATTCTCGCGCGCATCAATCCGCGCGCCGTGCAGGTGGTGAGCCGCTTCGGCGATGTGCCGCTCGAGGAGGTCATCAATACCGGCCGCTTCGATTTCGATGCGGCGTCGAGCGCGCCGGGCTGGCTCGCGTCGCTGCACGACCATGACCATTGCGACGACCCGGCGCATTGCCACGATCCGGCGCACACGCATGCGCCGCGCAGCGACGCGGACGAGTACGGCATCAGTAACTTCGTTTACCGCGCGCGCCGTCCGTTTCATCCCGAGCGCTTCTGGGCGCTGCTCAACCAGGAGTGGAAGGGCGTACTGCGCTCGAAGGGCTTCTTCTGGCTCGCCACGCGTAACGACGTGACGGGCACGCTCTCGCAGGCAGGCGGCGTGTGCCGCCACGGTCCGGCCGGCACGTGGTGGGCGGCACTGCCGCGCGAGGAATGGCCGCAGGACGCCGAACTCGAACAGGAAATCGCCGCCGACTGGCAGGGCGATCTCGACGACCCGAGCGTCGGCGACCGTCGCCAGGAACTCGTGATGATCGGTGTGGATCTCGAGCCCGAAGCCTGGCGCGCAAAGCTCGATGCTTGCCTTCTCACCGATGCGGAGTACGCAGCAGGCCCCGAAGCCTGGCTGCACTACGCCGACCCGTTCCCGTCGTGGGAGCTGGACGACGATGACCACGATCATGATCACGGCGATCACGGCGAAATCGTCCATCGCCCCTAAGTGTCCCGAGTCACGAGAGCGACGCGCCCAATGAACAACGGCGCCGCATGATTGCGGCGCCGTTTGCTTTTTCGCCCGCGCCGCGTGAACCGCGCAGGCGAAAAAAAACCCGCCAGGGGCGGGTGTCAACTTAAAGCGGCAATACCTTAGCGCTTGTTGACGGCGTCCTTGAACGCCTTGCCAGCCGTGAACTTGACGGTCTTGGCTGCGGGAATCTTGATGGTTTCGCCGGTCTTCGGGTTACGGCCCGTACGGGCTGCGCGCTTGCCCGAACCGAAGCTGCCGAAGCCGATCAGCTGGACCGCGTCACCCTTCGACACAGCCTTCTTGACCACTTCGAGGAGCGTGTCCAGCGTCTCGCCGGTTTGTGCCTTGCTAGCGCCCGTCTGTGCTGCGACGGCGTCGATCAGTTCCTGTTTATTCATTGAGAAGTTCCTTTCTGTGTTTAGGTTGACACGAACAGCGCGAACGCGCCGATTATACGGACGCGTGCCGCGCCGTCGAGCAGCGACGGACCCGGAGCACCCCGGCGTTTTCGCGTTGCGGCGGCTAGCGTGTGTCTGCTGCCGCAACGTCCGTGCTGCCGCTTCCCTGGGCGGCGCTTGCTATGATAGCGCAGCGCAAACCCAATAACGACAAGGGTTTCGAAGATTTCGCGCAGGATATGCCGGTTTTTTGGGGCTTGCAGACGTTTTAAGGGTATCCACCCCCGCAAATCCCTCCGGCTGCGGCGTTTTTGCCGGCGCACGCGTTGCGCCGCGCCAACGCAGCATGCGCGCAAACGCCTGCCTGGCAAGCGTTTGCGGCGATGCGACCAGGCTTCGCCACACGCTTTTTCCAGCCTCGCTCCGTTCTCGTTTCTTCCTCATCTCTGGCTTCGCGTTCCTCATGACCGCCACCCTGACACCCGCCACGCTCGTTTTTCGGGAAGACGGCATGCCGTTTTCGCCTGTCTATGGCGACATCTATCACAGCACCGGAGGCGCATTCGCGCAGGCCCAAGCCGTCTTTCTGAACGGCAACGCGTTGCCACAGCGCTGGCAAAACCGGCGGATCTTCACCGTGGTCGAAACCGGCTTCGGCATGGGCGTGAACTTTCTCGCCACGTGGGCGGCATGGCGCGACGATCCGGCGCGCTGCGAACGCCTGCATTTCGTCTCGGTGGAAAAACATCCGTTCGCGCGCAACGACCTGCAACGCGCACTCGACGCAGTCGTTGCGCACGCACGCGAAGCGCCGCTCGCGCGCGAACTCGTGAACGCATGGCCGATGCTCGTGCCAGGCACGCACCGCCTGGAATTCGAGGGCGGACGCGTCACGCTCACGCTCGTTTTCGGCGATGCGCTCGAGGTATTTCCCAAAATGTGGATGCGCGCCGATGCGATCTACCTCGACGGCTTCGCCCCTTCGAAGAATCCCGAGCTCTGGTCTCCCGCCATTTTCAAGGCGCTTGCACGCATTGCCGGCGAGGACGCCACCTTCGCGACGTGGAGCAGTTCCGGGGAGGTGAAGCGCGCGCTCGAGCAAAGCGGCTTCGAATACCGCAAGGTGCCAGGCTTCAACGGCAAGTGGACGATGCTGGTCGGGCGCTTCGCGCCGCGCTGGCGCGTGCGCCGCTACGAGCCGCCCCTGCCGCTTGCGTTGCGCGAGCGGCACGCCGTTGTCGTGGGAGCGGGACTCGCCGGCTGCGCGCTCGTCGAGCGGCTGGCCGTGCGCGGCTGGCGCGTGACGCTCATCGAACGCAATGCCGCGCCCGCGCTCGAAGCATCCGGCAATCCGGCCGGCGTGTTTCATCCGCTGATTTCCCGTGACGACAGCAGCGCGTCACGCATCACGCGCGCGGGGTTTCTCTACGCGCTGCAACGCTGGGCCGCGCTCGAAGCCGCTGGCCATGCGCCGGTGCGCTCGCACGCCGGCTTGCTCCATCTCGCCACCGACGACGAATCGCGCGCCGTCGCCGCCGCCCTGGATTCATTCGGCTATCCCGAAGCATTCGTGAGCGCCGTCACGCGCGAGCAAGCGCAGGCGTTGGCCGGCGTCGCGCTCAATCAGGGCGGGTGGTTCTATCCGCAAGGCGGCGCGATCGATCCGGCATCGCTTTGCCGCGCGCAATGCGCTTTCGCCGCCGCGTTGCCAGGCGCCCAGGTCGAAACACGTTTCGGTGTGCGTATCGGTCACATCGCTCGCGCAGGCGATCGAGAATCCGACGAATGGCAGGTGTTCGACGACACCGGACGACTCGTCGCCCAGGCGGCCGCGGTGATCTTCGCCAACGCTCAGGATGCCTCGCGGGCCGCGGCGCTCGCCCATGCGCCCACGCGCATCGTGCGTGGCCAGCTCACGCTCGTCGACCCCAGCCCACTCGCGAACCTGCGCGTGCCCGTGATCGGCGAAGGCTATGCGGTGCCGCTCGACGGCGGCGTGACGCTCGCCGGCGCCACGTACGAAGTCGACGACGCCGACGACGCGCTGCGCGCCGCCGGCCACGTCGAGAATATCGAACGCGTCGCGCACATGCTCCCGGAGCTTGCGGCTGCACAAGGCGAGCGCGATTTCGCCGGCCGCGTGGCGTTTCGCTGCGTGACCAGCGACCGCATGCCGATACTCGGCCCGCTCGCCGACGAAGAAGCCGCCCGCCGCGACGCGCAACGTCTGGCCGGCGCGTGGCCGCTCGACCTGCCGCGCGCAAGTGGCCTTTATGGCGCGTACGCGTTCGGCTCGCGCGGACTCGTGTGGGCGGGGCTGGGAGCGGAGCTGATCGCGTCGCAGCTCGAAGGCGAGCCGTGGCCACTGGAGCGCGAACTTGCCGACCAGCTGGATCCGGCGCGCTTTCTTCAGCGTGCCTTGCGCCAGCGCAGTCTTTGAGCGCGCCGCACGGAACAGGGTGGAAAAGGGCGCCCAGGTTATCCACGCAAATCTGTGGATAACCGCGCGAATTGCCGGCGAATGGAGTGTGGAACCGGTGTGGACGTAAACGGGGTAACTCGGCACGTCCCGTTCCAGGCCAAAAAGTTGTTCTTCGAAGCGCTCGCGGACCGCACACACTTTGCGCGCGGTTGTGCGAGCGCCAACTCACGGATTCCTTTCGGTAAACCGGGGTTATCCACAGGAAACCCAGGCCCTTGTTAACTTCTACTACGTATACATACGGTAAACCGTAAACCCGAAGCTAACGCCACCGCTACCGGCAAGCACGACCCAACCAGAGCGTGAAACCCCCGACGAATGCCGCCTGCCGACGCGGTCATTTTTTCCGCATACGCCGCTAAAAGCGCACAATACGGACGCTATTACCGTCTTTGTCGATGCTTTCGGAGAGCGGGGGACAATTGCAAAAAAGCTATGGCACAATCGCCGTTCTTTCCGCGTCACATGCCGCATCAGACGGTTGACGCTTCCAAGGAACGGTTGCCCCTCATCCTGAATCTGAGTGCTCAGGGAAGACGGCAGCGTTCGTTCATCCAACGCGGGCGCAGCCACACCACACGCAAGGCGCCCGTACCGGCTGTTCGCCGCACCGTTATGTGCCGGCGCACTGCTTTGCCGTAGCGTTCGCCATTGCGTTTGCCATCGCGTTTGCCGCACTGTTTGCCCGCACTCGCCGCAGGAAGCGCTAATTCGCGCCAGTTCGCCATGTCGTCAGATCGTTGACCCTGCCGGCTGCATCGGCGGGCGCGAACCGCGCGAGGCGCAGAGCAGGCACGCACCAGACGGCGAGTAGAGGTGTCGTTCGCCTCGTGCGGCACGCGGTTTGCCTGCGGTCTGCCTGCGGTCTGCCGGATTGTCAGCCGCATGTCGATCTAACGTCGGACAGCCGGATTCGTTCCCACGCAAGATGTCGTTGCCAAGGAGAAGCCACCACGATGAAGTCGGCGTTTTCGTTTTTTCCCGCCTGGCCGTTGCCGCTCGACGGTATTTTCTGGGCCGGGCTCGCGCTGCTCGCCGCCGGTTTGTGCGGCGAGCTTTGCTATCGGGCGTGGCGCTTGCCGCGGATCTCGGGCTATGGGGTGATCGGGCTCATTGCCGGGTCGGCCGGGTTTGGCGTGGTCGACGCCAATGTCGGTACGTCCGCACGGCCGCTGCTCGACGTCGCACTCGGCCTGCTGCTGTTCGAACTGGGCAGCCGGCTCGACTTGCGCTGGATTCGCCGCAACCCCTGGCTCATCCTTTCGAGTCTCGCCGAGGCCTCGCTGACCTTCGTGCTCGTGCTTGGAGTGCTGCTGTTCCTTTCCGTGCCGACGATGATCGCGCTCGTCGTGGCCGCGATCTCCATGGCGACGTCGCCTGGCATGGTGATCCAGCTCAAGACCGAGTTGCGGGCGGAAGGCCAGGTCACGCAGCGCTTGCTCACGCTCACGGCGCTCAACAGCATGTATGCGGTGATCGTGGAAAAGCTCGCGTCAAGCTGGCTGCACCAGGAAATCTACGGCAACGTGTTCGCGACGATCCTCCAGCCGCTCTATCTGCTGATCGGCTCGCTGGTTCTCGCGTTCGTGCTCGCCCGTGCGTGCACGCTGTTTTACCGGCGGTTGAGTCCGCAGGACGAGCACTCGTTTGTCGCGCTCTTCGGTCTCGTGCTGCTGGCGATCGCCATGGCGCACCTGCTCAAGCTTTCGACGATCCTGAGC
Source organism: Paraburkholderia sp. J11-2 (assembly GCF_905220185.1). Classification (NCBI taxonomy): domain Bacteria; kingdom Pseudomonadati; phylum Pseudomonadota; class Betaproteobacteria; order Burkholderiales; family Burkholderiaceae; genus Paraburkholderia; species Paraburkholderia sp. J11-2. Next base: position 84,707 of record NZ_CAJMYY010000001.1, on the reverse strand, counting down.
CTGCTTGCCGCCGGCATCATCGTGAAGAATCTGGAGCCGCGTCCGCAACTGTGGCCGCAGCACTTCGGCACGGCCGGATGGCTGCTGACGGTGATTCTGTTCGTGCTCACGCTCACGACCTTCGAGTGGCACGACATTCTCGTGGGCGGCGCGGCCGCGGCGGGGCTGATCGTCGCGCGCCTCGTGGCCAAGCTCGTCGGCGTGCTGATGTTCGCCAAACCGAGCGGGCTGCACTGGAAGCAGGGTATCGCGCTCGGCATTGCCTTGACGCCTATGTCGGCGCTCGCGCTGCTGCTCGTCGAGGACACCTACGAGCTTTATCCGACGTTCGATCCGCGCCTGCGCGCGATCATTCTTTGCTCGATCGTCGTGCTGCAGCTTTTCGGACCCTGGCTGGTCTATCGCGCGCTTGCCCTCGTCGGCGAACGCGGCGAAGCATGAAACCCGCGTCGCGCGCGGCCGGCGGCTTGCGCGCGACGCCCTGATAGGGGACGCCATGTCACTCGAAACATTTGTCGATTCGAAGCCGTTCACGTTCGGCATCGAACTCGAAATGCAGATCGTCAACACGCACGACTACGATCTGACCAAGGCGGGTAGCGACCTCATGCGCCTCGTCAAAGATCAGGAGATTCCGGGCAACATCACGCCCGAAATCACCGAAAGCATGATCGAACTTTCCACCGGAATCTGCACGAATCACGAGCAGGCCGTGGCCGATCTGCGCAAGATTCGCGACGTGCTCGTCGCTGCGGCCGATCGTCTCAATGTCGGTCTGTGCGGCGGCGGCACACACGCATTCCAGCAGTGGAGCGACCGGCGCATCGTCGATACCCCGCGCTTTCAGTATCTTTCCGAGCTGTACGGCTACCTTGCGAAGCAATTCACGGTGTTCGGCCAGCACGTGCATATCGGCTGCCCGGATGCGGACAGCGCGCTTTTCCTGCTCCATTCGCTTTCGCGCTTCATTCCGCATTTCATCGCGCTCTCGGCGTCGTCGCCCTATGTGCAGGGCGTGGACACCGGATTTCATTCGGCACGACTGAATTCCGTGTTCGCGTTTCCGCTGTCGGGCCGCGCGCCGTTCGTGCTGAGCTGGGAGGAGTTCAAGGAGTACTTCTCGAAGATGGTGCACACGGGCGTTGTCAACAGCATGAAAGACTTTTACTGGGACATCCGTCCGAAACCCGGTTTCGGCACGATCGAGGTGCGCGTGATGGACACGCCGCTTTCGGTGGAGCGCGCCGCGGCGATCGCCTGCTACATCCAGACGCTTGCACGCCATTTGCTCACCGACCGGCCGATTGCGCCGCTCGAGGACGACTATCTCGTGTACACGTTCAACCGCTTCCAGGCATGCCGTTTTGGTCTCGCCGGCACCTGCGTGAATCCGCAGACGGGGGAGCGGCGCACGATTTCCGAAGACATTCTCGACACGCTGGACCGGATCGCGCCGCACGGCGAGGCGCTCGGATCGACGCGCGCGCTCACCGAAATCGGCACGATCGCCCGCGCGCAGAACAACGACGCCACCTGGCTGCGTAGCGTGGTGGCCGAGGAAAAGTCGCTGCACGAAGCCGTCCGGCAACAGTGCCTGCGCTGGCGCGCCTGACCGGAATCAAAAAAGTGGAGCCGGCGGACGCACAGGACCACTGACCGATTTTCGCGGGGTGCCAGAAGCGCTCCGCGCAGGCAAAGCAGGATGCAAGGGCAGCTTTCGGGCTGCCCTTCGTGCTTTCGGGGCTGGGAAACAGGTGAGAAGCAGGTAAGACGCGGGTAAGAAGCGGGTAAAAAGCGAGGTAAGGGGAGCGGACAAAAACCGGCCGATAAGCACGCCAAAAACGGGTCGCGTTGGTTCCGCGCGCCACTTTTTTCGAGGTGGAGAAAATTTTTTTTGCCGGCTTCAAGGTACCTGGGGGTTCTTATTTTTTTGACCTGGGTCCCGACATGGTCCATATTCATGGACAAGTGGCCCCACACCGCTGTGGGTAACCTTCGATTTCCCTGCAAACTCAATGGACTACGTAATGATTGGTTAGCCACAATCGGGCAGATTCCTGTTGCGTTTGAGACAGAAATCCGCGATAACCTGCATGGGTCATGCAGCGACGATTGCGAGCGGTCAAGAACCTGTGCACATAGCAATAGCGTGCTTATCAACGGGTTATCCACAATTCGCGTTGGATAAGTTAGCTGTGCGATTTGCCGCTCTCGCATAGAATGTCGGTTTGCTGCACTGGCATCGGAACTTGAAGGATGTTTTCGGGGTCTGCGGCAAGAAAAATGACAGTGCTACGTACACCTTGGCGTGCGCGTAGCAGGTTTTTTTGAGATGGTGCGGCGCTCGGGAACCGGGCGCCAGCGTTCCCACAGGCCGTCGGTCAAAGCGGCGGCTGACGATGCAGCGCAAGCTGCCAAATAACCAGCGAAAGACTATGAGCGAAGGCGTATACGGAGAGCAGGCAGCCGGGCGGGTGACCCATAGCCTGCTGCGACTTAGCACGGCTATGCGGAGCCAGGCGTGGGACTGGGCCGAAGGGGCAGGACTCACGCCTACCCAGGGCGAAATTCTCGTGCTGCTGATGCAGCGTAAGGGGCCGATGCGCCTCGGCGAGATCGCACGTGAAACGGCCCTCACGGCCGCTACCACGAGCGATGCGGTGAGCACGCTCGAAACCAAGGGGCTTGTCGAAAAGCGTCGCGCGCTCGACGACGGCCGCGCACTCGCGGTGCGTCTGACCTCGCGCGGCCGCACGGCGGCGAAGAAGGCCTCGCAGTGGCCTGACTTCCTCTCGAAGGCGGTCGGCACGCTGAAGGCGGACGAACAGTCCACGCTTTATCGCACGCTGCTCAAGACGGTTTATCTGCTCGAAGCGCAGGAAACCAGCCCGCAACACCGCATGTGCCTGACCTGCTCGCATTTCGAGCCGAGCAAGAACCCGAAGAAGACGCCGCATCACTGCCAGCTTCTGAACATCGATATGGCTGACACCGATCTGCGTCTCGATTGCTCGGTCTACGAACAGGCCGACGTGACGACCCAGAAGAAAAACTGGAAGATCTTCGCGGTTTAAGGCGACAGCTGCGCCGCCGCCCCGGAGCGGGCGGCGCGCGTTGACGCCCGCGCGCGTCATGCATGTAATTTACGGTAATGCAAAGCGTCGCAATGTCGATTGCGTGCCGGGATTGTGTGCGTGGTAATTTGTGTAGTTCTCGCAAGTATTTGCTACACGTTTTTGTCACGACCGCAGGCGCAAACGTGCACACGCGCCGTACACAGGCGGTAACGTGCAAGCCGTCCACAGCCGACCCGGGAATCTGCCGATGAATCGCGAAGTATTGGCTGTGCGCCATGTCTATTTCGAGGACCTCGGCAGCTTCGAGCGCGTGCTCGGCAACCGTGGACGCCCCGTGCGCTACGTCGACGTCGGCTTCGCCCGCGTTGGCGCGCTCAATCCCTTGTCGGCGTCGCTCATGGTCGTGCTCGGCGGTCCGATCAATGCGTGCGACGACGCACGCTATCCCACCCTCGTTCCCCTCGCTGCGATGATCGAAAAGCGCGTCGCGGCCGGTCTGCCCACGCTCGGCATCTGCCTCGGCGCGCAACTCATCGCTCGCGTGCTCGGTGCGCGCGTGTATGCCGGGCCGCAGCCGGAAATCGGCTGGACGCCGCTCACGCTCACCGACGCGGGCCGCGCCTCGCCGCTGCAGCACATCGACGGCGCGCTCACCTCCATGCTGCATTGGCATGGCGATACCTTCGATCTGCCACAGGGCGCGACGCGTCTCGCTTCCACGCCGCTGTGCGAGAACCAGGCGTTTTCGTGGGGCAACCACGTGCTCGGGCTGCAATGCCATCCTGAAGTGCGCGCCGACCGCTTCGAGCCCTGGCTGATCGGAAACGCCGCCGAAATCGCCACCGCGGGCGTGGACGTGAACGCGCTGCGCGACGACACGGCGCGCCACGGGCCGACGCTCGAAGCGCAGGCGAGCCGCATGTTCGGCGAATGGCTGGACGCTGTAGACGCCCGCATGGCCGCGCGCCAACCCTGAACCCGGCCTGATCCGCTTCGCGCGGGCGCACGTCGCGTACGCGCCGTGTTCCCTGTCGAACGCGCGAAAAAAGCGCGTGCTATTCTCGGACGCTTCTGCCATCCGTCCGTGGACCTCCCATGAGCAAGCTCTTCACTCCGCTCGAACTGCGTGGCGTGACGCTCGCCAATCGCATCGTCGTTTCACCGATGTGCCAGTACTCCGCCGAGCGTGGCGAGGCCAACGACTGGCACATGATCCATCTCGGCCACCTGGCGTTGTCGGGCGCCGCGATGCTTTGCATCGAAGCGACGTCCGTCGAACCCGACGGCCGTATCACGCCGGGCGATCTCGGCCTCTGGGACGACGTGACCGAAGCCGCGCTCGAGCCCGTTATCGCTGCTGTCCGCCGCCATTCGCCGATCCGCATCGCCATGCAGATCTCGCACGCGGGGCGCAAGGCGTCGAGCCATGTGCCCTGGGAGGGCGGCCAACTGATTCCGGTTGCCGAAGGCGGGTGGCTGCCGCACGCGCCTTCGGCGCTCGCGCACAAGGAGGGCGAGGCGCCGCCGCTCGCACTCGACGTCGCGGGTCTGAATCGCGTGCGCGATGCGTTCGTGGCCACGGCGCGCCGCGCTGCGCGTCTTGGTATCGACGCGCTTGAAATACACGCGGCGCATGGCTATTTGCTGCACCAGTTCCTCTCGCCGATCGCGAACCAGCGCAGCGACGAGTACGGCGGCTCGCGCGAGAACCGCATGCGTTTTCCGCTCGAAGTGTTCGACGCCGTGCGCGCCGAATTTCCCGCCGATCGCCCGATCGGTGTGCGCGTTTCGGCAACGGACTGGGTTGAAGGCGGCTGGACGCCCGAGGACACGGTCGTCTTCGCGCAAGCGCTCAAGGCACGCGGCGCGGACTGGATCGACGTGTCGTCGGGCGGTGTGTCACCGCTGCAAAAGATTCCGCTCGAACCTGGCTATCAAGTGCCGTTCGCACGCAAGGTGAAGGCCGAAACCGGCATGACGACGATTGCGGTGGGCCTCATCACCGACGCCTTGCAGGCCAACCAGATCGTCGAAGACGGCGAAGCCGACATGATCGCGATGGCGCGCGCGATGCTCTACGATCCGCGCTGGCCGTGGCACGCCGCGGCACAACTCGGAGCGAGCGTGAACGCGCCGCCGCAATACTGGCGCTCGCAGCCGCGCGAGTTGAAGAAGCTGTTCGGCGAGACAACGCTCGGCCAGCGCTGATACGCTGCGCGCGGCGCTTGTCTCACGGCGCATATGGGTTGAACGAAAGAGGCGCGAGCGTGTACGATGCCGTCTGTGGCGCGCCGGGCGTCGCATGAGCGCGGCGCCCAATCGGCGCCGCGTTTGCGTACGGACCGCGACGAGGCAGGACGCGAAGTTTGATGCAAGGGCCGATGCAAGGCCAGGCAGACCGTCGGGCACGGCTTCATGAGAGAGCTGCAGGCGGCGCGCGAGAGGATGTCTTCCAGGCCGCCTGTCATGGCCGGGACAGTCTCCCCCAGTACTTCACAAGGATTCATCAATGAGTGAACGCAGGATCGTCGTGCGCCAGTCGGGCGTGCACGGCAAGGGCGTGTTTGCGGCGGTCCCCATTGCGACCGGCGAACGACTGATCGAATACAAGGGCGAGCGCATCTCCTGGAAGGAAGCGCTGCGGCGTCATCCGCATAATCCTGACGAACCGAATCACACGTTCTATTTCGCGCTCGACGACGGCGACGTGATCGACGGCAAGGTGAAGGGCAACAGCGCGCGCTGGATCAATCATTCGTGCGCGCCGAACTGCGAAGCCGAGGAAATCGAAGGACACGTTTATATTCACGCGCTGCGCGATATCGCAGAGGGCGAGGAACTCTTCTACGACTACGGTCTCGTGATCGACGCGAAGCAGACGAAGAAGCTCAAGCGCGAATACGAATGCCGTTGCGGCGCCCGCAAATGCCGCGGCACGATGCTCGCACCGCCCGACGACGACAAGTCTGCGAAGGGTGCCAAGGCCTCGAAGGGCAAGGGCAAAAAGAAGAAGTAAGCGGCGCAACGCGCGTCGCGTCGCATGAAGCACAAGGGCCGCATGAGAGCGGCCCTTGTCGTTTTCGTGGCAGGCGCAGCGTTAGAGATCGATGCTCGCCTGATGAGCCGGTTTCTTCTCGCGCGGCGGTTCGTCTGACTTGACCGCCTCGCGCTGCACGGTTTCAGCGGCGCTGCCTTCCTTGCTGTCCCGCTTGTCTTTGGCGTCTGTGCGTACCGGCGTGCGGACAGTCGCGAGCGGCACGCGCACGATGAAGCGCGCACCGCCTTCCGGTGCATCTTCGTAATGCACGCTGCCGCGATGCAGCGCCATGATGTCGTGCACGATCGCAAGACCGAGGCCCGCGCCGCCGTCCACGCCGTTCTCGCTTTGAGCGTCGCCGCGGAAGAAGCGCTTGAAGAGATCCGCTTGTTGCAAAGCGGGCACGCCGCTGCCGTTGTCTTCCACGACGATCTCGGCCATCGGCGTGCCGTCAACGGAGGACTGCGAAACAGTCACGGTGATGCGGCCGCCTTCCAGCCGCGCAGGCGGCAAATACTTGAGCGCGTTGTCGAGCAGATTCGCGATGACCTCGTGCAGCAGCACGGGGTTGCCGCGCACCATCAACGGCGTGTCGTTCTCGGGGTCGTCGAGGCGCTGGAAACCGAGGTCGACGTGATTCGCCAGCGCGCGCGGCACCCATTCGGCGCCGGTCTCGAACGCGAGCGCGGCCATGTCGATATCGACGAAACGCGCAGCTTGCTCGCCCGGCTCCGCGCGCGCGAGCGAGAGCAGCTGATTGGACAGACGCACCGCGCGATCGGCGGCCGCACGCAACTCGCGCACGGCGTCGCTGACCTTTTGCGGCTCGCGCGCGTTCACGGCCTGCTCGGCATGCAGCTTGACCGCGGTGAGCGGCGTGCGCAGCTGGTGGGCCGCGTCGGCGATGAATTTGCGCTGCGCGTCGAGCGCGGTCTTCAGGCGGCCGAGCAGCGCGTTGAGTGCGCCGGTGAGCGGACGGATCTCGACGGGCACATAGGTCTCGTCCACGGGCTCGAGCGACGTGTGCGTCTGGCGGTTCAGCGAGTCGGCGAGCGCGGTGAGCGGGTTGAGCTGCTGGTTGACGACGCGCCACACGATGACCCAGCCGGCAAGCAGCAGCAGCAGCAACGGCATCATGATCGCGACGAGAAATTCGGCCGCGATGCGAAAGCGATGATGCACAGGCTGACCGACTTCCACGACGATCGGATTACCGTGTGTTTGCGGCACGCGCACCTGGGCGACGCGCACGGTCACGCCCTTGTAGATCGTTTCGAACACGTACGCGTAGTGCATGCGGCGCACGTTAGTGCCCTGCAGCGGCAGATCGTGGTCGCCCGCGATTTCCGTTTCGCCGTTGCTGATGCGATAGATGAGATGCTCGACCGGGTCGGAGAACATCGCCTGCGCGAGCGGCGGGACGGTATTGGGGGCATCGTCGCCGGCGATCTGGATCTGCCGGGAAATGGCCGTGGCGAGGTCGGCGAGCGAGCGGTCCACTACGTGCTGCGTGTACTGCCAGGCGAGCCAATAGGCGATCAGGCCGCTCATCAGCGCGAGCAGCGAAAGCGGGGCGGCCAGGCGCCTTAGCAGCGTGCGCCGCAGACTCGTTGCGGCAGGTGAGGACATGATGGCTTCGGGGCGAATGATGGATCGTGGGTGCGGCGGCGTGCGCCGCACGGGACCGATCCATTGTACGCGGGCCGCGGGCGCGGCGGCTGAAGTCCCATCGATGGGGCATTCGCGTGCCACTGACGTGCCAGTGACGGGCCATCAAGCGCAAACGGCGGCGGAGTGATCCGCCGCCGTTGGCTGGCTCAGGAAGCGAGGCGAATCAGGCTGCCTGGCGGATTTCCTGCAGCAGATAGCCGAAGCCGCGCACCGTGACGATTTCGACGCGGCAGTTCTCGAGCTTCTTGCGCACGCGGTGCACGTAGACTTCGATCGCGGTGTCGCCGAGGTCGCCGCCGAAGTGCGTGAGGTGGTCCTGCAGTTGCGCCTTGCTCACCACGCGGCCGTGACGCAGCAGCAGCATTTCGAGCACGGCGAACTCGCGCGGCGAGAGTTCGAGCGGCTTGTCGTCGTTGAAGATGCGGCGATCGACGCCCGACAGGCGCACGCCGCCGAGCGACACTTCGGGGCGCGGCACGTCGCCGTGCGGGCCGCTGCGGCGCATCACGGCGCGAATGCGCGCTTCGAGCTCGGCCGGCTCGAACGGCTTGAGCATGTAGTCGTCGGCGCCGGAATTCAGGCCTTGGACGCGGTCGTTCAGTTCGTCGCGCGCGGTGAGCACGATAACGGGCGTGTGCCGGTTGCTTTGGCGAAAGCGCGAAAGCAGCGTCATGCCGTCGATGCCCGGCAGGCCGAGATCGAGGATCACGAGTTCATGGCGATTCTGCGTGAGGGCCTGTTCGGCGAAGATGCCGTCGTGGACCATGTCGACCGTGAAGCCGGCTTGTTCGAGGCTGGACTGGATACCGCGTGCGATAGGGCGGTCGTCTTCGATCAGAAGGAGTCGCATGGGATTCGCTCAAGTACAATGGGTTTTAGCGTTCAGGCACGCAGTTCGCGAAGCGTCGCTTGCTGACATTACGGCATAGCCCGACGGTTGCGCGATCACGATCCACATGTCCGATATTTCGATCACCGAACTCGAAGCCGCGATCAACTTCTGGCGCAACCGCTCGCCTTCGATTGGCGACGAACTCGCGTTGTGCCAGGAGGCGAGTGCGCTCTCCAAGCCTTATGCGCTGCTGATTGTACAGCGTCAGAACGCCATATCACCGGAACGTTTAGACCCGATTGCCCGCGCTGCCTGGGAGTCTTACGTATCCATCAAGAATAGCCTTCAAAGCTGAAGGTTTGAAGGCCCGCTACCCTGCATTATGCTTTCACGGCACGCTGCGCGCGCGTTGTGTGCACTCGCCGTGCGCACAGCGTACCCATGCTTGGTACTGCTGCTTATGCGCTGAGCGGTCCAGGTGCGATCGAGTCGATGAAGCGCGCGAGTTCGATGTCGCGTGAGGTGAGGCCGTCGGCTTCGTGGGTGGAGAGCGTGATTTCGACGCGGTTGTACACATTGAACCACTCGGGGTGATGGTTCATTTCCTGCGCCTTGATCGCCACGCGCGTCATGAAGCCGAATGCTTCATTGAAGTCGGCGAAGCGGAAGTGGCGCTGGATCGCGTCGCGGCCGGCGACGGCCTGCCAGCCGCGCAGGTCGGCGAGTTGCGATGCGCGCTCTTCGGATGTGAGTCGGTTGATCATCGTTGCACCTGTGTTGAGCTTGGGGCCTGGCGTGCGCCGTTAGCCGATCAGCCATTTTTTCACTAATGGGACGCGTGTGCGAGCGGCCCGGTCAAGGAACGTGCGCATGTTGCGGCGCAAAGCGCAGTTGCGTCCCGTATTGCGTCCGATCTTGCGTCGGCGTTCGCTGGGAGTTGCGTCTACTGGTTGCGCTGCCCGGCCGCCTTGCGCTCAGACATCGCCGTCATCGAGCCAGCCCTCGCCCGTGCCGCGCGTGATGATCGTGTCGCTGTGCAGCACGTCGCCCGCCGCGTGAGGCTGCGCCGCGATGAGCGCCGCCGGGTCGGCGAGGCGCGACGCAATGCCCGCACCCAGCGCTTTGAATAGCTGGGCGAACGAGTCGATCACGAAGTAGGTTTTCTGGAACGTGTCGATGCGATAGCGCGTGCGCAGCACGCGGTCGAGGTCGAACGCCAGCCGGTTCGGCGCCGCGCTTTCCACGCTGTAGAGCGTCTCGCCCTTGCTCGACACGATGCCGGCGCCGTAGATCTTCACGCCGTCTGGCGCGCTCGCGTCGCGCATCAAACCGAACTCCACCGTGTACCAGTAGAGCCGCGCGAGCAACGGCAGCGCGCGCTCCTCGACGGCAAGCGCCGCGCGGCCATAGGCGTGAATCGCATCGGCGAAAGTGGGGTCGGTGAGCAGCGGCACATGGCCGAACAGGTCATGGAAACAGTCGGGTTCCTGCAGATAGTCGAGCTGATCGGGACGGCGCATCCACCAGGTGACCGGAAAGCGACGGTTCGCAAGGTGCTCGAAGAAGATGCGATCCGGCACGAGGCCCGGCACCGCCACGATGCGCCATCCGGTTGCCGCCATCAGACGCTCGCTCACCTGCTCGAAGGAAGGAACGTGGGAAACGTTCAGGCCGATGCGCGTGGCGCCTTCAAGGAACGCCTCGCAGGCGCGGCCTTCGAGCAGCGCGTGCTGACGCCGGTAGAGCTGGTCCCATACGGCGTGATCGGCCGCACCATAGCGCTCGAGCGGCTGGTCTATCGTGAAATCGGGACGGGTGGTGAGACCCGCGTCGAACTGCTCCTGCAGTTTCGCGGTGGCGGCGGCCATGTTCGTAACGCTCCACTAAAAAGGCTTGCTGTTGTGCAAGTCTAGAGCGGATGGCGCGCGGCATGTGCGCGTATTGAACGAAATTAGTCTATGATATGCAATAATCGAGCGTTATCAAGTCAATCAATGCGGATTTCATTCATGCTCGAACTCGATCATTTCGATCTGGCGCTCCTCGACGTGCTGCAGCGCTTTGGCCGCGCTACGCACCAGCAGCTTGGCGAGCAGGTGCCGCTCTCGCCCTCGCAGATCGGCAGGCGGCTGCAGCGCCTCGAGGCCTCGGGGGTGATCGACGGCTATCGCGTGGTGCTGCGGCCCGAAAAGCTCGGGCTGGGCGTGACCGCGTTCACGAGCCTGAAGCTCAAGCATCACGGGGATTCGATCATCGAGCAGTTCCAGCAGCAGATCGACGTGCTGCCCGAAGTGCTCGAATGTCATGCCGTGGTGGGTGACGCCGACTATTTGCTGCGTATCGTCGCGCCCGATCTGAACGCGCTTTCGACCTTCGTCATGAAGAAGCTCATGCGCGTGCCCGGCGTGGACAGCGTGCGCTCGAACATCGTGCTCACCACGTTCAAGCGCAACGGGCCGCTGCCGCTGGGTCATCTGGAGCCGGGCGCGCCGGCTGCGTGAGCGTAGGGCCGCAAAGGGTGGATAAGGGCCGCAAGGGCCCGTTTGCTGATTAAACCGATCAGGCCGCAGTTGCCGTATTGAGCAGATCCACGTAAGCCACCGCGACGAGATCGCTTTCGTCCACGCCGAGCTTCGCGAACACCGCGTGCGCCTCGGCTTCGCCGCCTTGCTCGTCGTCCTCGGGGCCGAGCACCACTTCCAGCTCGACAAAGTCGCCCAGGCCGTCCACGCGGTCCAGATGGATGCGCGTGCGGCCCGCCAGATACACGTGGCGCTCCTTCGAGACGATGCCGCGCGTGGTGAGCGCCGTGGCGAGCAGCGAGTGCATGGCCTCGGCATTGGTCACAGGGCTGCGCGTGTAGTACGAGGCCTTCGGGCCGTCGCGATCGTCGCGCTGATAAAAGATCAGCTCGGGCGGCGTGCCGTCGTCGAACTGGCGCAGCTTCAGGCGGCCGCGCGGTACATCGTAGAAGAAGTCCTGCTGGCGAAAGATCAGGGGCGCATCGGATGCGAGCTGGGAAGCGCGCTCGCGCAGGGCGTCGAATTGACGGGCGCGGGCTTTGATTTCGATGTTGCGGGCCATGCAAGGCTCCTGTCGAACGAAGGGAACAAGGGGAACAAGCGGAACGATCGGAGAGGCTGGAAACGCGCCGCGCAGGGTGAGCACGCCGTCAGGCGTGCCGAAAACGCGGAGCGAATTCCCAATCTATCAAAACTTGTGTGACAGCGCTGTTACGCGACCCGGTCTGCGCTCACGTCCGACCTGACCGTCGCGCGCGCGTCTTCATGAGCGCGGCTCATATCGCCCATTGCGTTTCGATCGACTTGAGCGCCGCCGCAATGGTCGGCTCGTCACGCCGCGCGGCGAGCGTGATAAAGGTGAGTTCCGTGGGCACCGTCACGCCTTCGACGATGGTGAGCCCGTGCGCGTGCGCTTCGGCGAGAGCCGTGGAATCGCGCGCGAGCGTGAGCCCCACGCCCGACTTCACGAGATCGAGCATCGACGGCTCCTGGTCCACCTCGGCCACCTTCACGGGTTTCGCATTCGCGGCCTCGAACAGCGTGGTGAGCAGGCGATTGTGCGCGGAGGCGGGCGGCGTCCAGATCCACGGCAGCGCGGCGAGCGCGCGCCAGTCCCGCGCGTCCTTCACGCGGTCCTTCCAGCCCGCGGGCGCGAGCACGCGGTACTGAAAGCGTGTGAGCGTGATGACATGGAACATGTCGGGGTCGGGTGCGGGCTGGCCGATGTAGTAGCCGACGTCGAGTTCGCGCGAGCGCACCTGGTCGAGCACCCAGCCGGACATGCCGTGGCGCAGCGCCGTTTCGATCTGCGGCCAGGTTTCGACGAGTTGACGCAGAAAGCCGCCCAGACGCAGGAACGCCGGATCGAGAATGGTGCCGATGCGCAAGCGCCCGCGCACCTCGTGCCGCAGCGCGGCAGCGGCGCGCTGCACGTCGCCGGCGGCGGCGAGCGCACGTTCGGCATGCGGCAGCAGTGCCTGGCCGTCACGCGTGAGCGCGAGGCCGTGCGAGGTGCGCGTGAAGAGCGCGACGCCAAGGGCCTCCTGCAAATGCTTGATCTGCAGGCTCACGGCCGGCTGCGTGAGATGCAGGTGGGTGGCCGCGCGCGTGAGGTTGCCCTCGCGCGCGACCGTGACGAACGCTCGGAGCAAGGTCAGGTCCATATCCTGATATTAAACCGCCTTATATCGCTGTTGAGCATTAATCATTGGATCGCGCCCCGGCCTGCCGATTACGCTAGCTGGATCGAGGCTTCACGACAGAAGAGGCACAGACATGGGCGAGACACATCAGAGCGATGCAGGCGTGCGTACGCTCACGCACTTCGTCAACGGCAAGCCGCTGGACGGCACGAGCGAGCGTTACGGCAACGTATTCAATCCGGCGTTTGGCAAGGTGAGCGCGCGCGTGCCGCTTGCCACGGTGGCCGAAGTGGACGCGGCCGTCGCTGCCGCGGCCGCGGCGTTTCCCGAGTGGGCGGAGATGGCGCCCATCAAGCGCGCACGCATTCTCTTCAAGTTCAAGGATCTGCTCGACCAGCATCACGACGAACTCGCCGAACTGATCACGCGCGAACACGGCAAGGTGTTCTCCGATGCGAAGGGCGAGGTGATGCGCGGCATCGAGGTGGTCGAATTCGCGTGCGGCATTCCCAACCTGCTGAAGACTGACTTTACCGACCAGATCGGCGGCGGCATCGACAACTGGAATCTGCGCCAGCCGCTTGGCGTCGTGGGGGGCATCACGCCGTTCAATTTCCCGATGATGGTGCCGTGCTGGATGTTCCCCATCGCGCTCGCGTGTGGCAACACGTTCGTGCTCAAGCCTTCGGAGCGCGATCCCTCGGCTTCCGTGCGCCTTGCCGAACTGCTCAAGGAAGCGGGTTTGCCCGACGGCGTGTTCAACGTCGTGCACGGCGACAAGGTGGCCGTGGACGCGCTGCTCGTGCATCCCGAGGTCACGGCGCTGTCGTTCGTCGGCTCGACGCCGATCGCCGAGTACATCTACACGGAAGGCACGAAGCACGGCAAGCGCGTGCAGGCGCTGGGCGGCGCGAAGAATCACCTCGTCGTGATGCCGGACGCCGATCTCGACCAGGCGGTCGACGCCCTGATCGGCGCGGCATACGGGTCGGCCGGCGAGCGCTGCATGGCGATTTCGGTGGCGGTGGCCGTGGGCCATATCGCGGACGAACTCGTCGAGCGCCTCACGCCGCGCGTGAAGGCGCTGCAGATCGGCAGCGGCATGGACGGCGCCTCGGAAATGGGCCCACTTGTCACGGGCGTGCATCGCGCGAAGGTGCAGGGCTATATCGAGGCGGGCGTGGCGGCGGGCGCGAGGCTCGTGGTGGACGGGCGCGGCCACAAGGTGGACGGCCATGAGGACGGCTTCTTCCTCGGTGGCACGCTGTTCGACGATGTGAAGACCAATATGACGATCTACAAGGAAGAGATCTTTGGCCCGGTGCTTTCGGTCGTGCGCGTGCCCGATTTCGCGAGCGCCGTCGAGTTGATCAACGCGCACGAATTCGCCAACGGCGTGTCGTGCTACACCTCGGACGGCGGCGTCGCGCGCGCGTTCTCGCGCCAGATCAAGGTGGGCATGGTGGGCATCAATGTGCCGATTCCGGTGCCGATGGCGTGGCATTCGTTCGGCGGCTGGAAGCGTTCGCTGTTCGGCGACCACCATGCTTATGGCGAGGAAGGCGTGCGCTTTTACACGCGCTACAAGAGCATCATGCAGCGCTGGCCTGACAGCATCGCCAAGGGCGCGGAGTTCACGATGCCGGTGGCGAAATAGGTGGGCAGGAGCCGGGTGGTTTATCAAGCATGACGAAATATTCTGTGCCGCCCGGCGCCGCAATCGCAGTTCGAAAATCACAACACCAAGAAAACGTAGTGGCTGGAGACACAACATGCCTGCACCGAGTGAAGCTCAAGGAGCACGCGGCGCGCCCGCGCGCCGCCTCGAAGGCGAATTCGACTATGTGATCGTTGGCGCGGGCACAGCGGGCTGCGTGCTCGCCAACCGCCTGACCGAAGACGCCGACGTTTCCGTGCTGCTCATCGAAGCGGGCGGCACGGACGACTATCACTGGATCCACATTCCCGTCGGCTACCTGTATTGCATCGGCAATCCGCGCACCGACTGGCTCTACAAGACCGCCGCCGAAAAAGGCCTCAACGGACGCGCGCTTTCGTATCCGCGCGGGCGTGTGCTGGGCGGCTCGTCGTCGATTAACGGCATGATCTATATGCGCGGCCAGCGCGAAGACTACGACAACTGGGCGCGCGAGACGGGCGACTCCGGCTGGTCGTGGGACAGTGTGCTACCTGTGTTCCGCCGCAGCGAAGATCATCACGGCGGCGCGAGCGAGTTTCACGGCGCGGGCGGCCATTGGCGTGTGGAGAAGCAGCGCCTGAAGTGGCGGATTCTCGAATCGTTCGCGCACGCGGCGCAGGAGCAGGGCGTTGCCGCCACCGACGACTTCAATCGCGGCGACAACAGCGGCGTGGGCTATTTCGAAGTGAACCAGAAGCGCGGCGTGCGCTGGAACGCGTCGAAGGCGTTCCTGCGCGCGGCGATGAAGCGACCCAACCTGACGGTCGTGACCGGCGCGCTCACTCAGCGCGTGATTTTCGAAGGCAAGCGCTGCGTGGGCGTGGAGTATCGCAGCGATGTGGATTACGTGGCGCGCGCGCGTTGCGAAGTCATCCTGAGCGCCGGCGCTGTGAATTCGCCGCAACTGCTCGAGCTTTCCGGCATCGGCGACGCACAGCGGCTCGCGCAGCTCGGCATTGGCGTGGTGCAGGATCTGCGCGGCGTGGGCGAGAACCTGCAGGACCATCTGCAATTGCGCATGGCGTTTCGCGTGAACGGCGTGCGCACGCTCAACACGCTTTCCGCGCACTGGTGGGGCAAGCTGATGATCGGCATGGAGTACGCGTTCTTCCAGAGCGGGCCCATGTCGATGGCCCCCTCGCAGCTCGGCGCGTTCGCGAAGTCGGACCCGAACGATCCCGCGCTTACGCGGCCCGACCTCCAGTATCACGTGCAGCCGCTCTCGCTCGACCGCTTTGGCGAGCCGCTGCATCGCTTCAATGCGTTCACGGCGTCGGTGTGCAATTTGCGGCCCACGTCGCGCGGCAGTATCCACGCAGTTTCGGCGGACCCGGCGCAAGCGCCCGCCATCGCGCCCAATTATCTTTCGACCGATCACGACCTGCGCGTGGCGGCGAACTCGATACGGCTGACGCGGCGCATCGCGGCCAGCGCAGCGCTTGCGCGTTACGAGCCACAAGAGATCCTGCCCGGGCTCGCATTTCAGAGCGAGGAGCAACTGCGCGAGGCTGCGGGCAACGTCGGCACGACGATCTTTCACCCGGTCGGCACGTGCCGCATGGGCCGCGCCGACGATCCGGACGCCGTGGTCGACGCGCGCCTGCGCGTGCGCGGGGTGGAGGGCCTGCGTGTGGTGGACGCTTCGGTCATGCCGACCATTACTTCGGGCAACACGAATTCGCCGACGCTGATGATCGCAGAGCGCGCCGCCGAGATGCTGCGCGCCGATCGTCGCGAAGGTGCACGTGCGCAAACGGAGGCCGCCGCCGGTGCGACGTTGACGACTGCCTGAGGGCATGGAGCGGCGCGCAAGATAGCGTCGTTCAGGCAGCGATAGTAGACGCGCGCGGAAGCGCTTCCGCGCGCGTGTTTCTGTACGTCTGTCAGAGGCGGGTTTGCGCCGATTGTGCGGCTAACGTGCGGCTAATTTTCATCGAACTGTCGTCAATTGTCGATTTAAGCGTTCACTGTCCTTGTGACGCTCCCTTAAGTGCAAATCCCAATGATTGCGCTGCATCATTGGCGAGACAATGACGCGACAGTCGGCAGGCGCGCGTTGCGCGCATCGGGAGGCGCGCCGCACCGTCCGCGCCGGACCTGACCGTGCACCACAAGTCACGGACGGTCTGCAGTGTTACGCCTTACCACGCTCGGAAGGGGACATGATTCTCGGCGACACGATTCTGGAGACGCGCGACCTCACGAAACAGTTCAAGGGCTTTACGGCCGTGAACGGCGTGAACCTGCGCGTATGCCGCGGCTCGATCCATGCGCTGATCGGACCGAACGGCGCAGGCAAGACCACCTGCTTCAACCTGCTCACCAAATTCCTCGTGCCCAGCGCGGGGCGCATCGTCTTCAACGGGATCGACATCACGCACGAGCGGCCCGCGCAGATCGCGCGGCGCGGCATTATCCGCTCGTTCCAGATCTCCGCCGTGTTTCCTCACCTCACGGCGCTCCAGAACGTGCGCGTGGGGCTGCAGCGCTCGCTCGGCACCGCTTACCACTTCTGGAAAAGCGAACGCACACTCGCGGAGCTCAACGACCGCGCCATGGATCTGCTCACGCAAGTGGGCCTGACCGATTTCGCCGATGTGCCCACGGTCGAACTGGCCTACGGCCGCAAGCGCGCGCTGGAAATCGCCACGACGCTCGCCATGGAGCCCGAGCTGATGCTGCTCGACGAACCGACCCAGGGCATGGGCCACGAAGACGTGGACCGCGTGACGGCGCTGATCAAGAAAGTCTCGAGTGGCCGCACGATCCTCATGGTCGAGCACAACATGAACGTGATTGCCGGCATCTCCGACACCATCACGGTGCTCCAGCGCGGCGAGGTGCTCGCCGAAGGCAGCTACGCCGAAGTCTCGAAGAACCCGCTCGTCGCCGAAGCCTATATGGGCAGCGCGGACGCGGCGCTCACGGGGGCGCACGCATGAACACGGTCACCGAACGCGAGGCGGCCGCCACTGCCGGCGCAGCCGATAGCGCGAAGGCGCTGGAGATCGCGGGGCTGCAGGCGTGGTACGGCGAATCGCACATTCTGCACGGCGTGGATCTGTCCGTTGGGCGCGGCGAGGTCGTGACGCTGCTCGGGCGCAACGGCGCGGGCCGCACCACGACACTGCGCGCCATCATGGGACTCACCGGGCGGCGCACGGGGTCGATCCGCATTGGCGGACAAGAGACTGTCCAGATGCCGACGTATCGCATCGCACACTGTGGCGTGGGCTATTGCCCCGAGGAGCGCGGCATTTTCTCGAGCCTTTCGTGCGAAGAAAATCTGCTTCTGCCGCCGCATATCGGCGCGAAAGGCGCGAAGCTGGCCGAGGGCATGTCGCTCGACGAGATCTACGCGATGTTCCCCAATCTCGCTGAACGTCGCCACAGTCAGGGCACGCGGCTTTCCGGCGGCGAGCAGCAGATGCTGGCCGTGGCGCGCATTCTGCGCACGGGCGCGAATCTGCTGCTGCTCGACGAGATATCCGAAGGTCTCGCGCCAGTGATCGTTCAAACGCTCGCGCGCATGATCCTCACCCTGAAGGCGCGCGGCTACACGATCGTGATGGTCGAGCAGAACTTCCGCTTTGCGGCGCCGCTCGCGGACCGCTTTTACGTGATGGAGCACGGGCGCATCGTCGAGCACTTCGGCACTGCCGAGCTCGAGGGGAAGATGCCGGTGCTGCACGACCTGCTGGGCGTTTAATTTTCGGTCTGATTTTGCGCGGCGTTGCACGGGCGCGGCGCGAATCGCTTTGCCTCCAGTGTTCATGGAGTGTTCCTGAATAACTACGCAACCAAGGAAGGAGACTGCAATGAAGAAAACCACGTTCGCGCGGCTCGCGGGCCTATTTGCCGCCTCGGCAGCTGCGATGGCGTTCAGCGCGGGGAGCGCGCAGGCCGCCGACGACGCGGTGAAGATCGGCTTCATCACCGACATGTCCGGCCTTTACGCCGACGACGACGGCCAGGGCGGCCTCACGGCAATCAAGATGGCGGTCGCGGACTTCGGCGGCAAGGTGCTCGGCAAGCCGATCCAGATCGAGTACGCCGACCACCAGAACAAGGCCGACATCGCCGCTTCGAAGGCGCGCGAATGGTTCGACCGTGACGGGCTCACCATGCTGCTCGGCGGCACGAACTCGGCAACGGCGCTGGCGATGAACCAGGTCGCGCAAGAGAAGAAGAAGGTGTACTTCAACACGGGCGCGGGCACGGACGCGCTGACGAACGAGCAGTGCACGCCGTACACGGTCCACTATGGCTATGACACGGTCGCGCTCGCAAAGGGCACCGGCCTCGCGGTGCTCAAGCAGGGCGGCAAGACCTGGTTCTTCCTGACCGCCGACTACGCGTTCGGCAAGTCGCTCGAGAAGAACACCGCGGACGTCGTGAAGGCAAACGGCGGCCAGGTGCTCGGCGAAGTGCGCCATCCGCTGTCGGCTTCGGACTTCTCGTCGTTCCTGCTGCAGGCGCAGTCGTCGAAGGCGCAGATTCTCGGCCTCGCGAACGCGGGCGGCGACACGGTCAATGCGATCAAGGCCGCGAAGGAATTCGGCATCAACAAGTCGATGAAGACCGCGGCGCTGCTGATGTTCCTGCCCGACGTGCACAGCCTCGGGCTCGACACCACGCAGGGCCTCGTGCTGACGACCGGCTGGTACTGGGACCAGAACGACGACACGCGCAAGTGGGCGCAGCGCTACTTCGAGCAGACGAAGAAGATGCCGTCCGAACTGCAGGCCGCCGACTACTCGGCGGTGACCACGTATCTGAAGGCGGTGCAGGCGGCCGGCACGACCGATTCCGACAAGGTCATGGAGCAACTGAAGAAGACGAAGGTCAACGACTTCTATACCAAGGGCGGCTATATCCGCCAGGACGGCGTGCTGATTCACGACATGTATCTGGTCGAGGTGAAGAAGCCGTCCGAGTCGAAGAAGCCGTGGGACTACTACAAGGTGCTGCAGACGATTCCGGGCGAGCAGGCCTACACGACGAAGCAGGAGAGCAAGTGCGCGCTGTGGAAGTAAGCGCGAGCGCGTAAATGCCGCAGTCGTATGCCGCGCCCGGCGCCCCGAGTTGGGTGTGCCGGGCGCGGCGCGATTGCGTAATCCGTTAATGCGTCAATGCCTCGATGGGCGGCTTTCATGATGATTTTTGGCATTCCGCTTCCGGCAATGCTGAGCCAGTTGCTCCTTGGGCTCGTGAACGGCTCGTTCTACGCGATCCTGAGCCTCGGCCTCGCGGTGATCTTCGGCATGCTCAACGTGATCAACTTCGCCCATGGCGCGTTGTTCATGCTCGGCGCGATGCTCACGTGGATGGGGCTCGCGTACTTCGATCTGCCGTACTGGGCGATGCTCGTCGTCGCGCCGCTCGTGGTCGGGGCGTTCGGCATCGTGATCGAGCGCACGATGCTGCGCTGGTTGTATCGGCTCGATCATTTATATGGACTCCTGCTGACTTTTGGGCTCACGCTCGTGGTGGAAGGCGTGTTCCGCTCGATCTACGGTTCGTCCGGGCAGCCCTATAACGTCCCCGATCTGCTCGCGGGCGCGACCAATCTCGGCTTCATGTATCTGCCGAACTATCGTGCGTGGGTCGTGGTCGCTTCGCTTGCCGTGTGCTTCGCCACCTGGTTCGTGATCGAAAAAACACGCCTGGGTGCGTATCTGCGCGCGGGCACGGAGAACCCCAAGCTCGTCGAGGCGTTCGGCATCAACGTGCCGCTCATGATCACGCTTACCTACGGCTTTGGTGTGGCGCTCGCGGCGTTCGCGGGCGTGCTGGCCGCGCCTGTGATCCAGGTGTCGCCGCTCATGGGGCAGTCGATGATCATCACCGTGTTCGCCGTGGTCGTGATCGGCGGCATGGGCTCGATCATGGGCTCGATTCTCACCGGCCTCATGCTCGGCGTGATCGAAGGCTTCACGCGGGTGTTCTGGCCCGAAGCCTCGGCGACCGTGGTGTTCGTAATCATGGCGATCGTGCTGCTGATTCGCCCCGCTGGCCTCTTCGGCAAGGAACGATGATGCAAAGAAAAGCGCTCTATGGGTTGTTGCTGATCGGGCTGATCGTCGCGCCGTTTGCCGGCGCCTATCCGCTCTTCGTCATGAAGGTGCTGTGCTTCGCGCTGTTTGCTGCGGCCTTCAACCTGCTGATCGGCTATACGGGCCTGCTTTCGTTTGGCCACGCGATGTTTCTCGCGAGCGCGGGCTACACGGCCGGCTACGCGATCCAGTCGCTCAATTTCACGCCCGAACTGGGCGTGCTCGCGGGCACGGCGGTGGCCACGCTGATCGGCCTGGTGGTGGGTATCTTCGCGATTCGGCGGCAGGGCATCTACTTTTCGATGGTCACGCTCGCGCTCGCGCAGATGGTCTACTTCGTGTTCCTGCAGGCGCCGTTCACGCATGGCGAGGACGGTCTGCAAGGCGTGCCGCGCGGCAAGCTGTTCGGTGTGGTTTCGCTCGATTCCGATCTCACGCTCTATTACGTCGTGCTCGTGGTGATGGTGCTGGCGTTTGGTCTGATCGTGCGCATTGTGCATTCGCCGTTCGGGCAGGTGCTCGTCGCGATCAAGGAGAACGAGCCGCGAGCGGTTTCGCTCGGCTACGACACCGACCGTTTCAAGCTGCTCGCGTTCGTGTTGTCGGCGGGGCTCGCAGGGCTGGCCGGTGCGCTCAAGGTGCTCGTGCTCGGCTTCGAAACGCTCGGCGACGCGTACTGGACCATGTCTGGCCTCGTGATCCTCATGACGCTCGTGGGCGGCATGGGCACGCTGTTCGGGCCGCTGCTTGGCGCAACGCTGATCGTCGCGCTGGAAGACCGGCTGGGTGATATCGGCACGGCGCTCGCAAGAGGGACGGGCGTGGAGTGGTTCCGCTCACTCGGTGAGTCCACAACGATCGTCACGGGCATCATCTTCATTGCCTGCGTGCTGGCGTTCCGGCGCGGCATTGTCGGCGAGATCGTGGCGCGCGTGCGGCCCTTGCGCGCGTGACGAAGTGGCGTGCCATGACTGCTCTGGACTGCGATAGAATGAGCGGCCCTTGCGCGGAACGGGCAAAGGCAGGCAAACATGTCGCGTTGCGGCATGCCGGAGCGCCCCGCCGTGCGACAAATCGGTGGCACCGCGCCCCATTTCGGTGCCGCACTGCACCACTAGGGTAAATGCTAGTTGCTGCTGAGGGGGGCGAAGTTTAAAGTTTCACCTAGTTCTGATGCACCGAATTTGCAGGTGGAGAACGAGGAGACAACTGAGGCACCAAGTGCCCGGACAAGGAAGCGCTGTTGGATGAGAGTCCAACAGCGCTTTTTATATTTCTACGCACCTTCTTTCAACGGCACGGCGATTATCTTTCCCTGCTGCCGTGGCGTGCGATTTACGTTGCTTCGCACGCACAGATTATCCCTTCCCAAATTACGCAAATCGGTCCATGCGGCCGGCTTCCCCCGCTGCATAAGCGTTTGCGCATTACGCAAAGAGCGCGCTGAATCCCCTGCGTTGTAAGCTGATGGAAAGCACTTGCCATCTGAATACGCAGACCGCTACACTCGCCAATCACCGACCATGCGGTCAGCATTTTTGCGTTGATTTCCCGCAGCGGATTATCGATTCGCGCATGAGGTAATCGGCCGCGGTGCGCCACAAAATCCGTAGCAATAAAGAAAACGAATATCGAAGGAGTGGAGATGCAGTTGGTTTTGCGTTGGATGGGGGCGGCTTGCGTCGCGACCGGGGTGCTCGCGGCGACGGCCGGCGGGGCGTATGCAGACGTGAAGATCGGTGTGACGCTGTCGGCTACGGGGCCGGCTGCCTCGCTCGGCATTCCGGAAAAGAACACAGTTGCGCTGCTGCCGAAGGAAATCGCGGGCCAGAAAGTCGACTACATCGTGCTCGACGACGCCACTGATTCCACGCAGGCGGTGAAAAACGCGCGCAAGCTCACGAGCGAAGATCACGTCGACGCCTTGATCGGCTCGACCGTCGTGCCCAACTCGCTCGCCATGATCGACGTGGCCGCGGAAACGTCCACGCCGATGATCTCCATGGCCGCCGCGGCCTCCATTGTCGAACCGATGGACGCGAAGCGCGCGTGGGTCTTCAAGACGCCTCAGAACGACGCGCTGATGGCCGGCGCGATCGCACAGCACATGGCCGCGCACGGTGTGAAGACGGTGGCCTTCATTGGCTTCTCGGACGCCTATGGCGAGAGCTGGTACAAGGAATTCAACGCAGCCGCCGCGAAGCAGAACATCAAGGTGGTCGCCAACGAGCGCTTCGCGCGCAACGACGCTTCCGTCACGGGCCAGGTGCTCAAGATGATCTCGCAGCACCCCGACGCGGTGCTCATCGCGGGGGCAGGCACGCCGGCCGCGCTGCCGCAGAAAACGCTCAAGGAGCGCGGCTACACGGGCAAGTACTATCAGACGCACGGCGTGGCCAACAACGACTTCCTGCGCGTGTGCGGCAAGGACTGCGACGGCACGTATCTGCCCGCCGGGCCGCTGCTTGTCGCCGATCAATTGCCTGACTCGAATCCCGTCAAGCAATCGGCGCTTGCGTACAAGGCTGCCTATGAAAAGGCCTATGGCGCGGGTTCGATCTCGACCTTCGGCGGTCATGCGTGGGACGCGGGCCTCCTGCTTCAGCATGCGATTCCGGTTGCGCTGAAGGCCGGTCAGCCGGGCACGAAGGCATTTCGCGAAGCGCTGCGCGCGGCGCTCGAGAGCTCGCACGACGTGGCCGGTGCGCACGGCATCTTCAACATGAGCGCGACCGACCACGCGGGCCTCGATCAACGTGCCCGCGTGATGGTGGAGATCGTCGGCGGCAAGTGGAAACTCGCCGGCGATTGAGCGCCGGCTGACTGACACACGGAACACGAAAAAGGCACGCTCATTCGAGGTGCCTTTTTTGTTGCCGTGACAACGGCTTCGCAGCAGCAGGGGAAGAGGGCAGTACAGCAGTTCAGCAATTCAGCAGTCGATAAAAGCGGCGAGCGCACCCAGGCATGCGGCGGCTTGTGCAGCGCCGCAGGCAGGGAAAACCATGCATTACACGCGCGAAACCGATTACTACACTCAAAGGCCAGCGCCGATTTACGAACATCCTAGTAATCGACGCAGGATCAATCGACAACACGCAGACCAAGCGTTTGGAGACGCGCAATGAAAACGAAGAAGTGGGTTTTGAGCTCGATTAGTGCCGCACTCGCAGCGGCGCTGATGGGCACGGCGGGCGTAGCCGCCGCGCAGGTGAAGATTGGCGTGACGCTCTCGGCAACGGGACCGGCGGCGTCGCTAGGCATTCCGGAGAAGAACACCATCGCGCTGCTGCCCAAGGAGATCGCGGGCAAGAGCGTGCAGTACATCGTGCTCGACGACGCCTCGGACACGAGCAAGGCCGTGCAGAACACGCACAAGCTGATCGACGAAGATCACGTGGACGCGATCATCGGTTCGTCGGTCACGCCGAACTCGCTCGCGATGCTCGATGTC
Organism: Paraburkholderia sp. J11-2; assembly: GCF_905220185.1. Classification (NCBI taxonomy): domain Bacteria; kingdom Pseudomonadati; phylum Pseudomonadota; class Betaproteobacteria; order Burkholderiales; family Burkholderiaceae; genus Paraburkholderia; species Paraburkholderia sp. J11-2. The sequence continues at coordinate 60,716 of NZ_CAJMYY010000001.1, read as the reverse complement.
GTCGCGCAGGGCAAGACGCCGATGATCTCGCTCGCCGCATCCGCCGCGATCGTCGAGCCGATCGACGCGAAGCGTCAATGGGCCTTCAAGACGCCGCAGAACGACAGCCTGATGGCCGACGCGCTTGCGAGCTACATGGAGAAGCAAGGCGTGAAGACGGTGGGCTTCGTCGGCTTCACCGACGCCTATGGCGACAGCTGGCTCAAGGAGTTCACGAGCGCGGCCGCGAAGCATAACCTCAAGATCGTGGCGACCGAGCGCTATAACCGCACCGACTCGTCGGTCACGGGCCAGGCGCTCAAGCTGATGTCGGCGAACCCCGATGCGATCTTGATCGCAGGTTCCGGCACGCCGGCGGCGCTGCCTGCGACCACGCTCAAGGATCGCGGCTACAAGGGCAAGATCTATCAGACGCACGGCGTGGCGAACAACGACTTCCTGCGCGTTTGCGGCAAGGACTGCGAAGGCGAGTTGCTGCCCGCAGGCCCGATTCTGGTGGCCGATCAGTTGCCCGATTCGAACCCTGTGAAGAAGTCGGCGCTGGCCTACAAGGCGGCCTATGAGAAGGCCTATGGCGTGGGCACGGTGGCGACCTTCGGCGGCCATGCGTGGGACGCAGGGCAGTTGCTCCAGCGCGCAATTCCGATCGCACTGAAGGCGGGCCAGCCTGGCACCGAGGCGTTCCGCGTGGCGCTGCGCGCCGCGCTCGAAAGCTCGCAGGACGTGGCCGGCGCGCATGGCATCTTCAACATGAGCGCGACCGATCATGCGGGCCTCGACCAGCGCGCGCGCGTGATCGTCGAGATCGTCAACAACAAGTGGAAGCTGCAGAGCGAATGACGTGCGGCGCACGGGAAAGCGCTGCGCGTTTTCCCGTGAAACACACGCGCTTGTCACGGCGTCATTCTGGCCACAGAGAATGACGCACAAGCATGACCGGTGCATGGCTTCATCGCTGCGCACCGGCTTTTCACACATGAAGCCCGAACCGTGCGTCTGACGGTTCGCACGAGCATTTCCGTTTTTCGACGTCGCTGTTTTCCAGGTTCCAGAAGGTTTCAGGAAGAGGGGAGTATGGATTTATCGATCGCCGCGATCCTCGCGCAGGACGGCATCACCACCGGTGCGATTTACGCGCTGCTAGCGCTCGCCTTGGTGCTGGTGTTCTCCGTCACGCGGGTGATCTTCATTCCGCAGGGCGAGTTCGTTTCGTATGGCGCGCTCACGCTCGCCGCGCTGCAGTCCCAGAAGTTTCCGGCCACGTGCTGGCTGCTCGTCGCGCTCGGGGCGGCGTGCTTCATCGTCGAGACCGCCGGGCTCGTGAGGCACGCCGAACGGCGGCGCCACGCCGCGCGTACGCTCGTGACGCTCGCGGGCAAGTATCTGCTCTTTCCCATCGCGCTCTATGCGGTGACGCGCGGAGTCGCGAGCCAGCCACTGCCCATGCTCGTGCAGATCGCGCTCACGCTCGCGATCGTGGTGCCGATGGGGCCGTTCGTCTATCGCCTCGCATACGAGCCTATCGCCGAGGCGACCACGCTGCTGCTGCTGATCGTAGCGGTGGCCGTGCATTTCGCGATGGTGGGCCTCGGGCTCGTGATGTTCGGCGCGGAAGGCTCGCGCACGAACGCGTTCTCCGACGCCACGTTCAACATCGGCAGCCTGTCGATCTCGGGGCAAAGTCTCTGGGTGATCGGCACGGCCGCCGTGCTGATCGTCGCGCTGTATCTGTATTTCGACCGCACGATTTCGGGCAAGGCGCTGCGCGCGACTTCGGTGAACCGGCTTGGCGCGCGGCTCGTCGGCATCGGCACCACGCAGGCCGGGCGGCTCGCGTTCACGCTCGCCGCGGGCCTCGGCGCGCTGTGCGGCATCCTCGTCTCGCCGCTCACCACCATCTACTACGACTCGGGCTTCCTGATCGGCCTCAAGGGGTTCGTCGGGGCCATTATCGGCGGCCTGGTGAGCTACCCGCTGGCTGCGGCAGGTTCCGTGCTCGTGGGGCTGCTGGAGTCGTACTCGTCGTTCTGGGCGAGCTCTTATAAGGAAGTGATCGTGTTCACGCTGATCATCCCCGTGCTGCTGTGGCGCTCGCTCTCGACGCCGCACGCCGAAGAGGAAGAGGAGTGACGCGATGAAACGATTCGTCATGCACAACCGCTTCTTCTGGCTGTTCCTCGTGGTGATGTTCGCATTGCCGGTGCTGCCTCATCCGGTGCACGTGCCCGAATACTGGATCACGCTGCTCAACTATATCGGCCTCTATTCGATCGTCGCGATCGGCCTCGTGCTGCTCACCGGCATCGGCGGGATGACGAGCTTCGGGCAGGCCGCGTTCGTCGGGCTTGGCGCTTACGCGACCGCGTATCTGACGACGCAGTACGGCGTCTCGCCGTGGCTCGCGCTTATTGTCGGCGTGGTGATCACGGGGCTCGTGGCGCTCGTTCTGGGGCTCGTCACGATGCGTCTGTCGGGCCACTTCCTGCCGCTCGGTACGATCGCCTGGGGCCTCGCACTGTTCTTCCTGTTCGGCAATCTCGATATGCTCGGCAAGTACGACGGCATCAATGGCATTCCCGTGCTGAACGTGCTGGGCATCGATCTGGAATCGGGCCGCCATATCTATTACCTGATCTGGGTCGTGGTGCTCCTGTCCGTGCTGTCGGTTCAAAATCTGCTTAATAGCCGCATGGGCCGGGCGATTCGCGCGCTGCGTGGCGGCGGCATGATGGCCGAGGCAATGGGCGTGAACACCGGCTGGATGCGTGTGGTGATCTTCGTCTATGCGGCCGTGCTCGCGGCGGTTTCGGGCTTCCTGTACGCGCATTTGCAGCGTGCGGTGAACCCGACGCCGTTCGGTCTGAATCACGGCATCGAGTATCTCTTCATGGCCGTGGTGGGCGGCGTGGCGCATGTCTGGGGCGCGGTGCTGGGCGCAGCGATCCTGACCGTGCTGCAGGACTGGCTGCAAACGCTGCTTCCGAAGCTGCTGGGCGAGAACGGCAACTTCGAGATCATCGTATTCGGCATCTTGATGGTGCTGCTGCTGCAATATGCGCGGCGCGGCGTCTGGCCGTTCGTGGCGCGCTTCTTCCCGCGCGGCCCGCAGGCGCATGTGCCCGAGCAGGCCGAGGCTTTGCCGCAGCGCAGCAAGCCGACTACGGGAGAGATGCTGCTGACGGTGAACAAGGCGCGCAAGCAGTTTGGCGGCCTGGTGGCCGTGAACGACGTGAGCTTCGAGGTCAAGGCGGGGCAGATCATCGGCCTGATCGGCCCGAACGGCGCGGGCAAGTCGACGACCTTCAATCTCGTGACCGGCGTGCTTCAGCCGACCAGCGGCGAGATCACGTTCCGTGGCGAGCGCATCGACCGCCTGACTTCACGTGAAATCGTCGCACGCGGCATTGGCCGTACGTTCCAGCACGTCAAACTGCTGCCGACGATGACGGTGCTCGAGAACGTTGCCATCGGCGCGCACCTGCGAGGCCATGCGGGCGTGCTGCGCAGCGTCGCCAAGCTCAATGCCGCGGAAGAGGGACGGCTCATGAGCGAGGCTGCGAAGCAAATTCGCCGCGTGGGCCTCGAGCAGCATATGTATGACGAAGCGGGCAGCCTCGCACTCGGTCAGCAGCGGATCCTGGAGATTGCGCGCGCGCTGTGCTGCGATCCGACCTTGCTGCTGCTCGACGAGCCGGCGGCCGGCCTGCGTTACCAGGAAAAGCAACAGTTGGCGGCATTGCTGCGCAAGCTGAGAGAAGAGGGCATGAGTGTGCTGCTGGTCGAACACGACATGGATTTCGTGATGAATCTCACCGACCGCCTGGTGGTGATGGAGTTCGGCACGCGCATCGCGGAAGGTTTGCCGGAAGAGGTGCAAAAGGATCCGGCTGTGCTGGAAGCGTACCTGGGCGGGGTGGAATGATGACGACACCCGTACTGGAAGTCTCGGGACTTGCCGTTCGCTACGGCAAGATCGAGGCGCTGCACAAGGCGGCGATCAAGGTGGGCGCAGGGCAGATCGTTTCCGTGATCGGTCCGAACGGCGCGGGCAAGTCCACGCTGCTCAATGCCATCATGGGCGCGCTGCCCGTAGCGGGGCACGCTAGCGGCCGTATCGCTTACATGGGTGACGAGATCGGCGCGTTGCCGATTGAGCGGCGTGTGGCGCGCGGCATGTGTCTCGTGCCGGAGAAGCGCGAGTTGTTTGCCTCGATGACGGTGGAGGACAACCTCGTGCTCGGCGCCTACCGGCGAAAGCGCGCAGGGGAACGCAATTTCCTCGATCAACTCGAGCCGGTTTTCACGCTGTTTCCACGCCTGAAGGAGCGCCGCGCCCAGGCGGCTGGCACGCTTTCGGGTGGCGAGCGGCAGATGCTCGCAGTCGGCCGGGCGCTCATGGGCAAGCCCGATCTGCTGATGCTCGACGAGCCTAGCCTCGGTTTGGCGCCGCTCATCGTGAAGGAAATCTTCCACATCATCAGCGCGCTGCGGCAAACCGGCGTTGCGACGTTGCTCATCGAGCAGAACGCACGTGCCGCACTGCAGATTTCCGACTACGGCTACGTACTGGAAACTGGCGATCTGGCGCTCGAAGGGCCGGCGGGGGAGCTGGCGCAAAACCCACGCGTGATCGAAACGTATCTGGGGTTGGCGAAGAAACCGGTCTGACTTCGTCTATGGCTGTAGAAATGAGCGGCGTGTTTCACGTGAAACACGCCGTTTTTTTTTGCCCTTGCGTGGAACGATTCTCGGGTGTGAACGGCCTTAAACCGTAAGCCGTTATAATTCGCGCATACCACTTTTTCTGAGAAGGCTCACGCGGTCGTTTCCGTCCATGCGTGAGGTCCCGCCATGCTTTATCCCACAGAGTTTGACGTTATCGTCGTCGGCGGCGGTCACGCCGGAACCGAGGCTGCGCTTGCCGCAGCCCGTATGGGCGTCAAGACGCTCCTGCTTACGCACAACATTGAAACGCTCGGCCAGATGAGCTGCAATCCGTCGATTGGCGGCATTGGCAAGGGCCATCTGGTCAAGGAAGTCGACGCGCTCGGCGGCGCCATGGCCGCTGCGACGGACGAGGGCGGGATTCAGTTCCGCATTCTCAATTCGTCCAAGGGTCCGGCGGTCCGGGCGACGCGCGCGCAGGCAGACCGCATTCTCTATAAGGCGGCGATCCGCCGACGCCTCGAGAATCAGCCGAATTTGTGGCTGTTCCAGCAGGCCGTGGAAGACCTAATGGTCGAAGGCGACCGCGTCGTTGGCGCCGTCACGCAGGTGGGAATCCGCTTCCGCAGCCGTGCAGTCGTACTGACGGCGGGGACCTTCCTCGACGGCAAGATCCACGTGGGCCTGAACAACTACACGGGCGGCCGCGCAGGGGATCCCGCTGCCGTGACGCTCTCGTCGCGCCTGAAGGAGCTGAAACTGCCGCAGGGGCGCCTGAAGACGGGCACGCCGCCGCGTATCGACGGCCGCACGATCGACTTCTCGGTGCTCGAAGAGCAGCCCGGCGACCTCGATCCGGTGCCGGTTTTCTCGTTTCTCGGCCGCGCGGAGCAGCACCCGCGCCAGATTCCGTGCTGGGTCACGCATACGAACGAGCGCACGCACGACATTATCCGCGGCGGCCTCGACCGCTCGCCAATGTACACGGGCGTGATCGAAGGTGTAGGGCCGCGCTATTGCCCGTCGATCGAAGACAAGATTCACCGCTTTGCGTCGAAGGAGTCGCATCAGATCTTCCTCGAACCGGAGGGCCTGACGACGAACGAGTTCTACCCGAACGGGATCTCGACTAGCCTGCCGTTCGACGTGCAGCTTGAACTCGTGCACTCGATGCGCGGCCTCGAGCACGCGCACATCCTGCGTCCGGGCTACGCGATCGAATATGACTACTTCGATCCGCGTGGGCTCAAGGCTTCGCTCGAAACCAAGGTGATCAACGGCCTATTTTTTGCGGGCCAGATCAATGGTACGACGGGCTATGAAGAAGCGGCAGCGCAAGGCTTGCTGGCCGGCATGAATGCAGGGCTGCAGGTGCAGGGCAAGGACGCATGGTGCCCGCGCCGCGATCAGGCATATCTCGGCGTACTGGTCGACGACCTGGTGACGCGTGGCGTATCCGAGCCGTATCGCATGTTCACGAGCCGAGCCGAATATCGCTTGAGCCTGCGTGAAGACAACGCGGATATGCGGTTGACGGAGATTGGCCGCGAGCTGGGCGTAATCGATGACGTTCGTTGGGACGCATTCTCCCGCAAGCGCGATGCTGTTTCACGTGAAACAGAGCGCCTGAAGTCGACGTGGGTGAATCCGAAGACGCTGTCGGCTGAAGAAGCAACGGCACTCCTCGGCAAGTCGATCGATCGCGAGTACAACCTCGCAGATCTGCTGCGCCGCCCGGGCGTGAGCTATGACGGCGTTTGCGGTCTGCGTGAAGGCGCCTGCGCGCCAGACGCTCCGCTTGCCGATGACGAAGTTCTGGTCGCTCAGATCAAGGAGCAGATCGAGATCGGTATCAAATATCAGGGCTATATCGATCGTCAAGCCGACGAGATCGAACGCAACGGCGCGCAAGAGAATACGCGTCTGCCGGAGGGTATCGATTACGCGGAAGTACGCGGTCTTTCGTTTGAGGCGCGTCAGAAGCTAACTCAGTTCCGTCCCGAGACGATTGGCCAGGCATCGCGCATTTCCGGCATCACGCCCGCCGCGATCTCGTTGCTCATGGTTCACCTCAAGCGTGGCCTTGGCCGCCGTCGCCAGAATCCGGGCGCTGCGGACGAGAGCGGCACCGACTCGACGCCGGTGGCGCAATGACGGGCCGCTCGAGGCAACCCGGTATTGCGGACCGTGACGCGCTGGCTCGTCTGCTGAAAGAGGGCGCAGAGGCGCTGGGTGTCGAACTCACCGAGCGCCAGCACGAGCAGTTGCTCGACTACGTTGCGCTGCTCGCCAAGTGGAACGCCGTCTACAACCTCACGGCGATCCGCGATCCGCGTCAGATGCTGATCCAGCACATTCTCGATTCGCTGTCGATCGTGCCGCACCTGCCGGCGCGCGCCGACGCAACGGTGCTCGACGTCGGCTCTGGTGGCGGGCTGCCTGGCATCGTACTCGCGATCGTGCGGCCGAACTGGCAGGTCACGCTCAACGATATCGTGCAGAAAAAGTCGGCGTTCCAGTCGCAAGCCAAGGCCGAACTCGGTCTCGCGAACCTGGCGGTAGTGACCGGTCGAGTCGAATCGCTGCGTCCTGGCGTGGAAGTACCAAAAAAATTCGATTTGATCGTGTCCCGGGCATTCGCGGATCTCGCCGATTTCGTTACACTGGCCCGTCATCTCGTTGCGGACGGCGGCGCGATCTGGGCGATGAAGGGTGTGCACCCCGAAGGCGAGATTGAGCGCTTGCCGTCGGGCACCAAGGCGCTGAATACAATCCGCCTGAATGTGCCGATGCTCGATGCGGAGCGTCACCTGATCGAAGTGTCGGTTGAGCCGGTCGCCGCGGCCTGAACCGACCCGGCGATGGCCAATCGGCCGAGTGGTGCGCGAGGCGGTTGCGTCATAACGTAAGCAAACTTTTTAAGGCAGTAAAAGGGACACCCGAAAGATGGCAAAAATCTTCTGCGTTGCGAACCAGAAGGGCGGCGTCGGCAAGACGACGACAACGGTCAATCTCGCCGCGAGCCTCGCATCGCAGGGACAACGTGTCCTTCTCATCGACCTCGACCCGCAGGGCAACGCCACGATGGGCAGCGGCATCGACAAGGCCGCGTGCGAGAACACGGTGTATGAAGTGCTGGTCGACGGCGTCACGGTGAACACCGCGCGCACGCGGCCCGAACAGGTTGGCTACGACGTGTTGCCGGCCAACCGTGAACTGGCCGGTGCCGAAGTCGAACTGGTGACGGTCGAGCAGCGTGAGCGGCGCCTGAAGGCTGCGCTCGCCGAAGTCGACGCCGAGTACGACTTCGTCCTGATCGACTGCCCCCCGGCGCTTTCGCTGCTCACACTCAACGGCCTGTGCGCCGCACATGGCGTGGTGATCCCGATGCAGTGCGAATACTTCGCGCTCGAAGGGCTCTCGGATCTCATCAATACGATCAAGCAGGTCCACGCGAACATGAATCGCGACCTGAAGGTGATTGGTCTTCTGCGCGTGATGTTCGACCCGCGCATCACGCTGCAGCAGCAGGTTTCCGAGCAATTGAAAGAGCACTTCGGCGACAAGGTCTTCGACGCCGTGATCCCGCGCAACGTGCGACTTGCCGAAGCGCCCAGCTACGGCTTGCCGGGTGTGGTATTCGATCGCGCTTCGCGCGGCGCACAAGCCTACGTGCAGTTCGGCGCGGAAATGATCGAGCGCGTGCGCGCACTCTGACGAGAGACTGGGGAAGCACGATGAATGCAGTAGCACGGAAGAAGGGGCTGGGCCGGGGGCTGGAAGCATTGCTCGGCGGCAGCGCGGACATCACCGAAGCGGTGAAGATCGAAGGCGCGCCTAACACGCTGCCGCTCACGCAGATGCAGGCCGGCAAGTACCAGCCGCGCACGCGCATGGACGAGGGCGCGCTCCAGGAACTGGCCGCGAGCATCCGCGCGCAGGGTTTGATGCAGCCCATTCTCGTGCGCCCGATTGCGCCGGGGCGCTACGAAATCATCGCGGGCGAGCGACGCTTCCGTGCGGCGCACATCGCCGGGCTGACCGAAGTGCCGGTGCTCGTGAAGGACGTGCCCGACCAGGCCGCCGCCGCGATGGCGCTGATCGAGAACATCCAGCGCGAGGACCTGAATCCGCTGGAAGAGGCGCAGGGTATCCAGCGCCTGCTCGACGAGTTCAGCTTCACGCACGAACAGGCGGCCGAATCGGTGGGCCGCTCGCGCAGCGCGGTGTCGAACCTGCTGCGTCTGCTCAATCTTGCGGCGCCCGTGCAGACCATGCTGCTTGCCGGCGATCTCGACATGGGACACGCCCGCGCGCTGCTCGCGGTGGACGCCGCCACGCAAATCACGCTGGCCAACCAGGTGGTCAACAAGCGCATGTCGGTGCGTGAAACGGAGAAGCTCGTTTCGGCGACGACGAAGGCCGCGCCGGCAGTCAAAGCGAAGGCCGCGCACGACGGTGGCCGCGACACGCGCCGCCTCGAAGAGGAGTTGTCGGACCTGCTTGCCGCATCGGTGAAGATCAAGCTCGGCCGACGCGGGCGAGGGCAACTCACGGTCGACTTTGGCGACCTCGACGCGCTCGACGGCATCCTGCTGCGTTTGCGCGGCGAAACGGCGACGTGATGCGCGTCGCCACGGCATACCCGCGCGCCGGCGCATAAAGCCGGTGCGTGAATCGGAGCAGGGCGCGCGCGAGCCCTTCAGCCTGTTGCGCCGTATCGGCGCATTCGCCGCATCGGAGCCCGTGCTCGCGATTCTTGTCGTGGCGTTCGTGGCGTTGCAGATTTACGCGCCGCGCCCCGTTGCCTCGCTGCCCGCACTCGTCGACTGGCAAACGGTGATGACGCTCGCGGGCCTGCTCATTCTGACGAAGGGCATCGAATATTCAGGACTGCTGACCTGGCTCGCGCACAAGCTCGTCCACCACATTCACTCGGAACGCGGGCTCGCGTTGCTGCTCGTCGTGCTGGCCGCAGTGCTATCGATGATCGTGACCAACGACGTGGCGCTTTTCGTCGTGGTGCCGCTCGTGCTTTCGCTCCACCAGCTCACACCGCTGCCGCTCAAACGTCTCGTGATCGTCATTGCGCTTGCCGTGAACGCGGGCTCGGTGCTCACGCCGCTCGGCAATCCGCAGAATCTGTTCCTCTGGCAGGTGAGCGGGGTGTCGTTCGGACGATTCGTCGTGGGGCTGGCGCCGCTTTGCGCGTTTCTCATGGCGATGCTGATCCTGCTCGCCGCGTTTCTCTTCAAGTCCACGCCGCTCGATCTCTCGAAAGACGCCGCGCCGCAGCGTGTCGATCGCGCGCTGGCGAGCGTCGCGGCCGTGCTCTTCATCGCGTTCGTGCTGCTCGCCGATGCACACCACGCAGGCGTCGCGCTGGCCGCCGTCGCCGCGGGTTTCGTGATCTGGCGCATTCGCATCGTGCTCAAGATCGATTGGCTGCTGCTGCTGATCTTCGTGCTGATGTTCATCGTGCTGCGCAGTGTGGCCGCGCTGCCCGCCATTCACCACGCACTGACGTCGTTGTCGCTGCAAACGCCTATGCGCGCTTTTGCCGCAGGTGCGGTGCTGTCGCAGGTTATCAGCAACGTGCCCGCGGCCATTGTGCTCGCGGGCTTCACGCACGACTGGCGCGCGCTCGCGTTCGGCGTGAGCGTCGGCGGCTTCGGAGTCGCCATCGGCTCGCTGGCGAATCTCATCGCCGTGCGTCTTTCCGGCGAGCGCGGCGTGTGGCTGCTGTTTCACCTGATCGCCGTGCCTTTCTGGATCGCGGCCTTTCTAGGCGGCGCGCTGCTGTTGCATCTGTTCTGACGTCGCCACATCCCACATCCTGCGCATAGTCAGGTTTGCGCGTCAGATGGTCCCGAAATTACCAGGTCATCCTGACGATTATTTTCTCCTTGCTTCGTCCCTTACAGTTACCGGTCACACCTTCGCGGCGCCGCGTTTCCCGCATCATGAAGTCGCATTTCACAGGTGTTATTGAAGGGCCTAAAGTCTTGAATTGCCTGCAACTATCGCTTACAATCGCCCGGATTTATTTGGTTGGCGATGCTGTAAGTGCGCTGTAATAAAGAGCGTGCCAGGCGAATTTCCGGAATAAAGCGATGGTGGGTCAGAGGCCAGACGAAGCGCCGCAGGCGCATGAAGGGCCCGATGTTCCGCCGGGCAAAGTCGAAGCATCCAGCCGGGGGCAGGATGCAGCGGCAAAACATTCCGGACGCGTTGATCACAACGCGCGCTGGGATGAGCTGGACGCCAGCCAGCAAGATAATAACGACATCGTTCCGCTCACCCGGGCCGAAGCCGAGCAGATCTTCGGCGCGCAGGTGAGTCGCCCATCGCGCGTCACGCCGTTTCGTGTCGTGGCGGCGCAAGTGGTTTTGTCCCTGGTTGCAACGTTGGCGTGGTGGCTGTTTTATAAGCCGCCGGGCAGTGCTGCGTTGTCGGCGTTCCTGGGCGGAGCGATCTGCTGGTTTCCTGGCGCGCTGTTCGCGGCACGCCTCAGGCAGTTGAGTCGTGCAGGCACCGTGCTGAACTGGATGCTCGGTGAAGCTTTCAAGATGGGGGCGACGATTGCGATGTTCGTCGCCATCGCGTTCTGGTATCACGACGTGCAGTGGATTCCCTTGCTCGTCACGTACCTGATCGCACTAAAGACATATTGGATCGCGCTCGCCTGGCGCTGATCCACCAACATCGCGCCGCCTCAATTCAGGGCGTCGAAGCGATGCAGGTGGAAGTCGGCCGGCCGAAGCGAAGCAGATAAGACACGATCCACGGCGGTGCGTTCCCGCAATACAGTATTGCGGCGGGAGCGGCCGAAAACGATTTTCGACAATTTGGGTGGCATTAACGATATGGCAGCTAGCGAAGGAACGAGCGGACCGGGTCCGTCCGAGTACATTGCTCACCACTTGCAGAACTTTGCGACCTCGCACCAGACGTCGATCGTCGACTTCAGCGTCTGGAACATCGACACGCTGTTCTGGTCGATCCTGTGTGGCGTCGTGACGATCCTCATCTTGCGCCTCGCTGCGCGCAAAGCGACCCCGGGCGTACCGGGCCGCTTCCAGTGCGCCATCGAAATGCTGGTCGAGATGGTCGAGGACCAGTCCAAGTCCATCGTCCATGGCAACCGCGCATTCATCGCGCCGCTCGCGCTGACCGTGTTCATCTGGGTCGCGCTCATGAACTCGCTCGACTTCATTCCTGTCGATCTGCCCACGCGCGTGATCGGCTGGCTCGGCCTGTCCGAAGTGCTGCCGCACCAGCGTATCGTTCCGACGGCCGACCTCAACGGCACGTTCGGCATCGCGCTCGGCGTGTTCGTGCTGATGATTTACTACAACCTCAAGATCAAGGGTCCTGGCGGCTTCGCACACGAACTGCTCTCGGCCCCGTTCGGCGCGCATCCGCTGCTGTGGATCCCGAACCTTGCACTGAACATCATCGAGTTCGTCGCCAAGACGGTTTCGCTCGCCCTGCGGTTGTTCGGCAACATGTATGCAGGCGAGCTGCTGTTCCTGCTGATCGCGCTGCTGGGCGGTCTGTGGAGCTTCGGCGCGGACACGACGGTGCTTGGCTTCATCGGCCACGTGATTGCGGGCAGCGTCTGGGCGATCTTCCACATCCTGATCGTTCTGCTGCAGGCGTTCATTTTCATGATGCTGACGCTGGTGTACATCGGCCAGGCACACGACAAGCACTAAGTGCTCGTCAAACCAGATTTGCAGTTTTAAATCCCCAGTTCCAGAAAATCTCACAAAGGAGTGATCATGCAAGCTTTCATCGCCAACATCCAGGGTTTCACGGCCATCGGTATCGGCATCATCATCGGCCTGGGTGCAATCGGCGCCTGTATCGGTATCGGCCTGATGGGCGGCAAGTACATCGAAGCCTGCGCACGTCAGCCTGAACTGATGAACCCGCTGCAGACGAAGATGTTCCTGCTGGCTGGTCTGATCGATGCAGCGTTCCTGATCGGCGTGGGTGTTGCAATGCTGTTCGCGTTCGCTAACCCGCTGCTCTCGAAGCTCGCGGGCTAAGTTCCCTGGAAGGTTGCGCCTGACCTATAACGGGTAGTGGGCGCATGGCGGAACGGGAGACGAGGCGCTGATCGAGTTTCACAACCGATGAGCGCCTTGCCGTTTCAATTCCCCGGAATAGCAACGATTAAGGAAACACCGTGAATCTCAACGCAACCCTGTTTGCGCAAATGGTCGTGTTCCTGATCCTCGCGTGGTTCACGATGAAGTTCGTGTGGCCGCCGTTGATCAACGCCCTCGACGAGCGCTCGAAGAAGATCGCAGACGGCCTGGCCGCTGCGGAAAAGGGCAAGGCGGAACTCGAAGCGGCGCACAAGCGCGTCGGCGAAGAGCTCGCCACGGCCCGTAACGAGGGTCAAAGCCGTATCGCCGACGCCGAAAAGCGCGCGCTGGCCGTCGCAGAAGAAATCAAGGCCCAGGCACACGCCGAAGCGGCACGCATCATCGCTCAAGCGAAAGCCGACGCCGACCAGCAGGTCGTCAAGGCACGCGAAGCACTGCGTTCCGAAGTCGCGGCACTCGCTGTGCAAGGCGCCGAGCAGATCCTGAAGCGCGAAGTCGATCAGTCGGCCCACGCCGAACTGCTGAATCAACTGAAAGCCGAGCTCTGATCATGGCCGAACTTGCAACCATCGCCCGCCCGTACGCAGAAGCCCTGTTTGGCGTGGCCGAAGCTGGTGACACCGCCGCCTGGTCCACGCTCGTTTCGGAGCTGGCACAGGTTGCGGCCTTGCCCGAGGTGCAGTCGGTCGCGACGAGCCCGAAGGTGAGCCATGCCCAGGTCGTCGAGCTGCTGCTCGCGGCGGTGAAGTCGCCGGTCAAGGAATCGGCCGAGGTGAAGAACCTCGTGCAGATGCTGATCGAGAATCATCGCCTGGCACTGCTGCCGGAAATCCAGACGCAGTTCGAAGCGCTCAAGAACGCCAAGGCAGGTGCTGCTGACGCAGTGATCGTCAGCGCGTTCCCGCTCGAAGGCGCGCAGTTGAACGACCTCGTCGCCAGCCTCGAACGCAAGTTCAAATGCAAGCTGAAGCCGACCGTCGAGATCGACAACTCGCTCATCGGCGGCGTGCGCGTCACGGTCGGCGACGAAGTGCTCGATACCTCGGTCCGCGCGCGGCTCGCCAGCATGCAGGCGGCGTTGACCGCCTGAGCGCCTCGATTACAAAAATCGGGCGCGGCGGCTGGCACGCAACAGAATTGAACATCAGGAGCGAATAATGCAACTCAATCCCTCTGAGATCAGCGAGCTGATCAAGAGCCGGATCCAGGGCCTTGAAGCGAGCGCCGACGTTCGCAACCAGGGCACCGTGATCTCCGTGACCGACGGTATCGTGCGTATCCACGGCCTGTCGGACGTGATGCAGGGCGAAATGCTCGAATTCCCGGGCAACACCTTCGGCCTCGCGCTGAACCTCGAGCGCGACTCGGTCGGCGCCGTGATTCTCGGCGAGTACGAGCACATCTCGGAAGGCGACATCGTCAAGACGACGGGCCGCATTCTCGAAGTGCCGGTGGGCCCGGAACTGATCGGCCGCGTGGTCGATCCCCTCGGCAACCCGATCGACGGCAAGGGCCCGGTCAACGCCAAGATGACCGACGCGATCGAAAAGATCGCTCCGGGCGTGATCTGGCGTGAAGGCGTGTCGCAGCCGGTGCAAACGGGTCTGAAGTCGATCGACTCGATGGTGCCGATCGGCCGTGGCCAGCGTGAGCTGATCATCGGCGACCGTCAGTGCGGCAAGACCGCAGTGGCCGTCGACACGATCATCAACCAGAAGGGCAAGGACCTGATCTGTATCTACGTCGCCATCGGTCAGAAGGCTTCGTCGATCCAGAACGTGCTGCGCAAGCTCGAAGAAACGGGCGCGATCGAATACACGATCGTCGTCGCCGCTTCGGCTTCGGAATCGGCCGCGCTGCAGTACCTCGCGCCGTACGCCGGCTGCACGATGGGCGAATACTTCCGCGACCGCGGTCAAGACGCCCTGATCATTTATGACGACTTGACCAAGCAAGCCTGGGCATACCGTCAGATCTCGCTGCTGCTGCGCCGCCCGCCGGGCCGTGAAGCTTACCCCGGCGACGTGTTCTATCTCCACTCGCGTCTGCTCGAGCGCGCCGCGCGCGTGTCGGCCGACTACGTCGAGAAGTTCACGAACGGCGAAGTGAAGGGCAAGACGGGTTCGCTCACCGCACTGCCGATCATCGAAACGCAAGCCGGCGACGTGACCGCATTCGTTCCGACGAACGTGATCTCGATTACCGACGGCCAGATCTTCCTGGAAACCGACCTCTTCAACGCAGGCATCCGCCCGGCAATCAACGCCGGCGTTTCGGTGTCGCGTGTGGGTGGCGCGGCTCAGACCAAGGTCGTGAAGAAGCTGTCGGGCGGTATCCGTACCGACCTCGCGCAGTACCGTGAACTGGCTGCATTCGCCCAGTTCGCATCGGACCTGGACGAAGCGACCCGCAAGCAGCTCGAGCGCGGCCGCCGCGTGACGGAACTGCTCAAGCAGCCGCAGTACCAGCCGCTGCAAGTGTGGGAACTGGCTGTTGCGCTGTTCTCGGCGAACAACGGCTACCTCGACGACATCGACGTCAAGGACGTCCTGCCGTTCGAAAAGGGCCTGCGCGAATACCTGAAGTCGAAGCACGCTGACCTCGTCGCGCGCATCGAGGACAAGAAGGACCTTTCGAAGGACGACGAGAACGCGCTCCACGCGGCTCTCAAGGACTTCAAGAAGTCCGGCGCATACTGATCCGTCCGGGAATCAATCTAGATAATCGGACTGGGACCCGAGTGAGTGTGCAAGCGCTGACTCGGGTCGACAAAGGAGCAAGCAATGGCTGGAATGAAGGAAATTCGCGGCAAGATCAAGAGCGTGCAAAACACGCGCAAGATCACCAAGGCGATGGAAATGGTCGCGGCGTCGAAAATGCGCCGTGCCCAGGAGCGCATGCGCGCCGCCCGCCCGTATGCCGACAAGGTCCGCGACATCGCTGCGCACATGAGCCGTGCGAACCCCGAGTACCGCCACCCGTTCATGGTGGAAAACACCGGTGCGAAGGTCGCAGGCGTGATTCTCGTCACGACCGACAAGGGTCTGTGCGGCGGGATGAACACTAACGTGCTGCGCGCGAC
This sequence comes from Paraburkholderia sp. J11-2, assembly GCF_905220185.1. NCBI lineage: Bacteria > Pseudomonadati > Pseudomonadota > Betaproteobacteria > Burkholderiales > Burkholderiaceae > Paraburkholderia > Paraburkholderia sp. J11-2. The sequence goes on along the minus strand of NZ_CAJMYY010000001.1, from coordinate 44,852 downwards.
GCTGCAGAAGATCAAGGATCTGGAAGCATCCGGCACGTCGATCGAAGCAACTGCGATCGGCAGCAAGGGCCTCGGTTTCCTGAACCGTCTGCGCGCGAAGGTCGTCTCGAACGTTGTGCAACTCGGCGACACGCCGCACCTCGAAAAGCTGATCGGCGCGATCAAGGTGCAGCTCGACCAGTACTCGGAAGGCAAGCTTTCCGCCGTGTACCTCGCGTACACGCGCTTCGTCAACACGATGAAGCAGGAGCCTGTGATCGAGCAACTGCTGCCGCTGTCGGCCGAGCGTCTCGAAGCGAACGACGACGGCACGACGCCGAAGTCGGCGTGGGACTACATCTACGAGCCGGACGCGCAAACCGTCGTGGACGAACTGCTGGTGCGCTATGTCGAAGCCCTGGTCTATCAGGCCGTGGCGGAAAACATGGCTTCGGAGCAGTCGGCCCGTATGGTGGCGATGAAGGCGGCGTCGGACAACGCGAAGACGGTCATCAACGAACTGCAGCTCTCGTACAACAAGAGCCGCCAGGCCGCGATTACGAAGGAACTTTCGGAAATCGTCGGCGGCGCAGCAGCCGTCTGATAGTCGCGAACCGATTGCGAAACCGCGCCGGTGTTGAACCGGTGAGCGAGTGAAGAATTCAGGTATCTAAAGGAAAATCGATGAGTACAACTGCTTTGGTAGAAGGCAAGATCGTACAGTGCATCGGCGCGGTGATCGACGTGGAATTCCCGCGCGAGACCATGCCGAAGATCTACGACGCGCTGATTCTCGAAGGATCGGACCTGACCCTCGAAGTGCAGCAGCAGCTGGGCGACGGCGTTGTCCGCACCATCTGTCTGGGCGCTTCGGACGGTCTGCGTCGCGGCACCGTGGTGAAGAACACGGGCAAGCCCATCAGCGTGCCGGTCGGCAAGCCGACGCTTGGCCGCATCATGGACGTGCTGGGCCGTCCGATCGACGAAGCCGGTCCGATCGTTAGCGAAAACACGCGCGCGATCCACCAGAAGGCTCCGGCGTTCGAAGATCTGTCGCCTTCGGCGGAACTGCTCGAAACCGGCATCAAGGTTATCGACCTGATCTGCCCGTTCGCAAAGGGCGGCAAGGTCGGTCTGTTCGGCGGTGCTGGCGTGGGCAAGACCGTCAACATGATGGAGCTCATCAACAACATCGCAAAGGAGCACGGCGGTTTCTCCGTGTTCGCGGGCGTGGGCGAGCGTACCCGTGAGGGCAACGACTTCTACCACGAAATGAAGGACTCGAACGTTCTCGACAAGGTCGCGCTGGTGTACGGCCAGATGAACGAGCCGCCGGGCAACCGTCTGCGCGTCGCGCTGACGGGCCTCACGATGGCCGAGTACTTCCGTGACGAAGGCCTCGACGTGCTGTTCTTCGTCGACAACATCTACCGTTTCACGCTGGCCGGTACCGAAGTGTCGGCACTGCTTGGCCGTATGCCTTCGGCAGTGGGCTATCAGCCGACGCTGGCTGAAGAAATGGGCAAGCTGCAAGAGCGCATCACGTCCACGAAGAAGGGCTCGATTACGTCGGTTCAGGCCGTGTACGTCCCTGCGGACGACTTGACCGACCCGTCGCCGGCTACGACCTTCGGCCACCTTGACGCAACCGTCGTGCTGTCGCGTGACATCGCTTCGCTGGGTATCTACCCGGCAGTCGATCCGCTCGACTCGACCTCGCGTCAGATCGACCCGAACGTGATTGGCGAAGAGCACTACTCGATCACGCGTGGCGTGCAGCAAACGCTGCAGCGCTACAAGGAACTGCGCGACATCATCGCAATTCTGGGCATGGACGAACTGTCGCCGGAAGACAAGCTGTCGGTCGCCCGCGCACGCAAGATCCAGCGTTTCCTCTCGCAGCCGTTCCACGTCGCGGAAGTCTTCACGGGCTCGCCGGGCAAGTACGTGCCGCTGAAGGAAACGATCCGCGGCTTCAAGATGATCGTTGGCGGCGAGTGCGATCACCTGCCGGAGCAGGCGTTCTACATGGTCGGCACGATCGACGAAGCCTTCGAAAAGGCCAAGAAGATCCAGTAAGGGTTGAGTTGCCAACGGGCGGATAAGTCACGTGTGACTTATCCGCCGCCGCAACCAATTCACAGGAGTCGACACATATGGCAGCAACCATCAAGGTAGACGTCGTCAGCGCCGAAGAGAACATCTTCGACGGCCAGGCGAAGTTCGTCGCGCTTCCGGGCGAGGCGGGCGAGCTGGGCATTCTGCCGGGCCACACGCCGCTCATCACGCGTATTCGTCCGGGTGCCGTGCGCATCGTGGCGGAAGACGGCGGTGAAGAGTTCGTGTTCGTCGCAGGCGGCATTCTCGAAGTGCAGCCGGGCGCCGTCACGGTGCTCGCTGACACGGCGATCCGCGGCAAGGACCTCGACGAGGCGAAGGCCACGGAAGCGCGCAAGCGCGCTGAAGAGACGCTGCAGAACGCCGGCTCGAACCTCGAGTACGCCACTGCCCAGGCCGAACTGGCCTACGCGGTCGCGCAACTCGCGGCGATCCAGCGCCTGCGCAAGATGAACCAGCATTAATTGGTTCTCGTACACGCGCCTTTGCGGCGCGTAGTCCGAAGCAAAAAGGGCTCCCCAATCGGGGAGCCCTTTTTGCATTTGCGTGCAGCTGAACGGGCACGGCCCGATGGCATTGCGATGAAAAACGCGGCATAAATGCCCTGAGCCACGGTGGTCGACAAAAACGCTCTGACATACTTGACGTTTACGGAAAGGTAATGCCAAATCATGCGTTCGCGGCCGGCCCAGATGCGTGCTCCGCGGGTAAGACTTGATGCCGCCCCCGGGAAAGCCGGTGGCACAATGGATTTCAAATTCATTTCAAACGCGGGAGTGACGCTCCCCAGGAGACAGCCATCATGGCAATCGACGCAGCAGGCGCGCCCGCAGCGCCCGGTGTACATGAGCCGCTCATCGCGCCGAAAGACGGGCTTTCATACGTACGAGGCACGATCGACGTGCCGCTCAGCGACGCGACCCTAGGCACCTTCCTGCAGGAGACGGCGAAGCGGTTTCCCGAGCGGCCCGCCGCGGTATTTCGCGAGCAGGGCATCCGCTGGAACTGGCGAGAGTTTGCCGCCGAAGTGGACGTGCTCGCCGCCGGTTTCGCCGAGCTAGGCATCGTCAAAGGGGATCGCGTTGGCATCTGGTCGCCCAATCGCGTCGAGTGGTTGCTCACCCAGTTTGCGACCGCGCGCATCGGCGCGGTGCTCGTCAACATCAATCCCGCGTATCGCCTCGCCGAACTCGAATACGCGCTGAACAAGGTGAGTTGCAAGGCCATTGTTTCCGCGGAGAGCTTCAAGACCTCGAAGTATCTGGAGATGCTGCAGACGCTTGCGCCGGAGCTTGCGACCGCTGCCCCCGGCCAGCTGCAGGCCGCGCGCCTGCCCGAGCTGCGTGCGGTCGTGCGTATGTGCGACACGGCCACGCCCGGCATGCTCTGCTTCAGCGAACTCGTGGAGATGGGCCGCGAGCGCATTGCCCGCGACGGCACGGCGTGGCTCGACGCAATTGATGCGACGCTATCGCCCGACGACGCGATCAACATCCAGTTCACGAGCGGCACGACCGGCAATCCGAAGGGCGCGACGCTCACGCACCGCAACGTGCTCAACAACGGGCGTTTCATCGCCCAGGCAATGCGCCTCACGGAGGAAGACTCGCTCTGCATTCCGGTGCCGCTTTATCACTGCTTCGGTATGGTGCTCGCGGTGCTCGCGTGCGTTTCGGTGGGCGCAAACATGGTGTTCCCAGGCGAGGCTTTCGATCCGCGCGCGACGCTCGCAGCCGTCTCGGAAGAGGGGTGCACGGCACTGCATGGCGTACCCACCATGTTCATCGCGGAACTCGATCATCCGGAGTTCGCGAGCTTCGATCTTTCGAAGCTGCGCACGGGCATCATGGCCGGCTCGCCTTGTCCGATTGAGACGATGAAGCGCGTAGTGTCGAAGATGCATCTCGCCGAAATCACGATTGCCTACGGCATGACGGAAACGAGCCCGGTGTCGTTCCAAAGCTCGACAACCGACCCGCTCGACAAGCGCACGACCACCGTGGGCCGCATTCAGCCGCATCTCGAAGTCAAGATCGTCGATGCGCTCGGCAACACCGTGCCTGTGGGCGAAACGGGCGAGCTGTGTACGAAGGGTTATTCGGTGATGCAGGGCTACTGGGGCGATGAGGAGAAGACGGCAGAGTCGATCGTCGACGGCTGGATGCATACGGGCGATCTCGCCACGATCGACGCCGAAGGCTACTGCAACATCGTCGGCCGCTTGAAGGACATGCTCATTCGCGGAGGAGAGAACATCTATCCGCGCGAGATCGAGGAGTTTCTGTTCCGCCATCCGAAGGTGCAATCGGCGCAGGTATTCGGCGTGCCCGATGCGAAGTACGGCGAGGAAGTGTGCGCGTGGATCGTGCTGCGGCCGGGCGAGGTGGCAACAGCTGAAGACATTCAGGCGTTCTGCCAGGGGCAGATTGCGCACTACAAGATCCCGAAGTACATCCGCTTCGTCGACGAACTGCCGATGACCGTAACAGGCAAGGTGCAGAAGTTCGTGATGCGCGCGCGCATGATCGACGAACTCAAGATCAGCGAGCAGAAGACGGCTTGACGCCTGGTTTGACGTAATGCCGCGGCGGACAGATCGCCCCGTCGCGGCGCGATGCATGGGCGCGCAAAAATAATCGGGAAACCGAACGATTATCTGGCGGTGGAGGGAGTGGGTGCGTAGCGATGCCTGTTGAATAACGAAACATACAGGCGAAAAAAAAGCGGGCCTGGAGCCCGCTAAAAACCACACGCTACGGGGTTAGCGCGAGGAGACCAAAGGAGGAGCCGGGTCATGAAACGTCTGCGACGCCGGTCACGGCTCCAACAAGGATGCCCCTCGAGAGGGCTTCGGCGTAGTGCCGACCGGCAGGTGTTTTGTGTCCGCTCACACTGGCACCGAGCCACATCCGTGTTGAAACCGTTGAAAGCCATTGTGGGCGAATTAAGATGGCTTCGCGGTAACAAAGTGTTTCAGGTTGTAACGCCCGCCAGATAAGGCTTAGAGCCTCTTTTTGCCATCCTGAGCGTTTTACGGAAGTCATTTTTACCGCTATTTTCCGAGGCGGTTTGACAGCCCGAATCGCCGTTCGCGCGAGAGGATTCGTATCGCATGAAGAAAGGCCCACAGCATGGGCCTTTTGCGCGTGACGCGCTTCGTACGGAATTACCGGTTGCGCACATGCGCAATGCGTCGACATCGCTCGCATGCGCGAAATGCAAACTTTGCGCGCCTCGTGTTACGGCATCGTCTTGCAACTCATCGTAGCAATTCGAAGGGCCATAACAACGTGGCGCGAGTCAACACGTCACTTCAGCCACTTGTCGGAGATTGCCTGATATTCGCCGCTTGCGCGCGCAAGATGCAGCCACTGGTCGACATACTGCTGGAACACCACGTCGCCGCGTGGCACCATCCACGCTTTCTCGCCGTACTGGAATGGCTTGTCGGGATGCACGGAACACAGGCCCGGGTTGAGCTTTTGCTGCAGCATCGTCTCGGAAGCGTCGGTCACCATCACGTCGGCCTTGCCTGCGAGGATCTGCTTGAAGATCGTCACGTTGTCCGGATACATGATGAGGTTCGCATGCGGCAAGAACTGCTTCGCAAAGCGCTCGTTCGTGCCGCCCGGATTCATGATCACGCGCACTGAAGGCTGGTTGATCTGCGCAATGGTCTGGTACTTCTTGACGTCGTCGCAGCGCACGATCGGTGTCTTGCCGTCGACTTGATACGCCTCGGTGAAGAACGCGCGTTTCTGGCGATCGAGCGTCGTGGAGACGCCCCCCACCGCAATGTCGCACTTCGCGAGGAAGTCGGTCATGAGGTTCGACCACGACGTCTTCACGAACTCGGCCTTCACGCCGAGCGACTTCGCGAGCGACTCCGTCATGTCGATATCGATGCCTTCGAACGTGCCGTCCTGCCTGTAGAACGAGTAGGGCTTGTAGTCGCCAGTGGTGCAGGCGCGCAGCGTGCCGCGCGCGAGGATCTCATCGAGGCGTGAAGCGTTAGTAGCAGGAGCGGCGGCCTGCATACCGTTGGTCGGCGTGCCGGTGGATTGGCTCGTGGCGCATGCGCTCAACACAGCGGCGCCAACGATCGTCAGGCCGAGGGCGACTTTTTTCATCGTGTCTCCTTCTATGGTTTTGATTGATGTAATTGTTTAGAAAGCCGTCTGATCATAGTCCTCGCGCGCCCTGACCGATAAGCGCGGACTTACCTGGGTATGCAAGGACCTATACTTCGGTGTTATTGCGCTTTCTGATGCCGCCCATCAGCGGCATCGGCGGTATGGGTGGGCGGCCGCTCCGGTAAAATGGGCGCTCGCTTTCGAACCTTGGCGCGACTTCGCGCATCCAGCACGTGGCCCACACTCTCCTGAACGACACCTTCCTGCGCGCGCTGCTGCGCCAGCCGACCGAGTACACGCCAATCTGGCTGATGCGCCAGGCAGGCCGCTATCTGCCGGAGTACAACGCCACGCGCAGCCGCGCGGGCAGCTTCCTCGGCCTCGCGAAGAATCCTGATTACGCGACCGAGGTCACGCTGCAGCCGCTCGAGCGCTATCCGCTCGATGCCGCGATCCTGTTCTCCGACATCCTGACGATCCCGGATGCAATGGGCCTCGGCCTCTCGTTCCAGGCGGGCGAAGGGCCGAAGTTTGCGCACCCCGTGCGCACGGAAGAAGACGTGGCGCGCCTCGCCGTGCCGGACATCGGCGCGACGCTCGGCTATGTGACCGACGCCGTGCGCGAAATTCGCCGCGCGCTCACCAATGCGCAAGGGCGCCAGCGCGTGCCGCTCATCGGCTTCTCAGGCAGCCCGTGGACGCTCGCGTGCTACATGGTCGAGGGCGGCGGCTCGGACGACTTCCGCACGGTGAAGTCGATGCTGTACGCGCGGCCGGACCTCATGCAGCGGATTCTCGAAGTCAACGCGCAGGCCGTGGCGGCTTACCTGAACGCGCAGATCGAAGCAGGCGCGCAGGCCGTGATGATTTTCGACACCTGGGGCGGTGCGCTCGCGGACGGCGTCTATCAGCGTTTTTCGCTCGCGTACATCGCTCAGGTCGTGGCGCAGCTCAAGCGCGAGCACGACGGCGAGCGCGTGCCGGTAATCACGTTCACGAAGGGCGGCGGCCTCTGGCTCGATGAAATCGCCAACACGGGCGTGGACGCAGTGGGCCTCGACTGGACCGTCAACCTTGGCCGTGCGCGCGAACGCGTGGGCGATCGCGTGGCGCTGCAGGGCAACCTCGATCCCACGGTGCTATTCGCGTCGCCTGCCGCGATTCGCGAGCAGGCGCGCGCGGTACTGGACAGCTTTGGCGCGCACCCGGGCCACGTGTTCAACCTCGGCCACGGCATTTCGCAGTTCACGCCGCCCGAAAGCGTGGCTGAACTCGTGGACGAAGTGCATCGTCACAGCCGCGCAATTCGCGCAGCCGGTGCGTGACATTTTGGTGCGCCGCATCAAGCTGGGCTCCGGGCATCAGGGTATGACCGGGCTCAAGAGGCCACCCAGACGCCATTGCGGTCCTGTCAAGACTTGACTTATGCACACTTGCCTCGTTGCGGCGCGCAAGAGGGAAAGGTTGTCGCAGGCGCCCGCTTAAGTCTGAGCAGAATCAATCAGACCCTTGACAGACAAGGCTTTCGCCGCTCCACGGCGCTCTGTGCGGTATCCCACATAACGAGCCTGCGCGGGCGCCCTGCGACGACGCCCGGCGAGTTCTCAACAAAGTTATCCACAGGCGCAGATTCGGGGGCGCGATTGTTCTGCGGAATCCAAAACTTAGCGCGAAATCTCAAGTATTACTTTAGGTTTGCGTGTCTGTGCGCTAGCGTACGGAACTTCCCTGGGGGCGCAGCATGACAGGGCCGTTCGTGCGCGTGGCGCTGGACCATCCTCTGGACGCGCTCTACGACTATCGCTATAGCCTCGATACCGCGCCCGAACCCGGCATGCTGGTGCGTGTGCCGTTCGGACGCCGCGATGTGGTCGGCCTCATCTGCGAAGTGAACGCTCACAGCGACGTGCCCGCGAACAAGCTCCGTGACGCGAGCGCTGTGTGCGCCGCCTGCCCGCCGCTTTCGGCGCAATGGCTCGCGCTGGCAGGCTTTGCCGCCGACTACTATCAGCGGGGCCTGGGCGAGGTCGCGTTGCCTGCGCTGCCTCAGGCGTTGCGCGATCCGTCGCGCTGGGCGCGTCTCCTCGCCCCGGAGGAGCGCTACCGGCTGTTGCCGCAAGGGCGCGCCGCGCTGCCCGACGCGTTGCCGGCGCGCGCGCAGGCGCTGCGCCGTCTCGCGCAGGCGCTAACCGATGCCGGCGAACTCGACGCAGCCGCGGCGCGCGCGTTGCATCCCAAGGCGATCGCGACACTCGAAGCCTGGTGCGACGCTGGCTGGGTCGAGCATGAATGCATCGAGTTCGGCTCGGCCGCAAGCATGGCCAGCAGCGCCGCGGACGCCACCGCCGTTGTTGAGATCCCGCGCCTGAGCGACGAGCAAGCCGACGCCGTGGAGGCGATCGGCGCGGCGAGCGGCTTCGCACCGTTCCTGTTGCATGGCGTGACGGGCAGCGGCAAGACCGAAGTCTATCTGCGCGCGCTCGCGGCGCTGCTCGAGCGCGATCCGGGCGCTCAGGCGCTGGTGCTCGTTCCCGAAATCAATCTCACGCCGCAGTTCGAGGCGGCCTTTCGCACGCGCTTCGCGGCCATGCTCGCGAGCGACGCCATCGTGACGCTTCACAGCGGGCTGGCCGAAGGCGAGCGCGCCCGCAACTGGCTTGCGGCGCACACGGGCCGCGCGCGCATCGTGCTCGGCACCCGGCTCGCGGTGCTCGCCTCGCTGCCGCGTCTCAAGATGCTCGTGGTCGACGAGGAGCACGACCCCGCCTACAAACAGCAGGAAGGGCTGCGCTACTCGGCGCGCGATCTCGCCGTATGGCGCGCCAAGCAGCTCGGCGTGCCGGTCGTGCTGGGCTCCGCCACGCCGTCGCTCGAAAGCTGGTGGCAGGCCGAGCAGGGGCGCTACACGCGCCTCACGCTCACGCGCCGCGCCATTGCCGACGCGGTGCTGCCCACCGTCAAGCTGATCGACCTCGAAGAGGAGCGCCGGCGCGGCCGAGCCTCGTTCGAGGGGCTTTCCGGGCCTTTGGTCGCGGCGATGAAGGCGCGTCTCGAACGCGGCGAGCAGAGCCTCGTGTTCCTGAACCGTCGCGGCTACGCGCCCACGCTCGCGTGCGATGCCTGCGGCTGGGTGGCGGGTTGCCCGCGCTGCAGCGCCTACGTCGTGCTGCACAAGCCCGAGCGCGCACTGCGCTGCCATCACTGCGGCTGGGAATCGCGCATTCCGCATTCGTGCCCCGAGTGCGGCAACGTCGACATCGCGCCCATGGGGCGCGGCACGCAGCGAATCGAGGAGGCGCTTGCGAGTGCGGTGCCGGGAGCGCGGGTGCTGCGCATCGACGCCGACAGCACGCGCCGCAAGGGCAGCGCGCAGGCGCTTTTCTCCGACGTGCACGCGGGCGAAGTCGACATCCTGGTGGGCACGCAGATGATCGCGAAGGGGCACGACTTCCAGCGCGTGTCGCTAGTTGGCGTGCTGAACGCCGACAATGCGCTCTTCTCGCACGATTTCCGGGCGAGCGAGCGCCTGTTCGCGCAACTGATGCAGGTGAGCGGGCGTGCGGGTCGCGCCGGACTGCCCGGCGAGGTGCTCGTGCAGACGCGCTATCCGCGCCATGCGCTCTATCACGCGCTGGCGCGCCAGGACTATGTGGGTTTTGCGAATACGCAGATCGCGGAGCGGCGCGATGCGCACCTGCCGCCGTTCGTCTATCAGGCGTTATTGCGCGCCGAAGGGCGCACGCTGGAAGCCGCGCTGGCGTTTCTCGCCCAGGCAGCAGAAGCGCTCGCCGCGATTCCGGGCGCCGAGCGCGTCATGGCCTATGACGCGGTGCCGCTCACCATCGTGAAGGTGATGAACGTGCATCGCGCGCAACTGCTCGTGGAAAGCCAGTCGCGCGCCGCGCTGCAGGCGACGCTGCGCGCGTGGCAGCCCGCGCTGCGCGCGTTGCGCGGCGTGCTGCGCTGGAATCTCGAAGTCGATCCGCTCGACATCTAGCCGCGGACGTGGCCCCGCTGACGTGCACCCTAAGGCAACAGCGGGGCCACCCGGCATCGACTTCCCGTTCCCTTCCTTACTGGCCGACCGTATCGGCCGCGTCCCTATGCGCCGCGCGCTTCAAGCTCATGCGGCGTTCATCCGGCGCCGTCGCGCCGCGCATGAAAAGCACGGCGCACATGGCGCACATCGTCCAGATCCCTGCGATTACCAGCAGCTTTTCCATTTTCCGGTCCCTTCGCTCTTTCTTGTGAACAACCCCCGCTCTGTTTGTATAACGGCACGGCCGCGGAATCGATTAGGGTTGTCCTGCGTGTTGCTGGACCAGGGAAAATACCGAGCGCAACCCGCGCGGCCCGGTGGGCGGCCATCGGCCGCAAAGCCCGGCTGTACAAGGTTTCCACAGTGGTGCAACCATATTGAGAGAGTGGTTGCACCTTTTTATTTGTAGGGTTACGATTCGCCAACTTTTTAGTCACCGCCGGTGCGGATGTGCCGGCATACGAAGGAAACATGGCTAGCACCACACTTGGCGTCAAAGTCGACGATCTCCTCCGCTCCCGCCTCAAGGACGCCGCCACGCGGCTCGAGCGCACGCCGCATTGGCTCATCAAGCAAGCCATCTTTGCCTACCTCGAGAAAATCGAGCACGGCCAGCTGCCTCCCGAACTCAACGGGCATGTCGGTGCGACCGATCTCGCGGAAGGTGCTACCGCCGAGGACGACGACGCAGCCTCGCACCCGTTCCTCGAATTCGCGCAGAACGTGCAACCGCAGTCGGTGCTGCGCGCGGCCATCACGGCTGCGTACCGCCGCCCGGAGCCGGAGTGCGTGCCGTTCCTGATCGGCGAGGCGCGCCTGCCGGTCAACCTCACCGGCGACGTCACGAAGCTCGCCACCAAGCTCGTGGAAACGCTGCGCGCGAAGGGTACCGGCGGCGGCGTGGAAGGCCTGATCCACGAGTTTTCGCTATCGAGCCAGGAAGGCGTGGCGCTGATGTGCCTCGCCGAAGCGCTGCTGCGCATTCCCGACCGCGCTACGCGCGACGCGCTCATTCGCGACAAGATCAGCAAGGGCGACTGGAAGTCCCACGTGGGCCATGCGCCGTCGCTGTTCGTGAACGCCGCGACCTGGGGCCTCATGATCACCGGCAAGCTCGTCACGACGAACAGCGAAACCGGCCTTTCTTCGGCGCTCACGCGCATGATCGGCAAGGGCGGCGAGCCGCTGATCCGCAAGGGCGTGGACATGGCCATGCGCCTGATGGGCGAGCAGTTCGTGACGGGCGAGAACATCTCGGAAGCGCTGGCCAACAGCCGCAAGTTCGAAGCGCGCGGTTTCCGCTACTCGTACGACATGCTCGGCGAAGCCGCAACGACCGAAGCCGATGCTCAGCGCTACTACGCATCGTACGAGCAGGCGATCCACGCCATCGGCAAGGCCGCGGGCGGACGCGGGATCTACGAAGGCCCGGGCATCTCGATCAAGCTCTCCGCGCTGCACCCGCGCTACTCGCGCGCACAGCAGGAACGCACGATGGGCGAGCTGCTGCCGCGCGTGCGCGCGCTCGCCGTGCTTGCTCGCCGCTATGACATCGGCCTCAATATCGACGCCGAAGAAGCCGACCGCCTCGAACTCTCGCTCGACCTGCTCGAAGCGCTGTGCTTCGACCCGGAACTGGCGGGCTGGAACGGCATTGGTTTCGTGGTGCAGGCTTACCAGAAGCGCTGCCCGTTCGTGATCGACTACATCGTCGATCTCGCGCGCCGCAGCCGTCACCGCATCATGGTGCGCCTCGTGAAGGGCGCCTACTGGGATACGGAAATCAAGCGCGCGCAGGTGGATGGCCTCGAAGGCTACCCGGTGTACACGCGCAAGATCTACACCGATGTGTCGTACCTCGCCTGCGCGAAGAAGCTGCTCGGCGCGCCTGATGCCGTGTATCCGCAGTTCGCCACGCACAACGCGTACACGCTCTCGGCGATCTATCACCTCGCGGGCCAGAACTACTATCCCGGCCAGTACGAATTCCAGTGCCTGCACGGCATGGGCGAGCCGCTGTACGAAGAAGTCACGGGCCCGCTCGCGCAAGGCAAGCTCAACCGTCCGTGCCGCGTCTACGCGCCGGTCGGCACGCATGAAACGCTGCTCGCGTATCTCGTGCGCCGCCTGCTCGAAAACGGCGCGAATACGTCGTTCGTGAACCGCATTGCCGACGAGACCGTGCCGGTGAGCGAACTGGTCGCGAACCCGATCGACGAAGCCGCGAAGGTCGTGCCGCTCGGCGCGCCGCACGCGAAGATTGCGCTGCCGCGCGAGTTGTACGGCAACGAGCGCTCCAATTCGATGGGCCTCGATCTCTCGAACGAGCATCGTCTTGCGTCGCTTTCGTCGGCGCTGCTGGCGAGCGCTCATCACCCGTGGCGCGCCGCGCCGATGCTCGCCGACAACGACATCGCGGACGGCGCCGCGCGCGACGTGCGCAATCCCGCCGATCATCGCGATCTCGTCGGGACCGTCGTGGAAGCCACGAGCGAGCACGTGAGCGCCGCGCTTTCGCATGCCGTGGCCGCCGCGCCGATCTGGCAGGCGACGCCCGTCGAAGCGCGCGCCGATTGCCTCGCGCGCGCCGCCGATCTGCTCGAAGCGCAAATGCACACGCTGATGGGCCTGATCGTGCGCGAAGCGGGCAAGTCGCTGCCGAACGCCGTGGCCGAAATTCGCGAAGCAATCGACTTCCTGCGCTACTACTCCACGCAGATCCGCGACGAGTTCTCGAACGACACGCATCGTCCGCTCGGCCCCGTGGTGTGTATCAGCCCGTGGAACTTCCCGCTCGCGATTTTCATGGGTCAGGTGGCCGCCGCGCTCGCAGCCGGCAACACGGTGCTCGCGAAGCCCGCTGAACAAACGCCGCTGATCGCCGCGCAAGCCGTGCGCATCCTGCGCGAAGCCGGCGTGCCGGCGGGCGCGGTGCAACTGCTGCCGGGCAACGGCGAAACCGTGGGCGCGGCGCTCGTCGCCGATCACCGCACGCGTGCCGTGATGTTCACGGGCTCGACGGAAGTTGCGCGCCTCATCAACAAGACGCTGTCCGAGCGCCTCGACTCCGAAGGCCGCCCGATTCCGCTGATCGCCGAAACCGGTGGCCAGAACGCGATGATCGTCGATTCGTCGGCGCTCGCGGAGCAGGTCGTGGCCGACGTGCTGCAAAGCGCGTTCGACTCGGCTGGCCAGCGCTGTTCCGCGCTGCGCGTGCTGTGCCTGCAGGATGACGTGGCGGACCGCACGCTCGAAATGCTCACGGGCGCCATGAAGGAACTCGCGGTGGGCAACCCCGACCGCCTCTCGACCGACGTTGGCCCCGTGATCGACGTCGACGCGAAGCGCGGCATCGATACGCACGTGGCAGGCATGCGCGAAAAGGGCCGCAAGGTTCAGCAGATGCCGACGCCCGAGACCTGCGCACAAGGCACGTTCGTTCCGCCCACGCTCATCGAGCTCGACAGCCTCGACGAACTCAAGCGCGAAGTGTTCGGCCCGGTGCTGCACGTGGTGCGCTATCGCCGCAGCCAGCTCGACAAGCTGCTCGAGCAGATCCGCGCAACCGGCTACGGCCTCACGCTCGGCATTCACACGCGTATCGACGAAACGATCGCGCATGTGATCGGCCGCGCGCATGTGGGCAATATCTACGTGAACCGCAACGTCATCGGCGCGGTGGTGGGCGTGCAGCCGTTCGGCGGTGAAGGTCTGTCGGGCACGGGTCCGAAGGCGGGTGGCGCGCTGTATCTCTCGCGTTTGCTCGCGAAGCGTCCGGCCGGTCTGCCGAAGTCGCTCGCCGATGTGCTCGTCGTGGATGCGCCGCAAGCTGCAGAAGGCAACAACGGCGCGCCGCAATCGGCGCAGACTGCGCTCACGACGCTGCGCGACTGGCTCATCGCCGAGCGCGAGCCCGCGCTCGCGGCACGCTGCGACGGCTACCTCGAATACGTGCTCGCAGGCGCCACGGCGGTGCTGCCGGGCCCGACGGGCGAGCGCAACACGTACACGCTTTCGGCGCGCGGCACCGTGCTGTGCGTGCCTTCCACGGCAACGGGCGCACGCGCACAACTCGCCGTTGCATTGGCAACGGGCAACCGCGCGTTGTTCCAGGGCGCGGCGGGCGAAGCGCTGGTGAACGCGCTCCCGGCGGCGCTCAAGGCGCACGTGGCGATCAAGAAGACGGCCGACGCCGACTTCGATGCGGTCCTCTTCGAAGGCGATAGCGACGAGCTGCTCGCACTCGTGAAGGAAGTGGCGAAGCGTCCTGGCCCGATCGTCTCGGTGCAAGGGGTGGCCGCGCACGCACTCGCCAACGGCGATGAAGATTACGCTCTCGAACGACTGCTCGCGGAACGTTCGGTCAGCGTGAATACGGCAGCAGCAGGCGGTAATGCAAATCTGATGACGATCGGTTAACCACAAGCCATACTGTCGGTCGTCTCAAGACAAGGAAGCGGCAAGGCTCACGAATCCGAAGCCGCTCGTTCGATACCTGGTACCAAGGAGAAGCAATGCAACACACGATGAAGCAGCTGGCAGGCGCGACGCTTGTCGCCGCCCTGTCGCTGGCGGGGACTGCGCACGCACAACAAGCCGAAGACGTGAAGATCGGTTTCGCCGGTCCGATGACGGGTGCGCAGGCGCACTATGGCAAGGACTTCCAGAACGGCATCACGCTCGCAGTCGAAGACATCAACGCGACGAAGCCCATGATCGGCGGCAAGCCGGTTCACTTCGTGCTCGACTCGGCCGACGATCAGGCTGACCCGCGCACGGGCACGACGGTCGCACAGAAGCTCGTCGACGACGGCATCAAGGGCATGCTCGGTCACTTCAACTCGGGCACGACGATCCCGGCTTCGCGCATCTACGCGAACGCGGGCATCCCGCAGATCGCCATGGCGACGGCGCCTGAGTACACGCAGCAAGGCTTCAACACGACGTTCCGCATGATGACCTCGGACACGCAGCAAGGTTCGGTCGCGGGCGCGTTCGCAGTGAAGAGCCTGGGCATGAAGAAGATCGTCGTGATCGACGACCGCACGGCTTACGGCCAGGGTCTCGCCGACGAGTTCTCGAAGGCAGCGAAGGCTGCGGGCGGCACGATCATCGACCGCGAGTACACCAACGACAAGGCCGTCGACTTCAAGTCGGTGCTGACGAAGGCGAAGGCGATGAACCCCGACCTGGTCTACTTCGGCGGCGCGGATTCGCAAGCGGCACCGATGGTCAAGCAGATGAAGTCGCTCGGCATCAAGGCTCCGCTGATGGGCGGCGAAATGGTGCACACGCCGACCTTCCTGCAGATCGCGGGTGACGCGGCGAACGGCACGGTGGCATCGCTCGCCGGCCTGCCGCTCGACCAGATGCCGGGTGGCAAGGACTACGTCGCGAAGTACAAGAAGCGCTTCGGCGAAGACGTCCAGACGTACTCGCCGTACGCCTATGACGGCGCAATGGCCATGTTCGCGGCAATGAAGAAGGCCAACTCGACGGACCCGGCGAAGTACCTGCCGTTCCTCGCGAAGACGAGCATGCCGGCTGTCACGACGTCGGACCTCGCGTACGACCAGCGCGGCGACCTGAAGAACGGTGGCATCACGCTGTACAAGGTTGTCGACGGCAAGTGGACGACGCTGCAAAGCGTGGGCGGCAAGTAAGCGCCTGACGTTCGGCTGAAGTCAAAAGCCCCGCACGATCGAAAGATCTGCGGGGCTTTTGTTTGTGTGCTCAGGACTACCCGTCCGGCTCGAAAGGTGAGCTTATTCAGGATTCCTTTTCAGTCACTCTCCGCGCATTTTCTTGCCCGCCTCGCGAATCTGTTCGAGCGTCGCCGCAGGCGTGCTCGCTTCCTTCGTCACGCGGATTTCGATCAGCGCAGGCTTGCCGGCCGTGAGCGCGCGCTCCAGTGCGCCTGCGAATTGCGCCGTGGCCGTGACGACTTCGCCATGCGCGCCGAACGACTGCGCAAACGCCGCGAAATCAGGGTTCGTGAGTTGCGTGCCGTGCACACGATTCGGATAGTGGCGCTCCTGGTGCATGCGGATCGTGCCGTAGTGCGCGTTGTTCACGACGATGAACACGACATTGAGCCCGTACTGCATCGCCGTGGCGAGTTCCGATGAGGCCATCATGAAGCAGCCATCGCCCGCGAGCGCGACCACGGTGCGCGAAGGATAGAGCGACTTCGCGGCGATCGCGGCCGGCACGCCGTAGCCCATCGCGCCGCTCGTGGGCGCGAGTTGCGAGCGGAAGTGGCGATACGCGAAGTGGCGATGCAGCCATGTCGCGTAGTTGCCCGCGCCGTTCGTGACGATCGCGTCGTCGGGCAGGCGTGCGCGCAGTTGCTGCATGATTTCGCCGAGTTGCACGTCGCCTGGCATCGGCAGCGGCTTGCGCCATGCGTGCCATGCCTCGTGCGCTTCGGCGGCGCTGCCGGCCCACGCGGGTTGAGCCGGTGCGGGCAGTTCGGCGAGCAGCGCCGCAATTTCCGCGAGGCCGGAGACGATCGGCAGATCCGCTGCATACACACGGCCGAGTTCTTCCGCGCCCTGGTGCACGTGAATGAGCGTTTGCTTCGTCTTGGGAATGTCGAAGAGCGTGTAGCCGCCCGTCGTCGATTCGCCCAGACGCGGACCGAGCGCGAGCAGCACGTCCGCTTCGCGAATGCGTTTGGCCAGCGCCGGATTCACGCCGAGACCCACGTCGCCCGCGTAGTTCGGATGCTCGTTGTTGAGCGTGTCCTGAAAGCGGAACGCGAGGCCGACCGGCAATTGCCAGTTTTCGACGAAGCGCTGGAAATCAGCACACGCCTGGGTGTTCCAGCCATGTCCGCCCGCGATCACGAATGGCTTCTTCGCACCCGCGAGCAGTTCGCGCACGCGCTCCATCTGCGCGGCCGAAGGCGAGGCCTGCACGCGTTGCGCGGGCGGCGCGATGGGTTGCGCTTCGGATGCAGGAATCGTGCCGCTCAGCATGTCTTCGGGCAGCGCGAGCACGACCGGGCCCGGCCGGCCCGACATCGCGATATGGAACGCGTGGCTCAGATATTCAGGCACGCGGCGCGCGTCGTCGATCTGCGTGACCCACTTGGCCATCTGGCCGAACATGCGTCGATAGTCGATCTCCTGGAACGCCTCGCGGTCCATCTGCTCGCGCGCGACCTGGCCGATCAGCAGGATCATCGGCGTGGAGTCCTGGAACGCCGTGTGTACGCCGATCGAGGCGTGCGTGGCGCCCGGCCCGCGCGTGACGAGCGCAACGCCCGGCTTGCCCGTGAGCTTGCCGATCGCTTCCGCCATGTTCGCCGCCGCCGCCTCGTGACGGCACACCACGGTTTCGATCTTCGCGGTTTCGTCGGATAACGAATCGAGCACCGCGAGATAGCTCTCGCCCGGTACGCAGAACACGCGCTCGACGCCATTGGCGACGAGGGCATCGACGACGAGGCGAGCCCCGGTGGTGGTGGCTTCGGTGGTGGCGGATGCGTTCGGCTGCTGCATGGCGGTCAAGTCTCCTTCAATCGTTACGTGATTACGTCTGGATAGCTCAGGCAAGGCGACAGCGCTTTAACGCATCAGCACTCGACGATGTTCACCGCGAGGCCGCCGCGCGAGGTCTCCTTGTACTTCGTTTTCATGTCGGCGCCGGTCTCGCGCATCGTCTTGATGACGGAGTCGAGCGAGACATAGTGCGCGCCGTCGCCGCGCAGCGCCATGCGCGCGGCGTTTACGGCCTTCACGGAAGCCATGGCGTTGCGTTCGATGCAGGGAATCTGCACCATGCCGCCAACGGGATCGCAGGTGAGGCCGAGGTTGTGTTCCATGCCGATTTCGGCGGCGTTTTCCACTTGCAGCGGCGTGCCGCCCAGGACGGCTGCGAGCGCGCCCGCGGCCATCGAGCAGGCCACGCCCACTTCGCCCTGGCAGCCCACTTCCGCGCCGGAGATCGACGCGTTGAGCTTGTAGAGAATGCCGATGGCGGCTGCGGTGAGCAGGAAGTCGATCACGCCTTGCTCGTTCGCGCCAGGCGTAAAGCGCACGTAGTAGTGCAGCACGGCGGGAATGATGCCCGCTGCGCCGTTGGTCGGTGCGGTCACCACGCGAGCGCCCGCGGCGTTTTCCTCGTTCACGGCGATCGCGTACAGGTTGATCCAGTCGATCATCGAGAGCGGGTCTTGCAGCGCGCGTTCGGGGTTGCTGGTGAGCGCGCGATACAGCTGCGGCGCGCGGCGCTTCACGGCGAAGGGGCCGGGCAGCGTGCCGTCGGCGTCGGGATTGTTGACGCCGCAACCGCGCGAGACGCACGACTGCATCACGTCCCAAATGCGCAGGAGACCTGAGCGAATCTGCTCGTCGCTATGCCAGACACGCTCGTTTTCGAGCATCAACTGCGCGACGCTCTTACCCGTCGAGGCGCACAGCGCGAGCAGCTGCGCGCCCGTGGTGAACGGATGCGGCAATTGTTGCGCGGCGGCGAGCACCTTCGTGTTCGGCGCGCCGGCCGTGACGACGAAACCGCCGCCCACCGAGAGATACGTGCTCTCGCGCAGCGTTTCGCCAGTCGCGTCGAGCGCGCGCAGCTTCATGCCGTTCGGGTGCTCGGGCAGCGCCTGGCGATAAAACGCCACATGCTCCTTCGGCACGAAGCCGATCGTATGACGGCCTAGCAGCGCGAGCAGGCGCGAGGTGCGCACCGCTTCGAGGCGTGCGTTGATGGTGTCGGGATCGACGGTGTCGGGCGCATCGCCCATGAGGCCCAGCATGACGCCGCGGTCGGTGCCGTGGCCCTTGCCGGTTGCGCCGAGCGAGCCGTACAGCTCGACTTTCACGGCGGCGGTGCGCGCGAGCAGGTCGTCGCGCTCGAGTCCTTCGGCGAACATCAGCGCCGCGCGCATCGGCCCGACCGTGTGCGAGCTCGAAGGCCCGATGCCGACTTTGAAGAGATCGAAAACGCTTACTGCCATGGGTACTGCTCCTGCTTGTCTGACGTTTGTGGGGATGCGACGCTTTTGGCGGCATCGTTAGTTCCGTGCCGCCGCCGCAACCCGTGCGCTTGTTAGCGCGCCGGCAACGGCAGACAGACGGCGAGCCACGCGGGTGGCGTGGGCGCGAGTTTCAGCGCGACTGGCGCAAAGCGGCCGTCGAGCCGCGCGGCCAGGTGAAACAGTTCCGCGGCGTTCTTCGGGTCCCACTGTCCGGTGTAGCCGGGCAGGCCCGCTTCGCGCCGCTTCGCGTCGAACGGTACGTTCGAATGGACGAATTCTTCGTGCGTTTTCTGGCCGAGCGCATAGGGCGTGAGCCAGTCGAGCGCAGCCGCGAGCGTGGCGCCGTTGGCCGCGCGCTCGGTCAGCCAGTTGCGGTTGTGGCGTCGCGCGGCGAGCGCGGCCGTCACGAGCGGCTGCAGATCGTAGGTTACGTAGTGCAGCGCGTCGCGCTCGGTGAAGTCGAGTGTCGAGCCGTCGGGCGCGACGTTGTCGCCGAGATGCTCCACGAAAAGCCGCTGCGCCGTCGCGATCATTTTTCGGTTGTCGAGCGTGAACGCGATCATCGCGACCAGTTTGACCCGATGGCTCTGCCAGTTGTTCGCGAAAGTTCCCTTGAGCGGGCGCGGCTGCGCGTCGATCTGCGCGATGTAGCCGTTCGCGAAGCTGTTCAGGAACTGCATGGTCGCATTGCGCGTTTTCACGGGCAGCGCGCTCGCAGTCATGTCGTAGGCGAGTATCAGCCCTTCGAAGCGCGTTTCGTCGATCGGATTGAAGCTCGGCTTGTATGTGGTGACCCACGCGAGCAGAAAGCGGTCCACGAGCCTCAGGAAGCGTTCGTCGCTCGTTGCGCGCCACGCGAGCGCGGCGTTGCGCATGAGGTCGAGTTCCTTCGCGGCCTCGACGCTCTGATCGTAGATACCCTCGTGCGGCAGCGTGCCCTCGGTGTGAAGGCGTGCCAGCGGACGCGGCGTGTCGTTCACGTGCGTCAGCACCTCGGCCACGAGCGCCTTCACGCCCGGGTCGGCGTTGGTGCGCTCGCTCGATTGCAGCGCTGGTGCCGCGCAGAAGTTCATGGCCGCGTGGGCTGTGCCGGCGAACGTGCCGGTAAGCGTTGCGCAGGCGAACGCCAGCGCGGCGGCAACGCGTTGCGGGCGGCTTTGCAACGTGCCGCGCGCGTGCCGGGTCTGCCGGACCGAATTGCGCGTTGCGGTATGCGGCAAGTCCCGCAGTGGAACCCGCAGTAGATCCGTTCCCACCTTCCGCGCCATGCGCGACTCCCTGATTCAAGGCTGACAGGTGTGTGATGTTAGCGGTTTGCGGCGGCAAATGTGAGAGGGATGACTGCCGCTGCGTTATCCGGGGATAACGCAGCGGCCGGGACCAGGCTTATTCGCCTGCCGTTTCGTCGGCATATTCGCCCGCATATTCACTAACGGGCACGCACGAGCAGAACAGGTTGCGGTCGCCATACGCATTGTCGGCGCGGCCAACCGGCGGCCAGTACTTGCGCGCGACGAGCGACGCGACCGGGTATGCGGCCTGCTCGCGCGAGTAGGCGTGCTTCCAGCCGTCGGCGACCACGACGGCAGCCGTGTGCGGCGCGTGGCGCAGCGGGTTGTCCTCCTTGTCCGCGCGGCCTTCTTCCACGGCGCGGATTTCCTCACGGATTGCAACCATCGCGTCGATGAAGCGGTCCAGCTCTTCCTTCGACTCCGACTCGGTCGGCTCGACCATCAGCGTGCCCGGCACCGGGAAGCTCATGGTCGGCGCGTGGAAGCCGTAGTCCATCAGGCGTTTGGCCACGTCGTCCACGCTGATGCCGCTCGCGTCCTTGATGGGGCGCAGGTCCAGAATGCACTCGTGCGCGACCAGGCCGCCCGGGCCGCTGTAGAGCACCGGGAAGTGCGCCGCGAGCTTGTTTGCCACGTAGTTCGCGTTGAGGATCGCGTTTTCGGTCGCGGCGGTCAGGTTGGCCGCGCCCATCATGGCGATGTACATCCACGAGATCGGCAGGATCGAAGCCGAGCCATAGGGCGCCGCGCTGACCGCGCCGATGCCGTGGTCGTCGCGCTTGTAGCCCGACGAAAGCTGGTTCGGCAGGAACTGCGCGAGGTGCGCGCCAACCGCGACCGGACCTACGCCCGGGCCGCCGCCGCCGTGCGGAATGCAGAAAGTCTTGTGCAGGTTCAAGTGCGAGACGTCGCCGCCGAACTGGCCGGGCGCCGCGAGACCGACCATTGCGTTCATGTTCGCGCCGTCCACGTACACCTGGCCGCCCGCCGCGTGCACGATTTCGCAGACTTCGCGCACGTTCTCTTCGAACACGCCGTGCGTCGAGGGGTACGTGATCATGATCGCCGCGAGCTTCGCCGCGTGCTGCCCGGCCTTGGCCTTCAGGTCGGCGATATCGATGTTGCCTTGCGCGTCGCAGGCAACCACGACCACCTGCATGCCGGCCATCTGCGCCGAAGCGGGGTTCGTGCCGTGCGCCGAAGCGGGAATCAGGCAGACGTTGCGATGCGCTTCGCCACGCGAGGCGTGGTACGCCTGGATGATGAGCAGGCCCGCGTACTCGCCCTGCGAGCCCGCGTTCGGCTGCAGCGAGACGGCGGCGTAGCCGGTAGCGGCCACGAGCATTTGTTCGAGCTGATCGACCATCTCGCGATAGCCGACCGTTTGCTCAGCCGGCGCGAACGGGTGGATGCGGCCGAATTCGGGCCACGTGACCGGCAGCATTTCCGAGGTCGCGTTGAGCTTCATCGTGCACGAGCCGAGCGGAATCATCGAGCGGTCGAGCGCGAGGTCCTTGTCCGACAGGCTGCGCAGGTAGCGCAGCATTTCCGTTTCCGAATGGTGACGGTTGAACACCGGGTGCGTGAGGTACGCGCTTTCGCGCGCAAGCGCGGCCGGGAACGTCAAAGCGGCGTTCTGCGTGAGTTCGGCGTCGAGCTTGTCGAGCGAAGGCACTTCGCCGGCAAACGCGCCTTGCGCGAACACGGCGAGCAGGTCGGCCAGATCGGCGCGCGAGGTGGTTTCGTCGACGCTCACGCCCACACGCGTCTCGCTCACGTGGCGCAGGTTCATGCCGCGCGCGAGCGCCGCGTCGTGCAGCGCCTGGGTGCGCGGACCCGCTTCGAACGTGAGCGTGTCGAAGAATGCTTCGTTGACGAGCGTGTAGCCCAGTTGCTTCGCGCCCGCGGCGAGGATCGCGGCGACGCGGTTCACGCGCTGCGCGATGCGCTTCAAGCCTTGCGGGCCATGGTAGACGGCGTACATGCTCGCCATGATCGCGAGCAGCGCTTGCGCCGTGCAGACGTTCGAGGTGGCCTTCTCGCGGCGGATGTGCTGTTCGCGCGTTTGCAGCGCGAGGCGCAGGGCCGGGTTGCCCTGTGCGTCGATGGTCACGCCGACGAGACGGCCCGGCATCTGGCGCTTGAATTCGTCCTTCACCGCGAGATATGCGGCGTGCGGGCCGCCGAAGCCCATCGGCACGCCAAAGCGCTGCGAGTTGCCCACGGCCACGTCCGCGCCCCATTCGCCCGGGGGCGTGAGCACGGTGAGCGCGAGCAGGTCGGCGGCGGCAATGACCGCGCCGCCGGCGGCGTGCACGGCTTGCGCGAGCGCGCGGTAGTCGCGCACGTCGCCGTTCACGCCCGGATACTGCAGCAGCACGCCGAAGGCGCCCGCTTGAGCGGCTTCAGCGGCCGGACCGACCTTCACCTCGATGCCGATCGGCTTCGCGCGCGTCTTCACGACTTCGATGGTCTGCGCGAGCACGTCGTCGGCGACAAAGAACACGTTCGACTTCGACTTGCCCACGCGCTGCACGAGCGTCATGGCTTCGGCGGCGGCGGTGGCCTCGTCGAGCAGCGATGCGTTCGAGATCGCGAGGCCCGTCAGGTCAGTGATCATTTGCTGGAAGTTCAGCAGGGCTTCGAGGCGGCCCTGCGAGATTTCCGGCTGGTACGGCGTGTACGCGGTGTACCACGCCGGGTTTTCGAGCACGTTGCGCAGGATGACGGCCGGCGTGTGCGTGTCGTAGTAGCCCTGCCCGATATACGAGCGGAACACCTGGTTCTTGTCCGCGAGCGCGCGCAGGGCGGCGAGCGCCTCGGCTTCCGAGCGCGGCTGCGAGAACGGCCCGAGCGGCAGCGTCTCGGTGCGGCGGATCTTCGCCGGAATCACCGCATCGATCAGCGCGGCGCGCGAGGCGAAGCCGAGCGCGTCGAGCATCGCCTGCTGGTCGGCCGTGTCGGGGCCAATGTGGCGGGCGGCGAAAGCGTCGTGCGCTTCGAGCGCAGCAAGCGAGAGCGGGGAGTTCATCAGACGATCCGGGTGTTCGAGCTTCATAGGGGTTCCGGGTTTTACTGCTGGCGCGGGCGACGGAACTGGCTAAGTCCGCCGCCGCGCCGGTGCGGTTGAGATTTACGCGCCGATCGCCTTTTCGTAGGCGGCGGCGTCGATCAGCGAGTCGAGCTTGGCGTCGGCGGCGGGCTTGATCTTGAAGAGCCACGACTCGTACGGCGCGCCGTTCACCTGGTCGGGCGTGTCGACGAGCGACGTGTTGGCTTCGATGATCTCGCCAGCGACCGGCGCGTAGATGTCCGAGGCGGCCTTGACCGACTCGATCACGGCAACGGCGTCGCCAGCGGCGACCGCGCGGCCGGCTTCCGGCAGCTCGAGGAAGACGATGTCGCCGAGCGCTTCCTGCGCGTGGTCGGTGATGCCGATGGTCAGCGTGCCGTCGGCTTCGGTGCGGATCCACTCGTGCGATTCGGTGTATTTCAGATCGGCCGGGATGCTCATGGTTGCTCCAGTGCGTGGTTCGGTTTTTGTTGCTTGAAAGGGGAGGGCGTGCGCGGCGGCAGGATCCTCGCGGATCAGGCGGCGAGCACCTTGCCGTTGCGCACGAACGGCAGTTTTACCACGCTTGCGGGAAGGGCTTTGTCACGGATCTGCACCTGCACGACATCGCCCGGCTGCACGCCTTGCGGCACGCGTGCGAAGGCGATGGATTCCTGCATGCTCGGCGAGAACGTGCCGCTCGTGATCTCACCCTCGCCATGCGGCGTGAGCACTTTCTGGTGTGCGCGCAGCACGCCGCCGGCCTTGCCGTTTTCCTTCTGCAGGATCAGGCCGACGAAGGCCGAACGCGAGCCGTTCGCTTCCAGCACCGCACGGCCGACGAAGTCACGCGGCTCCTTCATGTCGACAGTCCAGGCGAGGCCTGCGTCGAGCGGGGAGACGCCGTCGTCCATGTCCTGGCCGTAGAGGTTCATGCCCGCTTCGAGGCGCAGCGTGTCACGCGCGCCGAGGCCGCACGGCTTCACACCCTGGCGCTGCAGGGCGTCCCAGAATTCGCACACGGCGGCGTCGGGCAGCACGATTTCGAAGCCGTCTTCGCCGGTGTAGCCGGTGCGCGCGATCATCAGTTCGCCAAACGGCGTGGCTTCGATCTTCGCGGCGTTGAAGGGTTTGAGCGCTTCGGTGGCGCTGCGCGACGAGGGCGCGACCTGCCAGACCTTTTCACGCGCGTTCGGGCCCTGCACGGCGACGATCGCGAGATCGCGGCGCGGCGTGATGGTGAGGCCGAAGCCGCCTTCGGCGTTGAGCTTTTCGAACCACGCGATGTCTTTTTCGGCCGTGCCGGCGTTGACGACGGTGCGGAACTGGTCGTCGGCGAAGAAGTAGACGATCAGGTCGTCGATCACGCCGCCTTCGGGGTTCAGCATGCACGAGTACAGCGCCTTACCCGGCGTGGTGAGCTTGGCGACGTTGTTGGCGAGCGCGCGGGAGAAGAACTCGCGCGCCTTCGGGCCCGAAAAGTCGACGACACACATATGCGAGACGTCGAACATGCCGGCGTCGGTGCGCACGGCGCGATGCTCGTCGATCTGCGAGCCGTAGTTGACGGGCATGTCCCAGCCGCCGAAGTCGACCATGCGGGCGTTCAGCGCGCGGTGCGTGTCGTTCAGCGGGGTGCGTTTGAGTTCGGTCATGGGGCCTCAGGCGGTCGCGAATAGTCGCGCGAAAACGAAAAAGGCCATGCAGGAAGCGCCGCAGGCACGATGCCCGTGGTCGGTTCTTGCATGGCCCCTCTGTCCTCGGTACCTGAGAGATTGCGCCGTTGATGCTGGCGCGCGCCCCTTCGGTGGGCAGCCTGAACGCGTGGGGGAAATTTTCCGCCGCCGTTCGTTCTACTGCCGCTCTCCAGAGTTGCGGACTAATTAGCTGCTTCGCGTTATGTCGCGCAAAAAGCGCAAAGACGGCGAATCAGCGGTCCGGCGCGCACGGTCCTTTTGCCTGAGAGTTTGTGGGTTGCCCCTTCGGCGGCGCCGATTGCACTAGCGAAAACAAGCTAAGACAAGCGGCGCGCTCTCCCGGCGCGCGCAGCGATTGTGCGCGACGCCTCGGGGCTATGTCAATGCGGAAAAATTCTGCGTGCGGCGCGGGTAGCGGGCCGTGAGCCGTGTTGGCATTGGCTTGCGCCCGGTGGCAGCACGCGTTGTGCGTCGCAGATTAAAAACGGGGGCGGTTCGAATGTGGACCGCAGCGGTGCACGAACCGCGAGCGCGGTCCGTGCCTGCAGGCCGGGGCGCCAACGCGTGTAATGCTTACTCGCCGATGGCGCGGGCGGCCGTGTCGAGTTCTTCGTTCAGCACGCGCTGCTCGTCGGGCGAAATGCCTCCGCCATGCTGTGCGGCCATGTCGTGCGCCTCACCGCGGATCGTTTCGAGGCGGTGATGGAGTGCGTTGCCCTGCGGCGGCGGGTAGTAGCCCTGATTCACGCGCATGTCGATGCGATGGCCCAGGTTGTCGATACGGCCATCGACCTGATGCAGGCGATCGACGGCGACTTCGTGCGCGCTTGGGCCCGCAGCGGGGCCAGGCGGCGCGGGGCGCGGCGCTGGCTGGTTCACCACGCACGCGGCGAGGGTCGAGACGAGCGCGCCAGCGGCGATAAAACGTAGCGCGTGGGTGTAGCGGGTCATTCAGACTCTCCTTTGTCTTGTCGTTGCAGCTTTTTGCCTGCACGTCTACAAACGTCTGGCTATTGCCGCGTGATGACCCGGCAGCGGCAACCAGATGTAACCATTTGTGTGGACCTTTCAGCAGCGTCGGCGCCATGCAAGGTCGACGCCGCCGCCGAAGGCGCAAGCCAGGGCGATCAGGACCGGCGCGCGAACGCCAGCGTGCGGCCTTCCTGCGCGCTTTGCATGGCGAGCTCGATGAGCGCCATGACGTCAATGGCGTCCTGCGGACTCACCGGGAACGGCTTGCCCTCACGGATCGCGGCAGCGAGCGCGCGGTACAGGTCGGCGTAATTGCCGGCTGCGTTGGGCACTTCGATATCGGCTTCCTGGCCGTCGTCGCGCAGCACATGCAGGCGGCCGGCCTCGTTGCCCGCGCCGAATCCGGGCTGGCCCGGACGCAGGCCGTCCTTGAGCTGATCTTCCTGGGTGTCGAGCCCGTTCTTCAAATAGCTGCCGCGCGTGCCATGAATCGCAAAACGCGGTGCGTACGCGGCGAGCGCGCTGGCGTGCAGCACGGCGTCGTGGCTCGGATAGCGCAGCACGAGGTGGACGTAGTCCGGCGCGCTCGCGTTTTCGCGGCGCGTGTGGACGAAGGCGGTGATCGACTCGGGCGCGCCGAAGAGCGCGAGCGTCTGGTCGATCAAATGCGGGCCGAGATCGTAGAGCAGGCCGCCGCCGCGCGTGGCGTCTTCGCGCCAGCGCTGCTTCACTTGCGGGCGGAAGCGGTCGAAATGCGATTCGTAGTGCGTGACGCGGCCGAGTTCACCGCGCGCGATCAGCTCGCGCACGGTGAGGAAGTCGCCGTCCCAGCGGCGGTTGTGGAACGGCGCGAACACGAGGCCGCGCTGCTTCGCGATGGACGCGAGCGTGCGCGCCTCGTCGGCAGTGAGCGTGACCGGCTTGTCGACGAGCACGTGCTTGCCGCGCTCGAGCGTGCGGCGCGCGAGTTCGTAGTGCGTGTCGTTGGGCGTGGCGATCACGACGCATTCGATCGCGTCGATCGAGAGCAGCGCGTCGAGGTCGGGCACGATCGCGGCGTCGGGATAGTCGGCCTGGGCGCGCTCGCCCTGGCTCGTTGCGATGGCCGCGAGCTGCGCGGCGCCGCTATGCGCGATCACGGGGGCGTGGAAGGTCTGGCCGGCGAAGCCGTAGCCCATCAGGCCGATTTGCAGCGGTGCAGTCATTTAGCGCTTCCTTTTTCCAGCGAGTGCGGGTGGCGGGAGCCCGTTATTGTGGCACGGCGCGCAGAGCGTGCGGAACGCGGCGAGGGACGGATGGGCGGCGAAGCAAGGGACCAGGTGGCACAGCATGAGGGGCGGCATCGGCGTAACGCCGGCCGTGTTAACATCGCACCTCCCGCGTGAGAGGCCGCTGCGACGTTCGCACGCCTCGCGCCGTGCGGTGCGCCGCGCTTCGGCGGTTATTACCCGAAGCCTTGGCGCCACGAATTCCCGCATCCCAGCCGTACCACCCGTTTTTCCAATCCAGCAACGATGTCCGCAGGCCTCAATTCCGCCCAGAACGAAGCGGTGCGCTATCTCGACGGTCCCTGTCTCGTGCTCGCCGGCGCGGGCAGTGGCAAGACGCGTGTGATCACGCAGAAGATCGCGCACCTCATCGAAGCGAAAGGCTTCGAGCCGCGCCATATCGCCGCCGTCACCTTCACCAACAAGGCCGCCGCCGAAATGCGCGAGCGCGTGGGCAAGCTGCTCGAAGGCAAGACGCTCACCACGCCCGGCAAGGAAGGCCGCAAGGTGCCGGCCAACCAGCTCACCGTCTGCACGTTCCACTCGCTGGGCGTGCAGATCCTGCGCCAGGAAGCCGAACACCTGGGCCTGAAGCCGCAGTTCTCGATCATGGATTCCGACGACTGCTTCGCCATGATCCAGGAACAGGTGGGATCGACGGACAAAGGCTTCATCCGCAAGATCCAGTCGATCGTCTCGCTCTGGAAGAACGGTCTCGTGATGCCCGAACAGGCGCTGGCCACGGCGTCGAACGAGGACGAGCACCAGGCGGCCATCGTGTATCGCAACTACATGGCGACGTTGCATGCCTATCAGGCGGTGGACTTCGACGACCTGATCCGCCTGCCTGCCGAGTTGTTCGCGAAGAACGAGCAGGTGCGCGACCGGTGGCAGAACAAACTGCGCTATTTGCTCGTCGACGAGTACCAGGACACCAACGCCTGCCAGTACGAGCTGCTGAAACTGCTGGCGGGCCCGCGCGCGGCGTTTACGGCCGTGGGCGACGACGACCAGGCGATCTACGGCTGGCGCGGCGCCACGCTCGAAAACCTCGCGCAGCTCGGCAAGGACTTTCCGAAGCTGCACGTCATCAAGCTCGAGCAGAACTACCGTTCGACGGTGCGCATTCTCACGGCAGCGAACAACGTCATTGCGAACAACCCGAAGCTCTTCGAAAAGAAGCTCTGGTCCGAGCACGGCATGGGCGACACCATCACCGTCACGCCCTGCAACGACGAAGAGCACGAGGCCGAGTCGGTCGTGTTCCGGCTTTCGGCGCACAAGTTCGAGCGGCGCGCGCAGTTTCGCGACTACGCCATTCTTTATCGCGGCAACTTTCAGGCGCGTATTTTCGAGCAGGTGCTGCGCCGCGAGCGCATTCCCTACGTGCTCTCGGGCGGCCAGTCGTTCTTCGACAAGGCCGAGATCAAGGACATCTGCGCTTACCTGCGTCTGATCGCCAATCACGACGACGATCCCGCGTTCATCCGCGCGATCACCACGCCGCGCCGTGGCGTGGGCAACACCACGCTCGAAGCGCTCGGTTCGTTCGCGGGGCAGGCGAAGGTGTCGCTGTTCGAGGCCGTGTACATGGGCGGTATCGAGGCGCGGCTTTCGGCGCGCCAGGTCGAGCCGATGCGCGTGTTCTGCGACTTCATGCAGCGCCTCGCCGAGCGCGCGCATAAAGACCCGGCGACCGTCGTGCTCGACGAGCTCATGGACGCGATTCACTACGAGGCGTATCTGTACGACGCCTTCGACGAGCGCCAGGCGCAGTCGAAGTGGCAGAACGTGCTCGAATTCATGGAGTGGCTCAAGCGCAAGGGCACGAAGCCCGAGCAGGAGATCGGCGAAGACAGTGAGGCGACCGGCTACGACAACGCCGACGGTCTCGCCGACACCGGCAAGAACCTCATGGGCCTCATTCAAACTGTCGCGTTGATGTCGATGCTCGAAGGCAAGGAAGAGGACCCGGACGCCGTGCGGCTTTCGACCGTGCACGCGTCAAAGGGGCTCGAGTATCCGCACGTGTTCCTCGTAGGCGTGGAAGAGGGCATCATGCCGCACCGCGGCGGCTCGGAAGACGACGTGATCGACGAAGGGCGCATCGAAGAAGAACGCCGCCTCATGTACGTGGCGATCACGCGTGCGCAGCGCAGCCTGCATCTGAACTGGTGCAAGAAGCGCAAGCGGGCGCGCGAGACGGTGGTGTGCGAGGCGTCGCGCTTCATTCCGGAAATGGGCCTCGACGACGCGCCGCCGCCAACCGCCGAAGAGGCGCCGATGACGCCAAAGGACCGGCTGGCGAGCTTGAAGGCGTTGTTGCAGAAGGGGTGATGACCCTGACGTGCAGCGGGTGTTTGGTTTATTGGGACGCGGGCGGCAGTAGAGTGAACGCCCCTGTTCCGCTCGCTGCCGCCGATGGAAAACCCACTATTGCCGCATTACCGTCACGCGCTCGAGACGTATATCGACGCGAAGGACAACACGAAGCCCGCACGGATTCACGAAGCGTTCGCACCGGATGCAGAACTGACGTTCTCGCTGGCCACGCCGAATATCACGTTTCCGGCGCGTAGCGTTGGCGCAGAGGCGATCGCAAAGACGCTGGTCAGCGATTTCGGTGAGCGTTATTCGCGCTGCCGCACGTACTACCTTGGTGCGGCCGATGCACTCGTTGTTCGCGAGCGCACGATCGATGCGCTGCCCTGGCTCGTCGTGATGCGTGAGGACGCGGCAGGCGCGCTGCGCATCGGTCACGGCACCTATCGCTGGACGTTCGATGCGAACGACGCCAGGCCGCGCGTATCGGCATTCCACATTCACATCGCGCGGATGGACGTGATCGACGACCCGGATGGTGCGCGGCTCGAGCGGCTGCAAGACGGATTGAGCTATCCGTGGCTCGCTGCTGGCGAGCTCGCCGCGCGTTACGGTGCGCTTGCGCAGGACGCGTCGGGTGCGTTCGAATTCGCGCTCGCATTTGCGCATCCCGTACGCTGACGCGCGACGGCCTTTCTATCGATGGATATAAAAATCCCCGCGCCGTATCGCTACGGGCGGGGATCGTTGCGCGCGCTGGCGCTGCGGCGGCTTATTTCACCGAGCTGACCATGTAGTCGACAGCGGCCTTCACGTCGGCGTCCGACGCGGTCGAGCCACCCTTCGGCGGCATCTGGCCCTTGCCGTGCAGCGCATAGTTGTAGACGGTGTCCATCGAGTCCTTCAGACGCGGCGCCCAGTCGGCCTTGTTGCCGAACTTCGGCGCGCCCAGCACGCCCGCGGCGTGACACGCCTGGCAGACCTGCTGATAGAGCGCCTTGCCTGCCTGCGAAGCGTCGGCGCTTTGCGAGTCGCCGCCTGCCGCAGCAGCCGACGACGCTTGCGGAATGGCCGCGATCGCCGCCGCGGCGGCTTGCGCCTGGGCCGCGTTCGCATCGGCGCCCGATGCCTCTGCACCCGGCGCAGCGGCAGCCACACCCGAAGCCGCATTGGCCGCGCCCGGTGCGGGCTTGGGCGGGTCCTGGAAGTTCGCGCCGGCGTGGTTCGCCATATAGGCCACAGCCAGACCGATTTCGTAGTCGCTGTAGTCGTCGGGATTCGTGCCGCCGCGCGGGGGCATCGCGCCCTTGCCCGAAAGCGCCGTTTTCCACAGCGTATCGAAGCCTTGCGCGATGCGCGGCGCCCAGTCGCCCGAGTTGCCGAACTTCGGTGCGCCAGCGGCTCCGGACGTGTGACATGCGGAACAGACAGCCTGGAAGACCTGCTCGCCGGTCTTGTAGACGCGCGGCGCGTTCGCGTCGCGCACGTTGACTTGCGCGATGGGCGCGATGCGCGCGGCGACCTGCTGGGTCGAGAGTTCGTCGGTGCCCGCGCCGGTGCGCGTCGTGTTGTCGACGTAATACGCGAGCAGAATGATGATGACGATGGGGACGGCAAACCCGGCGATGACAGCGGCGATCAGCTGGCCGGGCGTTTTGATCGGGGCTCCGTGGGGTGCTTCGCTCATGCTTGTCTCGACTCCCGTTGGTTTTATGGTGAGCGGTACAGCAGGACGGCAATGGCCATGCGGCGGATCAAACACCGACGATTATAGACGGAAGGTTTTCCGGCTGGTGGGCGTGTGCGGGCGTAGTTCAGCGGGCGTTTACCCGAAGCGGGAGGGCTGGCGGGGCCATGCAGCGTAACTGTGCATAGTCGCCGTGCAATATGACCCCGAATAACCTGCAGCCAGGCCGCGCGGTGGACGGTTTAATCGAAACCGGTTATTCTCTCGGTCTCTCTTCGGCGCTGCTTTTTCCGGGTTCCTCGGTCAAACGGCGGCGCCAGCAAGTCAATGCGCCCGTAGCTCAATGGATAGAGTACTGCCCTCCGAAGGCAGGGGTTGCTGGTTCGATCCCAGCCGGGCGCGCCAAGAAAGTGTTGTGAAATCAAGGGCTTAAGGCGAATGCGTTTGGCCCTTTTTTCTTGCGTACGGAATTTATACGGAAACCTGCGCCGGTTCACTTTTGGAAATGCAGGCCGTTAACAACAATCAATAAGCCTACGGACTTACGAACGTGTCAATGCGCCACTTTGATAGCGTCATCATCAACGCCCTGGAAGCAAAGCGCGGAGAGCTTGAGGCAACCTTTGACGCTGACATTGTGGCGTACTATGGTCCGATTGCGAGCGTGTTTCTCCCCCTTTTTCGTAACACGCTTGAGCGAATTCCAACCGCGGACGTCAGTCGGCGGCAGCGACTCGCAATCGTGTTAAATACGCCAGGGGGCGAGGTGGAGGCGGTCGAACGCATGGTCGAGATGACGCGCCATTGGTACGAGGAGGTTCATTTCGTCGTGCCGCACTTGGCGATGTCCGCTGGCACCATCTTTTGCATGTCCGGTGAAAAGATTCATATGGACTATTCGTCAGCCTTGGGGCCTATCGATCCTCAGGTGCAAGCAAAGGACGGGCGTTGGGTTCCTGCGCTAGGCTATCTCGATAAGTTCGAGGAAATGCTTCAGAAGGACCGCGACCAGCAACTTACTGGTGTTGAGTTCGCTATCGCACAGAGTCAAGACCTAGCGGTGCTGCGAAGATACGAACAAGCACGTGATCTGTCGGTCAACCTATTGAAGCAGTGGCTCGTGCAATACAAGTTTCGAAATTGGACTCACCATCGCACGACTCCAGCGCTTGTCGGTCAGCCGGTTACCGACCAAGAGAAGGAGGTGAGGGCTAAGGAGATTGCGGACCAGCTCGGCAACAACAGCATCTGGCACTCTCACGGACGTATGATTGGGATCAATACGCTTCGCAAGGTCTTGCGGCTAGAGATCGAAGACTATACGAACGACAATGGGAAACGTGAACTAATCAACATGTATCACGACATTATCGTAGACTATATGCAGCGTCAGAGCTGGACTTCGATGTTGCACGCGCGGAACGTTTTCAACTAGGAGAGACAATGGGGATCGCCGATAACGTGGCGGCTATGCTTCAGCGTAGCGCTCACCTGCAAGCGCAGACTGCGCCAGTACGACGCCAGTTCGAAGAGTTGGTCTCGAAGGGTGTAATCCAGAAGTCGAGTTACGACCTCCCATTGGTCAATGTCTTGGGGCTTGGGAATCAAGCTATATTGTCCCGAAACCCATCGCAGCCAGAATGAATCCCGCCTTGGCGGGATTTTTTTTTGCCAGGCCAATTGGGGTCTTTGGCTTCCTTGCGAGCCGGATCAAGACCTCTTCTGGCCTCTGGATTTACAGCGGGTCCAGATTAGTTGAAAAAGTCCCGCCCGCAGGCGGGGCAACGGAGCAGCCTATGCGCATCAGGGTTTCGTTTTCGTCGCGCTGACGGGCGGCGTCGTATAAACGCCCTTGAGCACCAGCGCGACGTGCTCAGTCACCGGACCCACGCGCGCCTCAGCGCGGAAGCTCACGAGATTTTTGATGAAGTCGTCTTCGGCCAGCGCCATGCGCACGACGATATCGTTGCGCGAGGCAATCCACGCCCCGAGCGGCGAGGCCGCCGCGTAGAACGTCCCCGCCGCCACGGCAGGCGAGGCCGCCAGCGCCGCACCCCACAGCGCCTTTTGCGGATTCAACGGATCGAGCAGGTACTCGCCCGAGCCGCTTGCCTTGAGCGTGGCGAGCGTCACGGCGTCCATCGGGTTGATACCGACCACAATCTGCGAGCCGCCTGCGGCCATCAGTTGCCCGATGGCCTGCAACAATGCGTCGAGCATGTTGGCGCCGTCGGCAGTGGGCGCAAAGGCGGTAGCCGTCGAATCGAGTCCGAGGCCGTGGCCGGTCGAGCCGTCGCCGTGGAGCACCTCATTGTCAATTGCCACATCGACCGCGCTGCTGAGTTCGCTGTCGAGAAACTGCTGCAACTGACCTACATCGTCGAGCAGTTGCTCGCTGCACTTTTTCACGATGGCGACGGTCGGGATCGGGCAGGTGCGCACGGTCGGCGTATTGCCCGCCACCACCTTTGATTGCCCTTCAACCTGCACGGCTGCACCAGTTGTGAGCGCGTACTCGATCACTTCGACGGCATTGGTACTGCCGAGCGGCGTGCTCTGCAATGCCCGCCAGAAGGTCGGCAGTTGAAGTGCGGCGGCAATGCGCAGTGCGGGCGGCACCGGCAGGCCGTTTGCCGCGTCGCCCAGCGTCGAGACCATCGGCGCGACCGCCTTGACGAGGCTCCCGGCCTCAAGCGTCATTTGCGCGCTCTGCCCGTTGCGGCGGAATGCGTCGATGAGTTCGCTTTTCGTGATGAGTTCCGCCAGCGAGCCGCCACGCAAAGCACTGCGTGTTCCACCTTCGTCGCGGCCACCGATTTTCTGGCCGAGGTCGATTGCGTTGATTTCGATTGCGCGAAAGCGTTCTTCGAGCTTCGCGTCCCGTTCTTCGAGCGCCTTGCGTGTCACTTCCTTCAATTGTTCCAGGTCCATTTGGACTCTCCTGCAATCCCTCCTTCATTGGCACGTTTCGGTCGTTCGCTAGAGGTACTGCATCACGCAGTCAGCGCACGCGCGGCCAGCGCGTCACCGGTACACCGGGCGTCATCGCATCACGCGCGCCCCGGCACGGCGGTTTTTGCCGTTGTGTCGGATTTCAGAAATAGCGGTCGGCAGCATCGCTCGGCTCGCTCGGCACGATGCCGAGCGTGCGCCGTGCGGTCGGCGTCAGCCCTAGTTCCTTTGCGGCCGCGTTCATCACGCGCGCCGCTGAATTCGCAATGCCGATCAGCGGGCGCTGGAATTCGACATTGGTTTTCGAGCGAACCGTCAGCGATAGGTTGCGAAGCTCGCTCTCGGCCTGCTTCCAGCGTGAGAACGCTACGGCATAGGTCGAGAGCAGCGCGAGGTCGAGCGCGCAGAGCGAGCCGCTCGCGGCCATCAGCGCTGCCACGCGACGGAATTCACGCTTTGCGATGGCGTCGAGAAAGTCGGGCGGCTTGAGCGTCTCGGCCTGCGGTACGGTTCCCGCCACGGCACTCTTCTTCGGGCGCTTCGGCGTGCGTTCAGCGCCGTTAATGACCTTGAGTTCGTGGGCAGTCCTGCGCATTTTCAACCCCTATAAAACATGCGATTTCTGAAGATAAACCATTGGGCGGGGTGTTCGACGGAGGCGAGTTAGACTTTTGACCCGCCCCTCCCGCCGCCTCCGCCAATCGCTTGTCAATGGTAGTCTCGCGCTCGGCGTGCGCCGAGGCAAATGTCACTGCATCGTCGGCGGCTTACGGTCGGCCATCGCCATGGCAAGTTGCGCAACCCACTTGAGGGCGAGCACCGTCCACTGCGAAAGCTCGGCGTCGCTGTGGTACATGGCGAGCACGCTCTTGCGCTTAGCCTCGCTGGGTGGCGCGAGGTCGAACTGCGTGAACATTTGGCGTCCTGCTTCTCGCAGCAAGTGCGGATCACTCGCGACGATGGTGCGAGCTTCGGCCAGCCCGCGCGCTAGTGCGTGCGGATCGCTCACGTGGATCGCGTCGAAGCTCTGCGCCGTCGCATAGCGGCGCACGGTCTCGCGCAGCAGGTCGAGTGCCGCGCGCTGGCGGTCGCTGAATTTATCGAGGTGTGTCACGTCGATCTCCGGTTAGGCGTCGCCATCAAAGCCCTGATAGGCGGATCGGCACTGGCCATCGCAAGCGGCATAAGGCTATCGGCAAGGGACATGCTAGGGTCTCCCAAGGGCTTGCTGGGGGTTAAAGGTCGTTCAGGCTGTCATCGTGAAACGAGTCGCTGCTGCGTGAGCTGCTACGCGAAGCTGATGCACGTAAGCCCTTGCCGTGCGCGGACTTGCGCCCGGTTGCGACCGTCCGCGCGTTGCCGATCTGCGCACGCTTGCGCTTCACGTGGTATGCGCTGACCAGCGCATGCGCGATCATCGAGACCGAGACGCGCGACTCTCCGTTGTCGGTGTTCCAGATGCCGAGTTCTAGCGGGCCGGTCACGCTCACCGAGTCGCCCTTTGCCAGCGCGAGCAGTTCGTCACGCACGAGGGCATCGAAGGCCATCACGCGAGCGAGGAGCACGCCGTCGCCAGCCGGGACGCGCAACGAGGCGAGGGCGTACGTGTTGCCGTTCTTCGCCGTGCGGCTCTCGACGTCTTTCGCGAGGGAGCCGGAAATCAGTCCATCGATCATGTTTCCTCCAGTGGTTCGGCATTGGCCGAGCGCGAGCGGCGGGAGCATGGCGGGGCTACCGGGCCAAAATTCTTATCCGCACCCACACTCCCTACCCCCTCCTGTTCTCTACTAAGTCTTGATGGTCCGCATAGTCCGCCGTGGTGTCGCGAGCCTTGGCTGAAGTGGGTTTGCGGCGGCGGACCATATAGTCCGAAAGGGCCACCGTCAGCGCGCGTCACGGCGCGCACGGTCCGCGGTCATGGTCCGCGCTACGGGCCGCCACCCCCCGTCTGGCGACGCCACACGATGAGCTTGGCCTTCTCGTGTTGTGTGAAGCCGAATTCGCGAAGTGCACCTGCAATGAACCGCAGATCGGTCGAGTCGCGGTACGTGCTCGCGCGCGCCGTCTTGGCGACGAAAACGTCGCACGTGCGCACTTCCGCGATGCCGGGATGGCTCATCAAGTAGTCGGCTACGTGGCCGAGCCAGGGGTTCTTGACCGTGCGTGCCTGCGCTTCAGCGGCGGCAGTTGCGCGCATGTCGGCGCTCTCAATCCAGTGAGACTCACCCGCGCGATATGCCGCGACCGCTTCGGCGAAGAGTTGCGCGCGCGCTGCGGCCAGCGCGTTGATATCGCACGTGGAGACGGCCACCGGCCAGAAGCGGCGCCCGCCCGTCTCGTCGCGAAGGTAGGTTCCTTCGCCGTCCGGGTTGACCGTGCCAATGCAGACAAACTGGCGCGGGACCACTAGCGCTTCACGCGCGTAAGCCGCGCGGAACGTGTCCTCGCGGCGGCTCAAAAACTGCTTCACGATTTCGACCTCGTGCTTGCGCAGGCCAGCGAGTTCGCTCAGTTCGAGAATCCACACACCCGCGACCGTTTCGCCCACGTGGCGCGAGTCATCCATATTCGGCATGGCGTCGCTATAGAAGTCATCACTGGCCAACGTGCGTGCCGTCATCGACTTTCCGCACCCTTGCGGACCCTCCATCAGGAGCATGCAGTCGGCCTTGCAACCGGGCGACAGCACGCGAGCGACAGCGGAAATCAGAAAGCGGCGCCCTACCTCGCGCACATATTCCGTATCGTCGGCGGCGCAGTAGTGGATGAGCCACCCGTCGAGACGCTTGACGCCATCCCACACGAGCGAGTTGAGCCAGTCGCGCAGGGGGTGATAGCGGTTGCGCAGCGCGTGAACGTGGACGGCATCTGACGCGTGTTCCTTCGAAGCGATGAGTTTGTAGCGGCGCTCGATATACGCTCGGAGGTTCGTTGTGTCCGCATCGGTCCAGTAGAGAGACGGCGCATTGCCCCACGGCCGCGGGGCGGAAATCACAAGACGCCCACGCATCTCGTCGAGGCGCACGAGACCGCTGAGCGGATCATCTGCGGCCAGCACGTCGAGCAGTTCCGACATAGTGGCGCGCACCGGCTTGCGGCGGCGAGCGCTCACACGAGCCGCGGGTATCTCGACGACGTTCGCGCGGCGGTCCTGAAATTCGGCCACAGCGGTCGCGCATGCGAGCGGGTCAGGCGGATCGCCTTGGCGGTCCTGCATCTCGCGGCGCGTTTCCTCGCTGTCGGCGATCTTCTGATGGACCACGGCCTCCACCGTTTCACGTTCGGCCGCGAGTTCTTCAGGCGTGGGCGCGAAGGTGCCGTCAGGCAGTGCGATGGGTTCGCTCACGTCGCACCCCCGTCGAGCGGATAGCCGATAGCGCGGGCGATCTTTCCGACCGCCTCTTCAGCGCTAGCGCCGCCCGCGTAGGAGTCCAGCGCTTCCCATAGGAGTTCGACAGTCATATCGATGTCGTCCTCGCTCTGAAGCCATTCGCCAGCCAACATGCTGTACGGGCCACCGGACGCGTAGAGCGCCGTCATCATCTCGCGCATGGTGAGCATCAGATCACCCCCGCGCGGTCGATGTAGTGGCAGGGCACGAGGTCGTTTTCGAGCGCCTTCTTCAGCTTGCGCTTGGTCGGGTTCGCGCTAGGAGGCTGATCGAATTCGATCTCGCAGAAGCCATGTTCGCCGTGGTCGAGGCGCACGCACACAACGCGGCCAGTGCGGCCTTCATACTGGCCGGCGATGACGCGCACGCGCTGATCTTGGAACGGGTGTTTGAGCGTCATCTCACACCCCCGTTTAAGCGGCTTCGGCTTCGGACTGGCGCGAGGTCATCTTCGCTTCCCAAGCAGCGCGCGCAGCGGGCGTGATGATCACGCGGCGCCCGATATGCAACTCATCGGGACCAAGGCCGAGCTTCTTGAGCTTGAAATAGGCGCCCTTCGAAATGCGAACGAGGTCGCAGAATTCGGCGATGGTGAAGTTGTTTTGAGCTTCCACTTTGTTCCCCTCGATTGTTAGAAGCTCAAGTGAGCCTCCATGAGTGGAATCTAGGGAGCGGAGTCAGGTTTGAAAACGAACAGGAAAGGCCCGCCGTTTTGGCGGACTTGTTTTTGTCGGGGGCTTATCCCTGATTCTTGGCGATGAGGGAAAATTGCCGCATCAGTTCGGCCTGTTGCCGCATCGCTTTGACGCGTTCCCGTTGATCGTCGTATGCCCGCTCGACAGTGCGCTTGCCAAGATGATAGAGCGGGGCAACTTCCTCGATTGCCTTATTGCGGGTCATGCCCCTCTCGATGCGCGCGCATACGGCATCACAGATCTCGATGTGGCGTTTTTCGGTATTCGTGAGCGCTTTGCGCAACGGGCGCTCGTGTTGGCAAGGGAAGCTCACGCGCCAGCGCTCCAGATCGGCGCGCTCGCTCGGCGGCGTCCAAAGTCGGCGGGCAATCTCACCCGCGGCACGTTGCGATAGTGTCGGCGCTTCGGTCAAGGCGAGCTCGGTCTGAGCGTCGCGGGCGAAGATCCACATGGACAGCGCGCAGATATCCTCGTCGAGCGCAGCAAGGTACTCGGTCGCTTCCCGTGGACCAATAGGCAAATCCCATGTTTGCCTAGCGCCGTCGATCATGCGGCGTAAGTGGTCGCGCAGGTCGAGCTTTTCCGCAAGCTCGGCGGCGTACTCCTGATAGGTCTCATCGGTGCACATCGCGGCTCCACGCACTCCCAAGAACCGAGATTAACACCGATGAGCACTAGCGAACCAATGCGGGTACGTTGTCGAGCATGTTGCGCACGCGCCCATCATCGGCGTGCTCGTAATGCTTCGCGATCATCTCGACCGAAGTCCCGGCGAGACGCGCAATCAGTGTGCTATCGATGCCCGCGACGACGAGGCTCGTGATTGCCGTGTGCCGCAACGAGTACATCACCACGTCATCGGGCAGTCCCGCGGAGTCGGCGGCTTCGCGAAACGGCTTTTTCCACGCGTGGCGATTCCAGGCGACACCGTGCGCCTGAGCGAAGAGCAACGCCCCCGCAAGCTTGCCTCGCGCCTGCTTCGTGAAGAATGCGACTGCCGCCGTAGACAGTGGCACGACGCGGCGCCCGGTCTTGCCCTCGAACGCGAGCGTGCCTTGATGCGGATCGAAGTCGCGCACGCGCAGGTTTGCGACCTCGCCCGGACGACTCGGCGCGTGCGCGAGTGCTTCAACGAGCGGTCGCAGATCGTCAGCCAGACAGGCGAGCAGCTTGCCGACCTGATCGGCCGTCAGCACGGCCTCGCGACGGCGTCCTACGCCCTCAAACTTGGCAACCGTTCGCCAGCCCGCGTCAGTCATCACGAGCCGATTCTTCAGGGCGAAATTGAGCGCGGCTTTCAGGCTCGCAAGGTTGCGGTTCGCGGAATCCTTCGCGCGGCGAAGCTCGTCAGCGTCCTCGGCGTCGTCGACCTGAACGTGGAGCCATGCCCGGACGTGCGTCGTGCGCAGCTTGTCGAGAGTGAGCTTCCCGATCATTTCGTTATCCACCAGGCGGCGAAAGCGGCCCTCGGCATCCTTCCCGCTCTGCACGCTGCGGCGCACCTTCAGATCGGCGGCATAGTCGGCGCATGCCTGCCTCACGGTCACGCCCTTTGTGCTCACGCCGTGGCTGACCGAGAGCACCCATGCCTCGGCTTCGGCCTTCGCGTCATCGAATGACTCGTGATGTCCGAGCGCGTGATAGTCCTGCTTGCCCTCGTCATTGCGGCGGCGCGCGATCCACGTACCGGCGCCGGATTCCGTGGCGCGATAGCCGAGATACACGCCAGCGCTCAGGCGGCTCCAGTAGGGTTCACGTCTCGGCGCGAGGGCGCAGCGAGCGGTTTTAGAGGTGATGTTGGGGGTTCTTGCGGTGCTCAAGATTCTCTCCGTACGGAAACCGTACGGAAATTCTAAGTGAAACGAGGTGAATCGTCACGAACCTTAGTGCTTATAAATCAATGGCTTATGAACTGCGACAAACTGCCGTGAACCTGATATCCGCCCCTCCGAAGGCAGGGGTTGCTGGTTCGATCCCAGCCGGGCGCGCCAAGAATCTACCGCTTTTCCCGCCCGTCGCTTCCCTCTTCAGATTTGCCGCTATCCGGCCTGCCGGGGAAGCTCGCTTGCGCTTGCGCATGGGTGCGGCGTCAAACGATGAATTACCGGTGAACTCGGTGCCAGCTTGGAGGATTGCGGCGCAAGGGCATGCCTTAGACTGCCCCGCAGCCCAATTGCATCCAGAACAGCGCCAGTTTGCCCATGTCCGATATCCACCCCCAGAGCGGGGACGCCACCCCGGAAGAAGCCGTCCCGCAGGAGTCGGTCGCGGCGACGAGCGTGCGGGCAATGAACAATCGCGTCTTTCAGATCTTTTATTCTCCGGAAACTTACGCGGGTCTCGATTCCGGCTTTCTCCCGCTCGACAACACGGGAGAGCGGCCAGACTGGTACGAATACTGGCCGATCAGACGTTTTCTGATGCGCGAATCGCTCGACGAAAACACGCGCTACGGATTTCTTTCACCCAAATTCGCCGGCAAGACGGGTTTGAGTTCCGCGCAGGTCATGCAATTTCTCGCGGAAACTCACGATGACGTCGATGTCGTGACGTTTTCGCCATTTTTCGATCACTCTGCGCTTTTTCTAAACGTTTTCGAGCAGATGAAGTTTCTGCACGCCGGGAGCGACGAAATCATCAAGCAGGCGCTCGCGCTGGTCGCGCCGGGCGTTGATGTCGATGGCGTCGTCATGAGCACAGCCAGCACGATTTTCTGCAATTACCTCGTCGCGAAGCCGGCGTTCTGGCGCCGCTGGCTGGAAAAATGCGAGCTTCTGTTCAATCTCGCGGAGGACGAAACCAGCGAGTTCGGCCGGCTGCTGAGCGGCGATGTCAAATACGACCACAAGGCTGCGCCGGCAAAGGTTTTTCTCGTCGAGCGAATCGCTTCACTGATCCTCGGGACTGAGCCGCAATGGAAAGTGCGCAGTTTCAACGGAATGAAACTGCCGTTTTCATACAACTCTCCGCTAATGGGCAATGCCCTGGATCTCGTCGCAATGGACGCGCTCAAACGCGCGGCCACGGAAACCGGGCATCCAGAATTCCTCACGGCCTTTTTCCTGATGCGAGCCAGTCTGCTCGATCGTCTTGCTGCCCAGCGCGCGGCGCAGGCCTAGTCCCCACACGCTATTCAATCCAGTCGCTCCTACGAGAGGTTCGCGGTGCAACCCGTTCAAGACATCCAGCAAACACCGATTAACGACATTCACAATGCCGATGTCCTTCATTTGATGCGCAAGGACGCCGCCTGCGTGGCGGAGGTCGGATCCAGCAGCGGCGCGCTGGCACGCGCTTATCGCGAGATCAATGCCGATTGCCGCTACGTCGGGATCGAAATTGTCGAGGAATATGCGCAGGCATCCAGGCGCCATTGCACGGACGTGATTTGCGGCAACGTCGAAAAGCTGGACGACGAGACCTTCAGCGACCTTTCCGCGGCCCAGAGCTGGGTATTCGCCGACGCGCTCGAGCACCTGTACGATCCGTGGAAGCTTCTGAAGAAGATCAGGCAGAACGCGAGCGGTCCTGTGGAGGTGATCGCCTGTGTGCCGAACGCACAGAACTGGAGTCTGCAGACTTGCTTGAACTCGGGCCGGTTCATCTATCAGGACTCGGGGCTGCTGGACCGTACACATATTCGCTGGTTCACGCGGCTAACGCTGATCGATCTGTTCCACTCGAGTGGATTCCAGGTCGTCGATATGCGCGCCCGCATCTTCCATCAGCCCGATCCTCTGGTACTGGCCGCCATTGGTCAGATGGCTCAAGCGACCGGCGTCGACCCGGAACAGGCGAAGCAGGACGCCATCGCGTTTCAGTACGTGGTCAAAGCGATTGCCGAGCCGTTAGCCGATCAAGCGCCGCCGGCTCCGCGAGCCAAGGTCAAGCGTCGGAAGGCGGCGTAAATCGCCCGGCGAAATCAGTGAAGCCGATGCGCTGAACTTCGGCTTCCAGTTGGGGGTACCACGCCTCCAGCGAAGCGTCGGAGCAGTCGTTGCGATCGTATTCGGTCCACCAGCTATCGGGCCTGACGAATGCCTGGCCTGCATCTGCCGCGCCTGAGCGCTGCTTGAATTTGCGGAAAAACTCAAGGCTTTGGCAGGCGTAGTGATTGATCCGGAAATACTGGTGGGTGGGATCGTAAGGGGCCGCCCCCGTGGTTACCGGCCGCATGTTTTCATCGACGGTTCCGTATGGCGTGTTGAAAAGGTGGGCGTTGGGACCGACCGACGTATTTTGCCTTCCTCTCACGATGCTCTTGACGTGCCGGTTGGCCGGCGCGTCGAGGGCGAACCGGTGTCGGTAGTTCTTGACGATCAGGCCCGCGGGTTCGACAACGTGGCCTGAACTTCCAAAGCACGCCCAATACGCGCCGATTGCGGAAATCCTCTCGTAGTTGAATCGGTCGAGCGCCGCGCCGATCGTTGGGTCCGCAACCGGAAACAAAAACTCGTCCCCATCAATAAACGCAAGCCAGTCGCACTCGTGCCCGAAATTCTCATAGGCATGTTGATAGGCGCTGAGCTGGACGTGATTTTGATCCGTGGTAAGCGTGAACGACTTGATGTCGTAAAACTGGCCCAAAGTCTGCAATACCTGCGCCGTATCGTCGGTGCAGTTGTGGGCGTAAAAATAAAATTGGTTGAAACCGGCCAGGTGATGAAACGCAATCCATTCCGGAATCCAGGGAGCCCGGTTCTTTTGTATTGTGACAATTCCAGTGCGCATGATCGATCGCGTTATTCAACTGTAAGGTTGTGGCTGCGCATTGCCGTCATCGATGACTCGTGCGGCGACACGTATTACTTACTGCGGTGGTAATTGGTAAGACTTACGGCGCGAAAATGACCTGAAGCCGGCGTTCCTGCGCGCCCGGCTTGGGCGGCCGCCGCAAATATATCGGAAATGACAGGGCCGAACACGCCTTCGAAAGCGTGTCGAATCGACCTGGCATCGCATGGTGCTTGCCTTCGGCAATCGCCGCCGAACGGCCGCCAGTCATGCAGTTTCCCCTCTGAAAGCATCGATTTTCTCTGTTGAAACGTTTGCGCCGCTCCAACGCAAATTGTCGGCAGTGGTCATCTCATCGACATCCTTACCAATATTCTGAAGTTCTTACCAAATTTTTCTTCCAAACCCTTAACTCGCCCTGGCCGGTGCCGTTATGCACGGAGGCTGCACTCTAGCGCTGAGAGCTTGGGCAGTGGCCATTGTTTACAAAGGGCCGACACTTTTTGGTTTGGTGTGACTGTCGGCGGCAAAGGCTGCAGTTGGGCCACACGCGAACCTCACTGGATGCAATCGGAAGGAAAATAAAACATGACTTCGATCATCTCGTCGCTATCACCGACGCAGGTCGGGCAGCTGTCAACACAGCAATTTGCGACGTTTACTACGGCCGATGTCGCAGCACTGACAACAGCGGACATGAGCAGCCTCA
This sequence comes from Paraburkholderia sp. J11-2, assembly GCF_905220185.1. Classification (NCBI taxonomy): domain Bacteria; kingdom Pseudomonadati; phylum Pseudomonadota; class Betaproteobacteria; order Burkholderiales; family Burkholderiaceae; genus Paraburkholderia; species Paraburkholderia sp. J11-2. The sequence goes on along the minus strand of NZ_CAJMYY010000001.1, from coordinate 823 downwards.
GTTCGGGCCAGCTCAACGCGATCAGTGCATCGGCGATCGTTTCGCTTAGCAGCGCAGCGATCAACCAGCTTCACTCCGATCAACTTGCGGGACTGTCCACTTCGGCGCTGCACGCGCTGAAGACGAATCAGATCGCAGCGATCAATGCAAGCGCCATCGTCGGTCTTGGCACAGACGCGATCGGCACGCTGCAGACGTTCCAGATCGCCAGTTTGAGCACGGCTCAACTGTCGAATCTCACCTCGGCCCAGGTTGATGCGCTCAATAGCGCCGACATCAAGGCGCTGAGCACGAACCAGGTCGTGAACGGCCTGGGTTCGGCGGGCATCAAAGCGCTGACTTCCAGCCAGGTCGCACAGCTCAGCACGGCCGACCTGAACGCGCTGAACACGGCTGAAGTGCAGGCGCTGGGTTCGGCAGGCATTGGCCAGCTGAGCTCGTCGCAAGTGCAATCGCTGACCTCGACGGCGCTCAACGCGCTGACGACGTCGCAGTTGGCGACGCTGTCGGTGAACCTGCTGACGAGCGCACAGGTTTCGGGTCTGAGCACGGGCCAACTCGCGGCGCTGAGCTCGACGCAGGTGCGCCAGCTGAATTCGGCTGACCTCAAGGCGCTGAGCACGAGCCAGCTCGTGAACGGCCTTGGCACGGCAGGCATCGCTTCGCTGACCAGCACGCAGGTGCAGTCGCTGACCACGACGGCGCTGAACGCGCTGAGCACGGCGCAGCTGGCAACGCTGGCAATCGCCTCGCTGACGACGGGTCAGGTGGCGGGTCTGAGCACGGGCCAGCTGTCGAGCCTGATCTCGAGCCAGGTGCAGCA